>CAKSZF010000018.1 GCA_934525405.1 uncultured Faecalibacterium sp.
TTTGCCCGGTTCTGTAAGGTCATGCGGGGATGCTTGCGAAGGGATTCTTCGGTCTGGGGGCGTTCCATCTCTATGATATCCCCATACTTTTGGGCAGTCTCTTGTCCGATCTTGCTATTTTTGTAGTTTTCCATCCGAACCTCCTGCGCTGTGCCCGCCGATCTGCGCATTGCGCTGGCGCATGGTGGCACCTTCCTCGTAGCTGCTGGCTTTCAGCACGGCGTTTTTGCCGTACTTGTTCTTGATGCCCAGCATGGCTTGCTGGAGTTTTTTCTCCTTTTCCAGCTTCTTGGTGTCGGTGAAAAAGTCCACCTGATAGATGCCCTCGTCCGGCGTGACCTTGTTGGCGTTAAGGGTGATGCGCCGCACCGTCAGTGCTGGATTAGTGATGCGCTCAAACAGCTTTGCGCTTTCGTTGATGATGGTGCTGCCCAAATTGGTAGGAGCATCAAACCGGACGGTGCCGTGCGCCGCTTTGGGGATGATTCTGCCGTAGCGATCGGTCTGGGTCAGACCACGGTAGCCGCCCTTGTCCACGTTCTCCCGGTCGTAGCCCACCTCCAAGGTGATGGATTCCGTCACCAGCTTCTTTTCCGTGAGCCGGAACATCAAAATCTCTGCCATCTCCCGGACGATGAGTTTTGCTTTATCATACGGGTAAGGAGTGGATAGCACCTGTCCCTCGCTGATGCTGTTGGTGCTGGGCTTATAGCTTTTGATCTGTTCCATGCCGCAGGGTTCGTAGCCCCATGCGTGGTCAATAAGGATTTCTGCATCCACGCCAAAAATTTCATACAGACGATCTTCCCCATGGATTGAAAACCGTGCCAAGTCCCCCATCGTATAAATGCCGTGGGCTTCCAGCCGCTTGACGGTGCCGGGTCCAGTCATCCAGAAATCCGTCAGCGGGCGATGGTTCCACAGCAGATACCGGTAGGACTGCTCGTCCAACTCCGCAATGCGGACACCATCCTTGTCCGCCGGGATGTGTTTTGCCACAATGTCCATGGCCAGCTTTGCAAGGTAGAGGTTGGTGCCGATGCCTGCCGTTGCGGTGATGCCGGTGTTGTACAGCACCTCCCGCACCATGGTCATGGCAAGTTCATGGGCGCTCATGTGGTAATAAGGCAGATAGCCCGTCACATCAATGAAAACCTCGTCGATGGAGTAGGGGTAAATGTCTGCCGGGGACACATATTTGAGGTAGGTCTTGTAGATCTGGGTGGACACATCCAGATACCGCTGCATCCGGGGCGGCGCAACGATGTAGCTCAGCCCCAACGTCGGGTCTGCGTTCAGGGCATTGGCATCGAAAGAGGTGCTGGCAAAGTGGTACTTTCCATCCTCTCCCCGGACTGCCTTGTTCTGCCGGATGGCAGTTTGCAGCCGCTGAGCGTTGACCTCTTTCACCCGCTGAACGGCTTCAAACAGCCGTGCTCTGCCGGGTATCTTGTAGGCTTTCAGGGAGGGCGACACCGCAAGGCAGATGGTCTTTTCGGTGCGGGAGGCGTCCGCCACCACCAGATTGGTGGTCAGGGGGTCCAGATGGCGGTCTACGCACTCCACCGAGGCATAGAAACTTTTCAGGTCGATTGCCAGATAGGTGCGCTGCGCTGCCATGATTCAGCCCTCCTTTGTGTTATTTGGTTTCCACCTCCACGAACCATCTGCCGAACCGGGAGGGAAACCGTGGGTCGGAACGCTCGAAAAACAGGTGCCGCTCCTGCCCCTTTACCATTACAGTATAACAGTCGCCGGGCATATCGGCAATGGTATTTGCAGGGCGAAAGTCCCGCACCTGTTCAATAGGATATGTCCGGCCATCGCCCCATGTGATTTGCCGGGGCTGCATATAGCCAGTCGCGTCAAAGTCAGAGTTCACCTTCACATAGACCTTTTCCGTTTTGCGGCGGCAGTTCCGATTCATTCTTCACAGCTCCTTTGCAAAAGTAACAACTATTTATTTTATTATAATAAATCTTTACGCTGTTTTCAAGATGGAACACTATTTTATCTGTGATATAGACAACAAAAAAGAGTGACAGCATTCAAACCAAAACGCTGTCACTCTTTTTCTTGTTTGCAGTTCCTGCAAGATCTTCAACTTTTAATTTGCGGACTGAAAGGACGCATAGCTTACGCAAGCAATGTTTTCGTCTATACAAAAACACTTTTTGCGTTGCAAAATGCTTGTTGGGGAGTGCCCCAAACCCCTTTGTTCTGCATTTTCCAATGCAGGCTACGCATCCCGATGGGACGCTTTTTACCCGGTGATGTTCTCCGGGTCGTTGAGGACTTGCATGAGGCGAGAAGCGGCTTCCGCCAGAGAAGCATACTTCATCTGTTCAGATACCTGCGTATTCAGAAGCGAAATGTCCCATTCCTGCATACATTTCGCAAGTTCTCTCTGCGCCAGTAGTGCAGCCTCCCGGCGCACCTCCGGGGAAGTGTCCGTGTCCAGAACGTAGGCAGCATGAAATCCGCCGTTACGATCTTCCGTCAACTGTACCATAGAGTAGTGGTCAGTCCAGAAGTGGCAGAACCAGAGCCTGCCGCCGGTGTTCTCCATGTCATAGCGCAGTTCTTCTTCATCGCTCCACTGCGGCACTTCGGAAAGAATACTCTGCAACTGCTCATACGCCTGCTGTTCGGCAGGGGTGGCTTTCTTGCAGCGGTATTCCCGCTGGATGGTGCGCTGCCAGTACAGCGCCAGCCTGCCCTGCTTTGCGCGCTCGATTGCGTCCTGAATATCCACTAAAATACTGTACCGTGGTTCTCTCATTTCAGCACCTCCAAATCAATTCTTTAGAGTATAACACACTCTATAAGAATGATTATAGCCGAAAGCGATGCAAATGAAAAGCGTACCGGCTAAATCCCAGCCGATACGCTTGCAAGGGTTGCTGATTATTCTTCGTTTGTAAGATACGGGAGATTGGCGATATAGGTGTCCAACAGGTCGAGGGCTGCCTTTTTCTGAATAGGGGTCAAGCCTTCCAGCCGCTTGCAGATCTCGTCATCGGTCACATGGGATGCTGTTCCAACGTAATCACGGAGCAGAACGTCAGCAGGAATATCCAGCGCGTTCAGAATGCTGATGAGCGTAGAGAGACTAGGCTCTTTCAGTCCACGCTCAATTGCACCGATAAAATTGGTGGAGAGATTCGCTTTTTCTGCGAGTTGCTCCATTGTCAAGCCCTGATTCTGCCGCTGCTCCCGCAGGCGCTGCCCGAATAATTCTTTCATAGCACGCTCCATTTCAGTAGAGTTGTTTACACTCCATAGAATACCTGTTGTGGTGCGTCCAATACACAATCAATAGACTGTGTTGTTTCCGACAGGATAGCAAAACATAAAAAATACCGGGAGCTGACCACTCTCGGTCAACTCCCGGCAATCTTTTCTTATCGAACCTGCTCGTTTTCCTGTGCTGGCTTTTCAACTGCACCTGCTGCACAAACGACGAAGCCCAACGGCTGTGTGAAGATTGGCTTGTAAAACAGGATCGCTGCTATCATAACAGGGTAGAAAGGCCCGTAGGTTAAACGCCTACAGGCCTTTTGCTATGCTTATTTAGAGCAACCGGAAATGTTCTGCCAAAAGAAAACGAATGTACACAGGCGGCGTTCTCTCTCCGAGGCTCCAGTTTTGAATCGACCTAAACGGGATGCCCGTTTCTTTTGCAAAGCTAGTTTTAGAAAGACCAACGGCAGCAACCATTTCATTGATGCTCATGTGGGCAACTTCCCAGATTTTAGATAGCCGATCTTTTTCGGCATCAAGATTGGCGCATCCGGGAAGGTCATCTGGAATGCTCATCGTAACGTTAGACAGAAAAACTTCTTTTGCATCAGCCTTGGTAGCAAGGTTAAAAAGTTCAGCGGCAGTATACATTGTGTCCTCCTATTTTGTCATCAAACACGGTCTTTTGCAGAAAGCGAAATCTTACGCATAAAGCCGTCATCGAAAACCTCACCGCCCCAGATGGTTCCCAATTTGCCCTTCTCGCCGCCGTTGTCACCCTCGAATTTGTAAAAAGAGGTGATACCAGTACGATGATCGTTGACGCGGCGGAGTTTTACAATTCGATCAGGAGCAAGAGCGATCTCCCTTGTGAGCATTCCATTCGCATCCAGCGGGTCATCACATACCCATTCCAGCGCAACGATGAAATCATCGGCGGTGATGCTGGAATGCTCTGCCCAGTTATTGAAAATTCGGCTGTTTCCCGTGAGAACAATATTCTTTTTGACTTCAAAATAGTTTTTCATGTCCAGCCTCCGTTTGTTGATGTTGCGTCTTTCATTGACTCTAATATATACCCATTGGGTATATTTGTCAAGCGTTTTTTCACTAATAAACCCCGTGAGCATTAAGCCCACGGGGCATCTTACACTATACATCTCTGCCGATCGAATGATACCGTCACACAAAATCGCTCTTTTGTGTGCGCTGGACTTTGTAGGCCATGTGTACGTTTCGCTGAAACACGGACTTCACTTTTGTCAGTTCCGGATTGACCGGAGCACGCTGTTGCTTTTTCTTTGCCACTACGCTTCGCCGTCCTTTAATTCCAATTATACCGACAAAAGAACTTCATGACGAGAATACGGCGATAATCAGTAGTTCACAAAAAACGGTCAAGAATTGCTGCCCTATACACAAAAAAGCCGCCGAGAAACCCTCCCAAAAGGGAAGATTCCTCGGCAGTATTCGTTTACCGGGTCTGGGTTTTCTCTGTGGTGTCTTTTTCCTCCGCAAAAAAGCGTTCTACGTTTTTCTGCGCCCGAACCAGTTCCTGCATCTCGTTCCGTGCCTTGCGGTAGTCTGGGTAGGCTGCTTTCTTTTTTGTCAGCAGTTCTGCGAACTCCGCATCCAATTCCTTGACCTTCGGCAGCTTCTGCAGCCCTGCCTCGTCAAAGGCAGCTTTCGCCGCCTTGTGCAGAGTGATCTCCTCCCGATGGGCTTCCAGAAATGCTTTGCTGTACCCAGCTTTCCGATAAGCGGTGTACACCTCACGGGTCTTGGCATAGTTGATGATATGGGTTTTCAGCACGGCAATTTCCGTCAGCCTTGCTTCTGCTGCCTTGATGGAATCCCCCATGACATGATAGCGTTCCGTTGCCGCCGCTGCACGTTCCCGTAGTTCGTCGGCACTGCCGATTTTCTGCTCCTGCAAGAACAGCAGCGTCTTAGACATCTCTTTCAGATTGAACTTGGTTGCCCACTTTTTGTAGCCAACGCTTTTGCCCTCTGCCATTTTCCCCTGAATGTCCACCAACAACTGGAAAGGCTGTTCTTTGGGCGGCTGCTTCTGATAGGGGTGGTGCTTCGCCTTTCCCTCCAGCACTGCCTTGATCTCGTCCTCGCCGTAGCCGGTGCCCAGAGTGCGGAAACGGATAAAGCGCTTCTGCCCCTTGCCCTTCACCGCCGTGTGCTGGCCACGCTTCACCTCGTAGCCCTGTTGCTCCAGCTTTTGCAAAAACGCTTCATAGTCTGTCGGCTTTTCCGCAAGGATCGTGTCGATGATTCCGCACAGACGGTCACGATTGCTCTCCTTGGGCGGGTAGACGATGCGCTTCTGCCGTTCCCGATAAGGCTTGTACTCGATGGTGGAGAGCTGATGTTCCAAACAAATCAGGTCGCTCAACCGCTGCACCGCAAAGGTGGAGAGCCAGAAATTTTTGAATTTCCGGGTCCCATCCAAGGCAGTGGAATTATAAATAATGTGGTTGTGGATGTGCGCCCGGTCGGTGTGGGTAGCAACGATAAAAGCGTGCTTGCCCTTCAAAAAACGCTCGGCAAACTCGTAGCCGATGCGGTTGGCTTCCTCCGGCGTGACCTCCCCCGGCTTGAAGGACTGCCGCACCTGATAGGCGATGACATCGCTTTTCTGGCTGCGCCCGGTGGTCTGCTCGTACAGCCGTTTCGTCAACAGAAATTCTTCGTCCACGGTCAGCGGGCTGCACTGATAGCTGCTGACCAGTTCGCCCTGCTTGGTCTTGTCCGGGTTCTGGATATAGCTGGTATGGTTATGCAGACAAGCCCCGATGGACTTGCCTTTGTTCTTCCGCATGGGAATCAACCGTGTTGCTGCCAGTGCCACCACCCCCCTACAAAAAGAAAATGCCGCACATTGGCGGCATCGAGATCATTTGGATAATTTTTCGTAATCGGCAGCACCGGCCAGATACATGGCTTCCAGCCGAACACTCTCTAATTCGTTACTGATTGCATCCAATTCCAGATAGCGTCTCCACGCTTCTTCGCTGATAAGCAGCTTCAGTGCATTCTCTGCCGCGATCTTTTTCTGGATTAGCGCATGGTATTCGTCATTGTCTGCAAGCTGACGCTGTGGAATATCTTTCAGATTTTCCCAATAATAGGCGGTCATAGCATCTGTGCCCATCCAATCCCTCACAATCCGGCAACCCAGCCACTAAAACGCTCTGCTGCATCTGCGATCAAAGCGCCCATGAAAATCAACACAAAGCATCCAAACTCCGCCACCAGCAAGATCAAAAACTGCATCCACTCCCGGCAGTACAGTGTATAAAGGCCGCAGCCGAAGATATACAGCATGGGCAGAGCCAGCACGAACGCCGACAGGTTCAGCGTCCATTTCAGCATCAGCGCAAGGAAAGCAGTAATCAACCAAAACGGGAAAACGATCATCTTAAAAACGAACCTCATATCTAGCACCCGCCTTTCTTTCACCCCGATTATAAAGGTATCAACGATTGCTTTGCAAGGATGTCGCCCCTTATGTACCCCCGCAGTCCTCCAACTGCGGGGTAAAATTTTAGAGTTCAGCCAGCCGGGAAAGAATCTGCCGACCAATGTCGATCAGTTCATCCAGACGCTGCCGCAGATCTTCCATGTCGGCGGCATAGACCTTGCCGCACTCGTTGGCACGCTTGGCGTACTGGTTCAGATTGTTGCTACACATCTGCAAGAGATATGCCATGCGTTGCAGTTCTTTCAAGTCGAGGTGCAGGCAATAGCCGTCCAGTGCCATCTTGCGGATATAGGCACTCAGGCTGCGGATGCCCATGCCCAACATCTTTTCATAAATGCGGCTTTTCTCAGCTTTTGTTGTTCTCAGGATAATGATTTCGTCCCGCTTTTCCCTCACCGGGCATCACCGTCCTTGTCGTAATAACTGCGGAAGGGCTTCACCGGCTCCGGCTTATCGGATTTTTCCTCCAGTGCCGCCAGCACCGAGGGGCGGCGCGGGGCATCCTCCTGTTCTTCCTCATCCTGTTCCGGCTCGTGGCTCTTTTCGTCCACATCTAACTGAGCGTTCAGTTCCGCAAGCCGTGCGGACTTCTCTGTCAGTTCTTCTTCCTGTGGGAAGGGCTTTTCCACTTCGATTTGCGCCGCTGCCTGCTGCTGATGCAGAGTGGCTAGTTCATTCTCAGCAGAGTTAATGCGCTCCGGGAAGTTGTTCAGCGAATTATCCAGACGGATAATGTTGCCCAGCGGGTCGGTGCCCAAGGGCACCGGGTATCTCCGTTCGCTCTTCAGAATAGCCTGATACTCACTGCGGAAGGTATCGAACCGCAGAGACAACTCAAAGCCCCGGTAGCTGCCGATCACTTTTTCTTCGGCGTTGGGCAGTTCGGAACAGGCAAGCACCAGACGCTCACCGGCGGTCTTTTTCTCATCGTAGGTCACGCCCTTGATGGTCATGCCGCAGAAACCCTCTTGCACCTGCGGATGGGCGGCGGCAAGCTGTGCGTCCGCTTTCACCCCAGCAATATAGGCGTTCGTTTCCCGAATGTCAGCCGGGAATTTGGTCAGCAGCTTGTCTTGCAGGCGGAATTTCTGACTCTGGTGGTCGGCTTTCAGCACCTTCAGCTTGGCGACCTGCACATCCAAATCCATCTTCTCCTTGATGAGTGGATTTCCAGCGCACAATGCCTTGATCTCCGCATAGGAAAGTGCCTGTTCGTCCACATCCTCGCAGGAGCGCACCGGGGATTTGCTGGTCATAATCTGGCTGATAAATCGCTGTTTGTTTTCCAAAGTTTGGAACAAATAACTGTCAAATGTCCCTTCCGTGACGTAATTGAACACCTTGACTTCTTTATTCATATTGCCCTGCCGGATGATGCGACCATTGCGCTGGGTCATGTCGCTGGGCTTCCAGCCAACGTCCAAGTGATGCACCGCCACAAGCCGGGACTGGACGTTGGTGCCCGCTCCCATTTTTGCAGTGCTTCCGAGCAAAACTCGCACATCGCCAGAGCGCACTTTGGAGAACAATGCCGCCTTTTTCGCTTCGGTGTCGGCGTTGTGGATAAACTCAATCTCGTTTTCCGGCACACCGGCGGCAACCAGCTTCTTGCGAATGTCATCGTAGACGTTAAAGTTGCCGTCGTTTTTCGGAGTGGAGAGGTCGCAGAACAAAAGCTGTGTCAGCTTCTGGTCTTTGCCATCTTCCCAGATTTTCAGCACGTTCTGCACACAGACGTTCAGCTTGCTGTTAGGGTCGTCCGGCAGCATGGGGTTCATCAGGCGAACATCCAAGCCGATCTTACGCCCATCGTTGGTGACGCAGAGCATATTGTCCACGGACGCATCCACGATGCCGGAGTGGATATCTGCGGCACGTTTGCTCAGTTCCTGCACCATTTCCTTTTGAATTTCGGACGGCTTTGCCACCACGGTTTCAAACTTTGCGACCGGCACCGGCAGATGAAGCTGGTCGGATGTTTTAATGTCCGCAACCTCCTTGAACATGGACATCAACTCCGGGAGGTTGAAAAACTTGGCGAACCGGGTGCGGGCACGGTAGCCGGTACCCTCCGGGGCAAGTTCGATGGCCGTGGTCGTCTCACCAAAGGTGGATGCCCAGCAGTCGAAGTGGGTCAGCTTTTTCTGCTGCAAGGTGCTGTACTGCAAATACCGCATGACCGTGTACAGCTCGGTCATGGAATTGCTCACGGGCGTGCCCGTGGCGAACACCACGCCCCGCCCGCCGGTGATCTCGTCCAGATAGCGGCACTTGCCGAACATATCGCTGGATTTCTGGGCTTCGCTGGTGGATAATCCTGCGACATTCCGCATTTTTGTGGTCAAAAAGAGGTTCTTGTAAAAATGGCTCTCGTCCACAAAAAGCCTGTCAACGCCCAGTTGTTCAAAGGTAATTACATCGTCTTTACGCTCATCGGAGCGCAGTTTTTCCAGCTTGGTTTCCAGCGTTTTCCGGGTCTTTTCCATCTGCTTGATGGAGAAATTCTCGCCTGCGTGGACTTTCAGCTCATTGATGGCGGCAAGCGTTTCATAAATTTGCTCCTGAATGATACGTTCCTGCCGCTCAAAGGACAGCGGGATGCGCTCAAACTGGCTATGCCCGATGATGACGGCATCGTAGTCGCCGGTGGCGATGCGAGCGCAGAACTTTTTGCGATTGGCGGTTTCAAAGTCCTTGCGCCGTGCCACCAGCAATTTGGCGTTAGGGTAGAGGTTCAGGAACTCGCTTGCCCACTGCTCCGTCAGGTGATTGGGCACGACAAAAAGACTTTTCTGGCACAGTCCCAGCCGTTTGGCTTCCATAGCAGACGCAGCCATTTCGTAGGTCTTGCCCGCGCCAACTTCGTGCGCAAGCAGCGTATTACCGCCATAAAGCACATGAGCGATGGCGTTGCGCTGGTGTTCCCGAAGGGTGATCTCCGGGTTCATACCGACAAAATGGATGTGGGAGCCATCGTATTCACGGGGTCTGGTGCTGTTGAACAACTCATTGTACTGTTTTACCAGCGCAATGCGCCGCTGGGGGTCCTGCCAGACCCAGTTGGCAAAAGCGTCCTTGATGACCTGCTGTTTCTGCTGTGCCAGCATAGTCTCCCGCTTGTTCAGCACACGTTTGGGCTTGCCCTCGGCATCCTCAATGGTGTCGTAGATACGGACATCTTTCAGGTTCAGGGTCTCCTCCAGAATCTTGTAGGCATTGGCACGGGATGTGCCGTAGGTTTCGGAAGAGATAATGTCGCCCCGCCCCGTGGCGGTCTTACCTTCCACACGCCACTCTGCGGTATAAGGAGAATATCTCACCTTGACTGCATGACGCAGATAGTAGGGAATCTGAAAGGTCTCGGTCATAAACTTTTGAATGATTTCAGGTGCAAGCCATGTGGCACCCAAGCGCACATCAATTTCAGAAGCTTCCAGTTCTCTGGGCTGTGCCTTGGTCAGTGCATCCACATTGACCGCAAATTCCGGGTTGGTCTCAGCGGCGAACTGTGCCATCCGCAGCTTTGCCCGGACATCGCCGGACAGGTACTCGTCTGCCATCTGCCAGCCCGCTTCCGGGTCGGTAGGGTCGGCGGCAGGGTCTTTGAAGATCACACCCGAAAGTTCGGTGGTAATGCGCCCGTACTCACCGGGAGTGCCCAGCAGTTCTGCCATATAGGGCAAATCCACCTTGCCATGCTCACCAATAGATACCGCCAACGCTTCGCTGGGGGTGTCCACGCTGGTGACGGTGCGCTCTGGACGAATGGTGCGCTTGGTGAACATCGCTGCCTTGGATTTAAGCTGCCCCTGCTCGTCCAGATTTTCCAGCGAACACAGCAGATAGTAGGAAGAATCCTGCTCAAACAGCCGGCCATTTTTGCGGTCGTTCAGCAAGCCATATTTGGCGGTAAAGGCATCATAGGCGGCGTTCAAATGCTCCTGCGCTGCCTTGATGTCCTCGTCCGGGTAATCGTTCAACTGCTGGTCAATCAGTTCGTTGACGATCTGCCGCAGTTCCACCATGCCGGTGACACGCCCCTTGGCGGTGTCGGAAAGTTCCACCTGCATCATCACGGAATTTTCCCGGTAGAACACTTCACCGTCCACCACCGTGTAGGAGAAGTTCTTGACCTCCGGGTCAGCAGGGAGCGTCTTGCGCCCTGCCTCGGCATCCGCAATATCTGGTGTTTCTACATCAACTTCGGTGTATTGCCCCTCAATATGCTGTACCGCTTCTGCAAGCTGGTCTGCAAGGTTTGCACCCTCGATGGGAGCAACGGTCAATTCCTCTCGTCCATACTGGGTGCTTTCGGTGGAGAGTACGCCCAGAATCATCTCCGAGTGGTCTACGAAATACTGGTTGATGGCAAAGCCATCTTCTGTTTTGCCCAACTGCACCCAGTCCGGCTCATGGTCAATGGGGCGGTCACGTTTTTGCAAAAAAATAATGTCGCTGACAACATCCGTGCCAGCGTTGGCACGGAACGCATTGTTCGGCAGACGAATGGCCCCCAGCAAATCGGCTCGTTCTGCCATGTGCTTGCGGGCGGTGCTGTCCTTGCTGTCCATGGTGTAGCGGCTGGTCACAAAGGCAACAATGCCGCCCGGACGCACTTGGTCGATGGCTTTGGCGAAAAAGTAGTTGTGGATAGAAAATCCCAGCTTGTTGTACGCCTTGTCGTTGACCTTGTAGTTGCCGAAGGGCACATTGCCCACGGCAAGATCATAAAAGTCGCGCCTATCGGTGGTTTCAAAGCCAGCAACGGTAATGTCGGCCTGCGGGTACAGTTTTTTTGCAATGCGCCCGGTAATGGAATCCAGCTCTACGCCGTACAGCCGACTATCTGCCATGCCGTCCGGTAACATTCCAAAGAAGTTGCCCACACCCATGGACGGCTCCAAGATGTTGCCAGACCGGAAACCCATCTTTTCGACTGCATCGTAGATACCACGGATCACGGTGGGGCTGGTGTAGTGAGCGTTCAGAGTAGAAGCGCGAGCGGCGGCGTATTCATCCTCAGAGAGCAGTTCTTTCAGCTGGGTGTACTCGGCAGACCAATTTTCCTTGTTGGGGTCAAAAGCGTCTGCCAGACCGCCCCAGCCCACATATTGCGAAAGCACCTGTTGCTCCTCGGCGGTGGCACCACGGTGCTCCTCTTCCAGCTTGAACAGGGTTCGGATGGCTTCAATGTTCCGGGCGTACTTCTGTTTTGCGCCGCCCTCACCCAGATGATCGTCCGTGATGTGGAAGTTCCCGGCAGGCTCCGGCGCAGGATGTTCCGCTTCAACTGTGGGTGATTCTGTGCTTATCGTCTGAATTACAATGTCAAACGGCAGATTGTTTTCCTTGGCGGGGTATACGGCAACCGTTTTTTCAGTACGAACTGGCCGGGTAGAATTTGGTTCGTTCTGCCGCAAGCCCTCCTCGAATTGTTGCTTATTGACAACTTCGTTATCCCATGACTGCCCGTGCGCACTGGTGTCGATGCGCACATCCGTTTCACCCACATAGCCAACTTTCCCCTCAATAGTTCGAGTGGGGAGTTCGACCACAACATTGTCACCGACCTTGTAATCGGGCAGGGGGGATTCCATCATATCCTGCTCCTCGTACAACTCCCGGACAAGAGCCAGCGGTTCCTCCCGGAAAACTGGCATCCGCATTTCTGCCAGTGCCACATCCTGCAGGGTCACGCTACCCCTATCATAGTTTACCGTATCCACTCGGAAAGCCCGCCCTTCCATGTGGACGGTGGCACCCAGCGGCAGATAATCCTCCCGGCGCAGATACTTGGTCTGGTGGTGGGTGCCGTCCTCGTTCAGCCCGGCAAGGTAGACGTTCTCGCCGCGCTGCCATAGTTGTTTGGCACGGTACACCCACTGGTTACTGGGAAAGCCGGTGACCGGGACGGTGCCCAGTGCTGTTTCTTTTTCCAGAAGTTTGCCGCCCAGAAGTTCGCAGACCTTCCGGGCATCCTCACCGTAGAACTCATAGTATCCGTTCTGCTCAAAGCCTACCAGCGCATCCGGGTACTGTTCCTTCAGGGTGTTGTACTCGGCGGCGGCATCCAGCGGCAGCAGTGCCGGGCGTTCCTCTGCCTTGCTGTGATAGTGCTCCAGTTCCTCGTCTGTGACGCTGACCAGTTCCGAAAAATCCAGAGCCTCCAATTCGGTTTCGGTCAGATCTTCCAGACTTTCGTACTGGCGTTCATCTATCAGCACCTCGCCCAGATACCGTTCCACCCGGTATCCCACCAAATCCACATTAACTTGAATGGGGATTTCCTCATCGGTGGCGTTGGTGTAGGCAATGCCGATCTTGGTCAGGTTGGAGAAGTCTGGCTCGGAATCGTATTCTTCCTGACAAAACTCCCGGATCAGGTTTTTGGCATGGGTCAGGGTGGTATCTGGCTCTGCGTTGACGGGCGCAGGGGGCGTGTAATGCTCCTTCTCCTTGTCGGTCAGATAGCGGTCGGACTGGATCATCAGGTCGATATACTGTTCCACCTGTGTCCATTTTAGGGTGGTTTTCTGGTGGTCAGGGTAACGCTCGAATTCCAGCCCTTTCCAGTCATGGTTGACAAAGCCTCTGCTGCCGTCCAGAAAATCGTGGGAGTGCCCACCAACGCCATACTCCTTTGCCAGTGCCTTGGCACGGAGGTTGCGGTCTGGCTGGGTCTGGTACAGAGCCATAATGCGCTGCTTGCCGCCCATAAATCCTGAACCGTGCTTGCGCAGTTCGTTCTCAATTTCTGCTTGAGATAACGAAAAAGCGGAGGGCGTTTTTTCGCTCTCCGCTTGGTCGATGGTTTCGATTTGTTCAGCTTCGGTAGGGATGTGGGCATCGAAGAAACTCAGCTGTAAATCAGTTCCGTCAGTACCAGTTCCTCGGCTTGCGCTTTCAGGCTGTTCATGTGCTGCACCCATGCCATCTGATTCTGCTCCTTGTCCGGGGCCGGGTTCTGTTTCAGAAGCTGCGCCATGGTCTGCTGCATCCGGTTCTCTGCCGTCTGCTCCACCTCCATCAGGTGCGGGTACAGACTCCCGTTCAGAAGCATCGTGTGGTACAGCACCGGGCGATGGTTCATCAGATACATCCGGCGCAGCCTGCCGTACTTGCCCAGCGGCTTCCGGGGCTGGTTCAGGGTCAGGTTCGGGAGAAGGTAATCCCCGACGGTCGAGTAGGTCACGTTCCTGCTGTTCGTATTCATATTGGCTCCTTTCTGCATTGCGGCGGCGAATGGTTGTTTTTACGGTGCGCTCGATGTTCCGTAGCACCTCCCGGCTCATGTCGCTGACGGCTGCGCCGAGGGCGTAAACACTATCCGGGGTGGAGAAATTGTAGATCGCCTGAAAATCGTCCTTGTCGAACCACCCGGCAGGCTCAAGACCACAGCGTTCCAGCAGCGTGTAGGTGACACTGATGGCGGCAGCGGACTTGAACTGCATCTCCACACCGGCTTCATCATAATCCATCAGAAGCGAACCGTCAACGATGGCGAGAATGTCACCACTGTTGTTGTCCCAGTAATCTGCCACCAGTTTCCCGGCAACATCCGCAAGCTGCTGGCTGACACGCTCTCCGCTGATGCCGTAGGTGGCGGCGAGCATTTCTGAAACCGGCTGCACCAAATCGGGACCGAGCTGCCACACCTCCGGGTCACGGGAATTGCGGCGCACCCCGGTGTCCGACACATCGAAAACGTAGTGCAGGCGCGGGAATCCGCTGGATTCATCCAGCAAGGCGATGCCCTTAGAGCCACGCCTGACATAGCGGTTCATCCGGTTGCGCCAAATGTCAAATTCGGCGCAGGCGGTGGCATCGGGCCGCTGAGCGTAGATCATCAACTGGTCTGCAAAGGGGTACTTGTACAGCCGGGATGCGGTGGTCAGATAGTCCGTCCAGCTTTCCCAATACCGGGTCAAGCCGTTGGCGGTGCGCTGGGCAAGGGCAAGGTATTCTTCGGTTTTGCTTGGCATAGCGTTCCTCCCTTCAATCTCATTGTAAACAAAAAAGCGAGCGACCTTTTCAGATCACTCGCTATGGAATCTATGGTATTTTATTCGTATCGTGCGGCAAACTTTTCGGCCTTCTCCAGCAGATGTTCAAAGGTCTGCTTTTCTTCTGGCTCCTCGATCAGTTTGGCAAGGAGTGCGCGGAAAACATCGGTACTGTCCTCATACAATCCTTTTGCGATAGCGTCAATGTGTTCATGTAGTTTTTTGACAGCATCATCGGAGGGTTTGGACTTAGCAAGCAGGTTGGTCAGATAACTGAGATAAGGATAGGTGGAATCATCATTGATGATCTCGTTGGTCTCCTCGATGATCTTCTGGTTATCTTCGGGGGTCATATCACCCTTTTCTTCCCACAAGTCACGGGAAGAAGTGCGGCCTTTCAGAAAAGTGGCAAAGAGCAGGCGGTCAAGGGGAGAGCGTTTTGTGGTGTCCATTGGCAAGCCTCACTTTCTATTTTTGTCCGTACAATAAAACTGGTTTTAGTATAGCATGAACCGATGCATTCTATCAAGACCATATTCTTGCGGGTTATGAAAATTTTTCGGAACATAAACGCCGTCAGGAATTGTTTTTTATTTCATGTATAACAATAGGAGTATCCTCTGGTGTTGCTGCAACTGCCATAGGAGAGAGCCATTTCAAGATAAGACGTCTGTTTTCAGAAACGTTGCGTGGTCCAGTCCAATAATGATGCCAATGGCCTCTCCGCATATGTGGACGAGGTGAGGAATGGCCGCTTGCCGTCTTTATACTTTCTCCTTTTTCTACTGACGCAGATTTCTGACGAATAGCGGCTCCAATGCGAATACCTACATCCCATTTCCGAATTTCAGAATATTTATCTTTGATAGTGGCACCTCGTTTCGTTATGAATGACTGTTCGCTATTGGGAACGATCTCAGCATTTGAAGCCAGTATGTAAAGAACAACTTGAAGTGCTTTAAGCAGCAGCTCTTGCAGAGCATCGGTTTCTTGTATTGCCCGGTAAGCTTGTGCCTGTGTGAATTTGTCGTTTCTGGAATTGTATAGGGCTTCCTTGGCAACATGAGCCATATTGTCAGAAATGGTATGCTCGTCTATATGAATGGGATAGCCAAAGCCAGTACCATCTTGATATAAAAAATAAAGCCGCAGTTCACGGTCGCCGTTATTAACATCATATTCCAAGTTTACGAAGAAGCCATGAATTGGCTTGGCTCCAAAAAATAAGTCTGGAACTTCGATGTAGAAGCAAGGATACGGGAGCTGTAAAAAAATCTCCGAAGGAATATCCAGATCATTAGTTTGCTCAAAAAGCAGCTGTGCGAAATCTGAATCGATTTGATATACTTCTTTGCTTAAACGCCATGTTGTAAGGGCAAATATTCTTTGAGCAGAGTTTATGATATCCTGCTGTTGGTTTACCGGAAGTGACAAGAAATTACGTCCCCCACTGGCAATTGCTACCGCCGCAGACATCGGGGCATAGCACCAATCCGGCCATGTTGGTAGCCCATTCATACCATTCTCGGCATGGAAATTTGCCATAAGTTCCCATGCTTTTGGATACTGCTGGGCAGTCTTTTTTAATAACGCCATCGGGGGATATAGATTTTGAGCCATCTCCATATACCTCACATACGAATTGACGAATTTACAAATTTCCCATACTGGCAAATCGCATTGACACAAAGAGCCTCATCTTCCGATAGCGGAATATACCGAGATCCGTTTACACACCAGACTTTTGCGCCAGTGTCATCGCAAGTAAGATATCCACTAGCGGTAGAATCAGGATCAATCCGGTACATAGGATTGATTACAAACCCAAGGTCATGCAAATCTCTTTCAACAAAAGAGAACTCTTTTCCATGAAGAACAAATGTGTGCTCAGCGAATAAATCACCCTGTTTTTGTTTTACATCCGTAACCGTCCAGTTTTCAAATTGCTTCTTGCAATTTTCATAGCCCGTTTCAAAGTCGGCAATTTTTGCGTTATAAGCATCTTGCGCAGCTTTTTGGGCTAAATCCTTCTCATTCTGGCGCTGACGATTTAGTCTCTCGTATGATGCAGCTTCTGCTTCTGTAATAATCCATGCCTGATTATAACAACCCAGAAAGCTTCCATCGTCAGGACGATTCGGAAGATCTTCGTGAGAGATACAAGGGAGATCTACATGACTGCCGACTCCGATAAAACCAGTTTCAGCAAACCATGCTGCATAATGCCTCTTTTCCTCTGTGGTAAGCCGACGAGCTTCGCAAATCTCGATTCCATACGATGGCGCATAACACAAAGTAAGCACGAATGTCCCTCCCTCAACAGTGAAATGTTCAGTAAACAAAAAGCAGACTTAAAACGGCACTCACGTTCGTCACTGTACAACCTTTGCAAGGCGCATAGCAGAATATCCGCTTATCTCCTATATTGCGCGACTCGATATTAACTATAATATACGCTTATTAAGCATTTCCTGCAAGGGAATCTCAATATTATGCCTGCTGAGTACAATTCGTCTGAAAGGAAAAGTAACTTTTCTAATTATATGTACGCCGCCCGCAGGCGGCAAAATTCAGTCGAGCGGAAATTCCAACTCGGCAAACTCTGCATCGGTCAGCAGTTTCAGCTTTTCGATAACGCCCTCTGACAGTTCCCGCAGGGCGGTCTCATCGGGCATCAGATAGCACTGCATCAGTCGCAACTCCTGCACCAACCCCAGTCGGGTGCCGGTGTTGTAGAGCATCATCAGCATCAGTTCTTCATGGTTAAAGTTCATGCGCATCTCTCACTTTCCGGCAGACGGTGGGATTGCACTCCGGGGCATCGCACTTTTCCTTGAGATTCATCAGCACCGAGGTGCGTTCCGGCTTTGTATCCAGAAACCCCGGCAGTTCCTTGAAGCCGATGCTGTCCACATAATGCGCTGAAATTTTCCCATCCTGATTCAGCATGATCACATCGCTGACCGACAAGCTGTGCCCATGGTAATCCGTCGGGCGGGCGAAGTTGAATTTCTGGTACAGTTGTTCCAGCAGTTCTGCTTGCGGAACGCTGCGCTTTCCTTCCGGGAGATTTCCCCGGTACAGGATCTCGTAATTCTCAACGGACGGAGCGATGTTCTGCTTGTTCAGATAGCGCATGGCGGCAAAGCGCAGCGCAGGGTCTGCATCCTGTTGCAGCTGCATGACCAGATAACAGTCGTGGCCGCTCTGCTGGAATTGCTTCATCCGGTATGACTGGATTTCGTTTCGATCTGCGAGTTTCTGGGTAAACTCCTCCTGAGTGAGCGGGATGCAGTCTTTGTTCCGCAGATTGTGGCTGTACAGAATCTCGTCCCGTACCTCCTCAATCATCAGTTCGGGCGCGTCAATTTTCCCACGCTCCAACAGGCAGCAGTCGCCCTGATAGAGAGCATAATCCCACGAGCCATTATCAGCCTGCACGGTGAGATAATAGTCGTATTCCAGATTCCATGCCCGGCAGTCCTGCTGCGTTAAAGGCTCTGGCTCTACAATGCCACGGCTGCGCGCCATGCGCTCTGCAAATTCACAGATGTGTTGCACGGTGGACCCGATTTTCATGTGATAGTCATCGAGGTATTCGACCTTCTCGGAACGCTGGTGCCCATCTGGGAAAGTCATCTGCACCACGCCGCCGTCCGGCACCCGGAACAGCTCGTTGTATTGCGGGTCAATGAAACGTACATCATTGTCCGGCAGAGAACGCGGAGCCAAATTCCTGCGCCTGCGAACCCCGGAGCGAAACTTTTCCAAAGTGGTGACGGCAACATTCTGAATCCTCCCCACAGGCTCGTCCTGATGTTCTGCCAGATAGTACGCACGGGCGGTCTCGATGCGCCGCTGGGTGTTGCCCAGAGCTTCCCGTGGAATCTGCCCTTCCTCCACCGGGAGAGGGCTGTCCTTGTCAAAGACCTCGTACCCGACCCCTGCGAGATTTTCACGCAGATGCAGATACGTCTGCTCGTTGATGAGGTAGACCGCCTCGTTGTCCTTTATTACAGCGTCATCCTTCATCAGCAACCCCCGTTCTCAAATTCCAGCGAAAACTTGCAGCGTCCATCAGATTCGGTGCCCAGCAGCACGGTGGCATTGTAGGTCTTGCCCTTGGCGCTCTTGCAGTCCTTCAGGCGGACACGGCCATCCCGCAGCAGCTTGTCCGCCACATGAGCGTCCATGCGTTTGCCGAGCCGTTTCAGAAAAGCATTATCCTTCCACAGCACGAAACGGCACTCCCGGTTCTCGCAGAACCAGCCCTTTTCACGCTCCACGACAGGCTTACCGCAGTTCGGGCAGACACCAATAATTTTGTTTTTCATAAGCGCATTCGCTCCTTTCGCAGCCTCGGTGGTCGTTACCAGCGAGGAGATCATCTCTTTGATTTCAGTCATAAAAGTTTCCGGCTCCATTTCGCTGCGCTCAATACGCAGCAGCTTCGTTTCCCAATCGGCGGTCATTTCCGGGGACTGAATCTCTTCAGGCATCACGGTGATGAGGGCTTTGCCCTTGTCGGTGGGCAGCAGTACCTTGGTCTTTTTGCTGCCCTTCCGTTCCAGAAAGCCCTTCTGCACCAGTTTTTCGATGGTGGCGGCACGGGTGGCAGGAGTGCCGATGCCCTGACGCTCCACGCCCTCCGGCATACTGTCTGCACTGGCGGTTTCCATAGCGTGCAGCAGGGTGTCCTCGGTAAAGTGCTTCGGCGGGGTCGTTTGACCCTCTTTCAGTTCGGCGTTGAGGATGCCGCACTCGTTTTCCGCTGCATTGGGCAGGGCGGTGAGTTCCTGTTTCCGGTTCAGGATGTCTGCCAGCACTTTGCGCTCCACCGCTTTCCAGCCTTCTTCCAAAATCTCCTTTCTCTTGGCGGTAAATTCCTCCCCGGCACATTCGGTGGTCAGCAGGGTTTCCAGATACCGGAAGGGTTTACTCACCGCCATCAGCGTCCGGGCGATGATGAGTTTCAGGACATTCTGCTCGCCCTTGGGCAGTGCCTCCAGATCGGCTTGCAACATACTGCGGGTGGGCAGGATGGCGTGGTGGTCGGTGACTTTTTCCCGGTTGACGGTGCGACGTGTCCGGGGCACAGCCTCGTCTGCATCTGCCGGAGTAATATCGAGAAATCTTTCCAGCTCCTCGGTCAGTTCCTCCAGCATTTCCTCGTCATCGTCGGTGATATAGCAACTATCAGTTCTGGGATAAGTGGTAAGTTTCTTCTCATACAGGCTCTGCACATAGTCCAGCGTCTGCTGTGCGCTGTACCCCAGCAAGCGGTTTGCATCCCGTTGAAGGGTGGTCAGATCGTACAGCGGCGGCGGATTTTCAGATTTTTCCTTGCGGGTGATGCGCTGGATCGTTGCTACCATCTCCTTTCGGCAGGCTTCCAGCAGGTTTTCGGCCACGGTTTTTTCGGGAATGCGGCGGCTGGATGCCGTGCAGCCGCTGGTCAGTTCCAGATCCACCGTGTAGAATTTTTCCGGGGTAAAGGCAGCGATGGCGGCTTCCCGCACCACCGTCATGGCAAGCACCGGGGTCATAACACGCCCCACCGCCAAGGGCTGGTTGTACAGGCACGAAAAAAGCCGGGACGCATTGATGCCGACCATCCAGTCGGCACGTTCCCGGCAGAGTGCTGCATTGTACAGCGCATCGTATTCAGTTGACGGTTTGAGGTGGGCAAACCCTTCCCGGATAGCGTTTTCCTCCATGCTGGACAGCCACAGGCGAGAAACAGGCTTCTTACATCCAGCCTGTTCATAGACCAGCCGGAAGATCAGTTCTCCCTCCCGTCCGGAATCGCAACTGTTCACAATACTGTCTACATCCGGGCGGTGCATCAGTTTTTGCAGGATGCTGAACTGTTTTTTGGTACCGGCAGACACCAGATACTGCCACTTCTGCGGTAGGATGGGCAAATCTGCAATGCTCCACCTGACGTATTTGGCATCATAAACATTGGGCGGTGCCAGTTCCACCAGATGACCAACACACCAGCTGACAAGATAGCCGTTCCCTTCAAGGTAGCCGTCCTGACGGCTGGTGGCACCGAGGACTTTTGCATAGGACATAGCGACGGATGGCTTTTCCGCCACGACTAATTTTGCGATAAAAATCCCTCCAATCTGTTTTGGATTGCAATATGTACGGCGGCAAAATGCCGCCTTAAAATCAGATGGGTTCGGTATCTTCCTCACCGGGTTCCTCCGGCTCGTCCTCGGTGGGAATCTCGAAGTCGCCCTTGTCCTCGGTGTAGTTTGCATCAGGGTCAAGGGCTTCTTTTTCGGCCTGCTTTTTCTGCTTCTGCTTTGCGAAAGCGTAGAAAATGCCGCC
>CAKSZF010000019.1 GCA_934525405.1 uncultured Faecalibacterium sp.
TCCCCGCCAAAGGCCAGCTGCACCAGACGGTTGCCCATCTCCACAGCCCGCCACGGCTTGCCCTGATACTTTGCGTTCAGGATGCCGCGCCGCACACAGCCGCTGTAACGGTAGGGCGCAGCCGCACCGGCCAGATTACTGATATAGTGCTGCGCCGGGTCCAGCCGGATGCCGGGCTTGCGGCGCAGCACTTCCAGCTGCTCTGCGCAGTCCGGGCAATCCCGTACATCTCCCAGCACCCGGCCGCAGAAGGGACACTCGCGCGGGTAAAGCAGCTGCCGTACCGCCCGCAGCGCCCTGCGCCGGGGGTCATAATAGTCCATCAATTCTTTTTGACGGCCACGATCACGCGCACACGCTTGCCTGCTGCGCAGCCAAAGTTATCGTACCAGCCGGTCAGATAGTAGTCCTCGGAGTTCACCTCGGAAAGCTTAGTGGCGTAGTATTGGCCTTTGTACCACAGATACACCTGCATATCGTCTGCCGTCTCGTAACGGGTGCCTTTGCTCATCACCGAGGCTGCGCCCACCTGATCGATCATCATGGGCATCAGCTGGATCATAGCCTTTACCGTGCCGTTCACGTTCTGCCGCACCGCCAGACCGCCTGCCAACACCGGATACTTGATGGAGGTAGAAAAGCTTGCCTGGCTGCCGTTGACGTAGCAGATATAAGTAGCACCGCCGCCCACGAAGTTGAGGATGGTGCTCATGGGCTGGCCGGTAATGTTGGCCAGCTGCTTGAGGCCGATGCTCAGCAGCGAGCCGGAGCTGCTGGTAATGCGGTTCCAGACCGTGCTCAGCAGCGAGCCGTCAATGACGCCCCACAGGATCTCGCTGGTGGTGGGCACCAGCACACTGCGCAGATCATCCACCACCGTGGTGGTGTTGGTGGTGCCGCCGGTAGAGCCGGAACCGGAAGAGCTATCCCCCGAGCCGGAGGAGCCGCTGCCGGTCAGAGTGCCCAGAATGGAGCTGGCGTTGACAGCCAGATTTTTCACATCGTCCAGCACGCCGTATTTCCACAGATCACCGGTGACATCGTTCAAAATCAGGCGGTCGATCTGCCCCTGCTCATTCAGCGTATAGTAGCGCACAGCCAGCGCGTTCAGTCTTGTCCCCGCTATTCGGCTGGGACGAACCGTCCCAGCCAACCCCTCCGATGTCGTTTCTAAGATTTGTACGTCATCGGCCAGAGCATAGTCCCCCAGCGCGGTGGCGGTGTCGTTGATGGTGCCGCTGACCGATTTGGACTCGATAGCGGTCACCTGCTCCCCTTCGGGGGTCACACTGATCTCCACCAGCCAGCCGGTGGGGTAGTTCAGGCTTTTGTCAATGTTCACGGTGCGGATGATGCCATCGGTGCACATCACCGAGATCTTTTGCAGCACGTCTGCGCCGTTATCCTCTACAAGGCTGCGGGTGGCGGTCTGCACCACGCCGTAGAACACGCTGTCGGCTTCCTCGCCGGTGATCACATCGGCTACCTCATTGTCCATGCCCAGCAGCAGGGTGACCACTTCGCCCACGCCGCCGCCGTTCAGGGAGGAGATCTTGGAAGCCACCGCAGAGCTGCCCAGACTGTAAGTGCTGCCCGCCACGGTCAGTGCGGTAGGTGCGCTGGCACTGGGCGATACCGCCGTAATGCGGCCCGCTGCGCGGCGGGTGTAGATCCACACCGTCTGCAGGCTCTCACTGTAATAGTATACATCGTACTTGTTCAGCTCCGCCGAGGCAGAGGTCTTATCGTTGCGGTAAACGCTCACCGGCGTAAAGGGCAGCTGGGTGCCCTCCTCTGCCACAAAGGGGCCCTTGCGGCTCTTGAGCAGCACCGAGGAGGTATCCACCTGACCGTTGGACACCGTAAAGCCCAGCGAGCTGCCGTAGGCGCTGCCGCTGGCGGTGTTGGCGCGCAGGGCGTTGTACAGCAGCAGGGTGCACTGCTCGTAGGTCATAGCCTGTCCCTGCGTGCAGGTCAGCTGATCCCGCAGACCGATCTGCTGCGCCTTGTTCAGCTGTGCCTGCGGGAAGGAGCCGGTCAGATCGGTGGTCTTATAGCTCAGCATCTTCAGCACCGCAGCACAGGCTTCCTCCAGCGTGACGGTGTTGTCCGGGCGGAAGGAGCCGTCGGTATAGCCGTTCATCCAGCCCTGCTGCACCGCAATGCGGATGTAGGGTGCCCACTGGGAGGTGCCGGGCACATCCCGGTACAAAGTGCCCACTGTGCCCTGTGCGCCTACGCTCTCCCGGTAGGTGGAAAAGGACACCAGCATTTTGGCAAAAGCGCCTCGGGTAATGTTAGCGCCCAGCTCCTGACCGGTGGGCATCGCGCCCAGAGTAATGGCCGTCTGCAGGGCCGTGTTGTTGATGCTGGCCGCCGAGACTGGCAGCACCAGCACCGACACCGCAATGCTGACCGCCAGCAGAAATGCGAGAATCCGTTTTTTCATTGGTCGTACCTCTTGTTCTTTGTTTATCACGCCGCCGCGATCAATCGTAGCGCAATGCTTCAATGGGGTTCAGCCGGGCTGCGCGCCGCGCCGGCAGATAGCCGAACAACACGCCGATGCCCACCGAGATGCCAAAGGCCACCACGATGGAGTTGATGGAAGGGCTTACCGTAACGGTGGTATCGGTCATGAACATGGGCAGCACCTTGTTTGCCGCCATGGACACCACATAGCCCAGCGCAATGCCTAAAACGCCGCCCAGCGCAGAGGTGGTGGCTGCTTCCACCACGAACTGCGCCAGAATGGTGCGCTCCTTTGCGCCCAGCGCTTTGCGGATGCCGATCTCGCGGGTGCGCTCGGTCACCGACACCAGCATGATGTTCATGATGCCGATGCCGCCCACCAGCAGCGAGATACTGGCAATGCCGGTAAGTATCACAATGACCATGTTGATCATCTTGTTCATTTCCTCCAGCCACTCGCTGGCGCTGTACACATAGTAGCCGTTTTCGGTCTTGAGGATCGACATCAGTTCCTCTTCCATGGTGGTCTTGGCCTCGTTGGCAAAGTTTTCGTCGGTCATCACCGCCGTGTAGCAGTCCACCGAGCTCTGGCTGGAAAGCCGCATCACGGTGGTGTAGGGCAGGTAGACGCAGTCGTCGTCGCTGCCCTGCTGCATGGTGGGGTCGCTGACTTTGGCAGACAGCACACCTACGACGCGGAACTTGTTGGCACCGATCTTGAGCGTCTGCCCCACACCGTTGCCGCCAAAGGCTACGCGGTTGAGGTAATCGCCGATGACGCAGACCTGCTTGTTGTCCTGCATATCCATGTACTGCAGGCCGCGCCCCTGAACGATCTGGTAATTCTTCATTTCGGTAAAGTTTTCGTCCACACCGCTCATGTTGGACCAGCGGTAGCTGGTGGTACCGATCTTCAGCGTACCGCTGGCTTTGCCGCTGAAGTTAACCTGCGGCGACACCGCCTTGATCAGGTCGGAATGCCGCTGGCAGATGTCGTACATCTCCTCCACCGACACGGAGCGGGAGCCATAGCCCCACACCTGAATGCTGAGGGTGTTGGTGCCCAGTGCGGAAAAGCTGTCCCGCATACTTTTGGTCATGCCGTTGCCCAGACCTACGATGACGATGACCGCCATTACGCCGATGATGATGCCCAGCATGGTCAGAAAGGTGCGCAGCTTGTTGCTCCACACGTTCTGGATAGCCTGCCGGAAGGTTTCAAAGATCATGCCTGTTCCTCCTTCTCCGGCGTTTCGGGCAGCAGGGTGGGCTGCACCATGGCCTCCGGTGCGTGGGAATCGCCGTCATACACCACCTGACCGTCCTCCAGCCGGATGATGCGGTCGGCCTGCACGGCAATGGAATTGTCGTGGGTGATCAGCACTACGGTGTGTCCCTGCTTGTGCAGCTGCTGCAAAAGCCCCAGCACCTCACGGCCGGTATGGGAGTCCAGTGCGCCGGTGGGCTCGTCCGCCAGAATGACCGGCGGGTTGCGCACCAGTGCCCGCGCAATGGACACACGCTGCTGCTGACCGCCGGAAAGCTGGTTGGGGCGGTTTTTCAGCTTGTCGCCAAGTCCCACCTGCTCCAGCACCTCCCGGGCGCGGATGTGGCGCTCGGCGCGGGAGACGCCTGCATACACCAGCGGCACCTCCACATTTTCCATCAGGTTCAGCTTGGGCAGCAGATTGTATTGCTGGAAGATAAAGCCCAGCATCTCGTTGCGGACAGCGGCCAGCTCGTTGCGGTTCATCTTGCCCACATCCCTGCCGTTGAGCCGGTAGGTGCCGTAGGTGGGCACATCCAGACAGCCGATGATGTTCATGCAGGTGGATTTGCCCGAACCGGACTGACCCACGATGGCCACGAACTCGCCTTTTTCGATTTTCATGGTGATGTGGTCGGCAGCCTTTACCGTGGTATCGCCCATCTGGTAATACTTGCACACCGCATCAAACTCGATCAGAGCGCTCATTCATCCCTCCTGCGTCAATCCACCACGACTGCACCGGCCTCAGCGGGGTCGATGCCCTCTGCGGGTTCTTCAGCGTCCGCTGCGGGGGCTTCGCCGTTTTCCGTCTCCTCCGGCAGCACTTCCTCACCGCCCTCAGTGAGGTCTGCGCCGTTCCCGGTGTCCCCGATCCCCTCACCGTCCATGCCGTCATAGCCACCGGAGCCGTAGTCATAGTAGCTGTCGCTGCTCACAGAGCTGGGGTCGTAGGCGATGGTATCGCTCTCGGACAGGCCGCTGGTTACCTGCGTATAGTTGTCGTCGCTGACACCGGTCTTGACCTTGACGTACACATAGCCCTCCGGTGCACTCATGGAGGTGTCGGCGTTCACAGCGCTGGGCGAATCCTGCCGCACCAGCACATAGCTGCCCCGCACGATGGCGGCATTGAGCACGGTGAGCGCGTTTTTGGCCTGCGCCACCACGATCTCGGCGTTGGCGTTCATGCCCGGGCGCAGACCATCGGTCTCGTCAATGCGCACGGTCACCGGGTAGGTGGTGGTACCGCCGCTGGTATCGCCCTTCATGGACACACGGGTGACCACGCCCTCGTAGGTCTTATCCTTCACGGCGTCTGCGGTCACCTGCACGGTCTGCCCCACCTGCAGGCTGCTGACCTGCAGCTCATCCACGTTGATGGTCATTTCCAGATAGCTCAGGTCGTAAATGGTGCACAGGTCACTGCCGGTGCTCAGGGCATCGCCCACCTTGGCATTTTTCTCGATGATGGTGCCGCTGATGGGCGAGGTGATGGTGTAGTTGTCCATAGCATCCTGCATATTCTGCATGGACAGCTCCGCACCGCGCAGGGTCTCGGAGGCAGACTGGATGGACTCGGTCAGGTCCTCACCGCTGAGGGTCAGGATGATGTCGTCCTTGTTCACGTTGCCACCCTCCCGCACATTGATGGCGGTAACGGTGCCGGAGGACAGCGCAGTCAGGGTGCGCTCGGCCTGATACTGGAAGTTTGCCGCTGCAATAGAGCTTACCCCGTTGATGGTAGCCGTAGCCGCCTGTGCCGTGGTCAGACCACCAGCATTGGATACCGCGAGGGTCACGGTGCGGGTAAGCAGGTTGCCGGTGCTCAGCGCATCGGTACCGGTCACAGCGGTAATGGTGCCGGGCAGCACCTCAAAGGTGCCGTCCAGCGTCACCTCGGCGCTCTGTCCCACCGAGAAGTTGGCAGCATCCGCAGCCGGGAATTCCAGCACCAGATTCATCTTGGAGCTGTCCCGCACCACGGCCACTTCCTGACCGCTCTTTACCTCATCGCCCTTGTTCACCTTCAGGCTGCTGACGACGCCCGCCACCTCGGCGCGGACATACTGGCGGTCTGCAGTCTTATCGTAGCTGCGCTGCGCCTGCTGCAGGGTAATGGCTGCCTGCTCCACCTTGGTAGTGGCGTCGGAGGAATCCACCGTGTAGAGCACAGTGCCCTCCTCCACGATATCGCCCTCCTCAAAGCTGCCGGTCAGCACCTTGCCGGACACCAGCGATTTAACGCTGTAAGTATTGGCGGGCTTCAAAGTGCCGGTGCCGCTGAGCGTGTTGGAAACATCCCGGGTCTCCGGCACTGCTTCCGTATAGGAAGTATCCACGTTGGCGGGCTTTGCGCTCTTAGGCTTCAGCAGCCACCAGCCGCCGGCCAGCACCACAATCGCCACCGGTACCAGCCACTTCCAGTTCTTTTTGGCAAACGCCGCCGCGCTGCTTTTTTTCGGTGCAGCCGCTGCGTCCTGCTGCGGGTCGGCGGGTTGTTTAGACTTTTTCCAGATCATTCTTGCCGTTCCTCCTAGGTTCTTTTATGACAAGGTGTTTTTGCAAAGGCCCTTATCAAAAACTCATATTTGTAGTGTAACGCATTTTGCTCCGATAAACAAGCGTCCATTTTTCGTTTCACGGCATTTCCACAAAGTTTCAGACTTTTTTAACAAAGAATGGCTTTTATTCAAGCAAAAAACGGCACCCGGAAATTTCCTCCCGGGTGCCGTTTTCTTTGTTTTTACTCTGCGTCTGCGGTGGGCTCTACCACCACATACACCCCTGCGGGCACACAGGCGGCCCATGCGCCGTCCTTGTCCAGCCAGCCGAATTGCTCACAGACATGGTCCGGGCACTGACTGTCCAAAAACGCGATGGCTCCATCCTTCACCTGCAGGTGCACGATGTAGTCCCCTACCTCGTACAGGTAATCATGATCCTGCGCAAGGGTCAGGGTCTCGGTAACGCCGTCACCGAAATCCACAACGGCCTGTAAGCCGCTGCCCTTGGCGGGGTGCTGCGCCCGCACCGCAAGAAAAACACCTGCGGCCAGCGCCAGCACCACCAGTGCAAAGATCACATTTTTCTTCCACGCGCTGCCCTTGGGGGCGGCGGTGTCAGAGTTTTTTTGCTTTATGCTCATGCAGCGTACTTGCTGGCAGCTGCACCGGCAATGCGGCCAAAGACAGTAAAGTCGGCCACAGCGTTGCCGCCCAGACGGTTTGCACCGTGCACGCCGCCGGTCACCTCACCTGCTGCGAACAGGCCGGGGATCACAGAGCCGTCAGCCTTCAGCACCTCGGTGTTGGTGTTGATCTTCAGGCCGCCCATGGTGTGGTGCACACCTGCGGTGACCTTGATGGCGTAGTAGGGAGCGGTATCCAGAGCCTTTGCAAAGCTGGTGCGGCCAAAGTCGGGATCGTTCTTAGCCTCAACGTAGCCGTTCCAGGTCTTCATGGTCTCGGCAAAAGCAGCCTCGTCCACGCCCATGGCCTTTGCCAGTTCCTCGTAGGTCTGGCCGGTCACAGTGTAGCCCTTCTTGATGTAGCCCTGAATGACGCTGGAAGCATCAGCCATAGCCTGATCCACAACCAGCCAGCTGTAGCTGCCGGTCTGAGCGATCTCGGCAGCGGAGACCACGTCACGGGTGCCCACTTCGTCGATGAAGCGCTTGCCCTCGGCGTTGATCAGCACAGCGCCGTCGCCGCGCAGACCCTCGGTGATCAGGGCAGCAGTGTTAGCCTCCACGGTGGGGTGGATCTGGATCTGATCCATGTCCACAGTGTCAGCGCCCACAGCGGTAGCCATCTCAATGCCCTGACCCTGTGCGCCTGCGGCGTTGGTGGTCATAAAGCCCTTCAGCTCGGGCTTGTACTCGGTGACCATGTCCAGATTTGCGCCGAAGCCGCCGGTGGTCAGCACCACAGCCTTGGCGTTCACGGTGATGGTCTCGCCGGTGGAACCGGTGGCCTTCACGCCCACAACGGCGCCGTTTGCATCGGTCAGCAGCTCGGTAGCGGTGGTGTTCAGCAGGGTCTGCACGCCGGCTTTGTCGCAGTTCTCCTGCAGCAGGGGGATCATGTAAGAGCCCACGGAAACGGTCTTGCCCTCATCATTCACGGGGCGGTGGATACGCTTGACGGATGCGCCGCCGAAGCTGGAAACGCTGTGCAGGGTGATGCCGTGCTCGTCCAGCCAGTCGATGGCGTCAGCGCTGTTAGAGCACAGAGTCTCCACCAGAGCGGGGTCGTTGATGCCCTTGCCGCCGATCATGGTGTCCAGCTCCATCAGCTCCACAGAGTCGAAGTAGCCCTTGGGGTCTGCCTGATAAGCTGCCCACTGCTCGGAGACGGTCTTTGCCAGAGCGGTGATGGTAGCATTGTCGGCGTACTTTTCGGCAGCGGTCTTCAGGGTCTTTTCCACGCCTGCGGACTCGCCGAACTCGTTCTCGTCCTGATACACGGTCTTGCCGGCGTTCATGCCGCCGGTAGCGCGCACGGAGTTGCCGCCCACCATGGGCTGGCTCTCCAGAATGACCACGCTCTTGCCCTCGGCAGCAGCAGTGATGGCAGCAGTCATACCTGCACCGCCTGCACCCACGATGGCAATGTCTGCGTCAATGGTAGAGTCCTCGGCCTTGGTCGTGTCGGCCTTGACCTCGGTCTTGTAGTCATCAGCGTTCAGGCCGGCTGCGACCAGAGCGGCAGCAGCAGCCTCCTTGATGGCGTCGGAGGTGATGGTTGCAGTGGCCACGCCGTCCACGGCAATGCTGCCGCTCTCGGCAATCTCGCCGGGCAGCTGCTCCAGAGCCATAGTGCCGATGCCGGGGGTCTCGTCCTTACCCTCGGCGGTGCAGCCGGTGATCTTGCCGTCGGTCAGGGTCAGCGTAACGGTAACATCGCCGCCCATGCCCTTTGCAGTGCCGGTAAACTCGCCGGACACGCCTGCGGTGGAGGAGGCAGGCTTGCTGCCGCAGCCGTAGCCCAACAGGCTGACGCTTACAACAGCCGCCATGGCCAGCGCAGCCACGCTCTTGCGGATCTGATTCTTTTTCATTGTTTCTTCCTTCTTACTTTGGGTTGCTTGTGTTCGGATATCTATCAGCAAAAAAAGGGGAGCTGCTCATTCGGAAAGCAGCTCCCCTCGCTGAAACTTAGGAAAGACTTAGGCGTTAGCCTGAGCTGCAGCAACAGCGCAGGCGACGGTAGCGCCGACCATGGGGTTGTTGCCCATGCCGATCAGACCCATCATCTCAACGTGTGCGGGCACAGAAGAAGAGCCTGCGAACTGAGCATCACCGTGCACGCGGCCCAGAGAGTCGGTCAGGCCGTAGCTTGCGGGACCTGCAGCCACGTTATCGGGGTGCAGGGTACGACCGGTGCCGCCGCCGGAAGCAACGGAGAAGTACTTCTTGCCGTTCTCGATAGCCCACTTCTTGTAGGTACCGGCAACCAGATGCTGGAAGCGGACGGGGTTGGTGGAGTTGCCGGTGATGGAGCACTGCACGTCCTCCTTCTTCATGATGGCAACGCCTTCCATAACGTCGTTAGCGCCGTAGCACTTAACGGCTGCACGCTCACCCTCGGAGAAGGGGATCTCCTTGACCACAGTCAGGGTCTGGGTGGGGATATCGTACTCGGTCTGCACATAGGTGAAGCCGTTGATACGGGAAATGATGTAAGCTGCGTCCTTGCCCAGGCCGTTCAGGATGACGCGCAGGGGGGTCTTGCGGACCTTGTTTGCGGTGCGGGCGATGCCGATAGCACCCTCAGCAGCAGCAAAGGACTCGTGGCCTGCCAGGAAAGCGAAGCAGGTGGTGTCCTCGCTCAGCAGACGAGCGCCCAGGTTGCCGTGGCCCAGACCGACCTGACGCTGCTCAGCAACAGAGCCGGGAATGGTGAAAGCTTCCAGACCCTCACCGATCGCAGCTGCGCACTCGGCAGCGTCGGTCAGGCCGCGCTTCACAGCGATAGCGGTGCCCAGAGTGTAAGCCCAGACAGCGTTATCAAAGCAGATGGGCTGCACGCCGCGGACGATCTTGTCGCAGTCGATGCCCTTAGCGAGGAGCATCTCGTTGCAAGCGTCCAGAGACTCCAGACCGTTAGCCTTCAGGCATGCCTCGATTTTAGGCATACGGCGATCCATAGATTCAAAAGTTGCCATTGAGTTGTTCCTCCTCTCTTATTCCTCACGCGGGTCGATGTACTTCACAGCGCCCTGCTCCTTGCTGAAGCGGCCGTAAGTACCCACGTTCTTCTCGTAAGCCTCGTTGGGGGTCTTGCCGTGACGGATATCCTCCATCATCTTGCCCAGCTTGACGAACTGATAGCCGATGACCTCATCGTTGGCATCCAGAGCCAGCTTGTTGATGTAGCCCTCGGTCAGCTCCAGGTAACGGACGCCCTTTTCCTTGGTGGAGAAGATGGTGCCGGTCATGGAACGCAGGCCCTTGCCCAGGTCGTCCAGACCTGCGCCGATGGGCAGACCGTCCTCAGAGAAAGCGGTCTGGCTGCGGCCGTAGACGATCTGCAGGAACAGCTCGCGCATAGCCACGTTGATGGCGTCGCACACCAGGTCGGTGTTCAGAGCTTCCAGAATGGTCTTGCCGGGCAGGATCTCGCCTGCCATAGCAGCAGAGTGGGTCATGCCGGAGCAGCCGATGGTCTCCACCAGAGCCTCTTCGATGACGCCGTTCTTGATGTTCAGGGACAGCTTGCAGGTGCCCTGCTGGGGTGCACACCAGCCCACACCATGGGTGTAGCCGCTGATGTCCTTGATCTCATAGGCCTTGACCCATGCGCCCTCTTCGGGGATGGGAGCCGGACCATGCTTAGGACCTTTGGTGATCGGGCACATATTCTGTACTTGCTGCGAATAGGTCATAATCATACTCTCCTTTTGACAAATGTCGCTTTGGCAGCACAAAACCGCCGCCGCGCCCTGCCGGCACAGCCGCTGCTCCATACTGCTTGCATCCGAACCGGGTGCGCTGCTCTCTTTCAGCACCTGCACCGGTACTACCACGCATGATTTTATTATAGAGAAAACGGACGAATTTTGCAAGTCATTTCCTGCAAAAAGTGCAGCCGGGTTTTACGGTCATCCGGCACTAACTGTCATTTCCACCGCTTTATACAAAACAGTCGTCAAGTTTTTGTCAATTCTGCCATAAGCACCGACAAACTTTTTGCAGCCTTTTCTTTTTGCGCGTTTCAGCGCGGGTCTTTCTGCACCGGATGCAGTGCCCAAATGGCCGCAAAACCCGCCGCCGCACCGGCCATGGCAAGCAGGTGCCGCCCGTTTTCCAGCGCCAGCAGGTTGGCTGCAAAGGGGAACGCAAGACTGCCCACGCTTTGCCCCAGCGCCAGAAAGCCGTAGTTCACCCCGGCATGGGGCAGGCCGAACAGGTCGGTGGAAAGGGCGGGCAGCACCGCCGCCAGTGCCGAGTAGCAGAAGGTGAGCCCGGCGTAGCACACCACCACCCACCAGCCCCGCGCTGCCCAGAACGCCGCCGACAGCCCAAGGGAAGCCGCAAACAGCCCAAGGTCGGTGGCGCGGCGTCCAATATGGTCGCTGAGCATGGGCATCAGCATCCGCCCTGCGGCGCTGCCCACGCTGCCCAGTACGATGCTCCACAGCGCAGCGGTCTCGTCCAGTCCGCGCTCCATGCCCAGTTTTAAGATGATGGGGCTGAACAGCAGCACCGCCGGGGTGGAAAAGCACACTGCGCCCGCGCACAGCCAGTACTGCTTTGTGCGCAGCATCTGCCCCGGGGAGAGGTCGAGGGTGTTTTTGCCGCTTGGCTGCTGTTTTTTCTGCGGTGGGTCGCTGAGCACCGCGCTGCCCGCAAGGCACACCGGCAAAGTGAGCGCACCCAGCGCCCAGAAGGCTCCCCGGATGCCCTGCACCGGGCCAAAGCCCCGCAGCGCCGCCCGGACAAACAGGGTAAGGAACGCGCCGGAAAGTCCCACTGCCCCGCCGATGACTCCGGTGGCCAGCCCCTTGCGGCCTGCATACCACTTTTGCGCGCAGGACTGGATGGACGGGTACAAAAAGGCCGTACCCAGCCCCGCCGGAATGCTGAAGGCCAGAAAGAACCCCCACCCTGCCCAGCCCGGCAGAAAGGCCGCTGCAAAAAAGCCGCCGCAGAGTAGGGCCGTGCCCCACAACGCTGCGCAGCGCGGGCCCTTTTTATCCTGTAAAAAGCCGCCCAGCACACACCCCACCCCAAAGGCGGCGATGAGCAAGGCAAAGGCGTAGCCCGCCCCCTGCTCCGAAAGGCCGTATTCCTCCATGACCGGCTGCTGAAATACACCCCACGCCGCCGGTAAGCCGGTAAGCACCTGAATGGCTGCCCCCGCAGCCAGAATCGTCCACGGGTGTTTTGCTGCAAACTGCTGTTTCATACCTTCACCTCAAAGATTTGTGCAATTTGCGATAGTGTGCCCATTTGGATTGACAATCCGGCATTATCCTTTATAATGGTAAAGTACTGAGTTAAAAACGCTCCCGCCCCTTTTCAGGCATCGAGGGCGGGTACAATTTACAGATAGAGAGGAATTACTGTTATGAAAACACAGGCTTTGAAGGGTATGCGGGACCTGCTGCCCGCTGAGCAGACCCTGCGCGACTACATTCAGGGCAAAATTCTGGAGACCTACCGCTCTGCCGGCTTTGAGCGCATCTCCACCCCCATGCTGGAGGATATGGAAAATCTGGACAAGTCCGAGGGCGGCGACAACCTGAACCTGATCTTCAAGGTGCTCAAGCGCGGCGACAAGCTGACTGCCGCCCTGAACACCGGCGACCCCAAGCAGCTGTCCGACATGGGTCTGCGCTATGACCTCACCCTGCCGCTGAGCCGCTACTACGCCGCCAACAAGGATAAGCTGCCCAACCCCTTCAAGGTGATCCAGACCGACCGGGTGTTCCGCGCCGAGCGCCCCCAGAAGGGTCGTCTGCGCGAGTTCGTGCAGTGCGACATCGACATTCTGGGCGATGCCTCCCCCAACGCCGAGGTGGAGCTGATCGACGTGACCACCCGTGCACTGCTGAACATCGGCTTTACCGGCTTCACCGTCAACATCAACGACCGCCGCATCCTGCGCGGGATGCTGGAGAGCATGGGCTTTGCCGCCGACACGCTGGATTCCGTCTGCATCACCTTTGACAAGATGGACAAGATCGGTGCCGAGGGCGTGAAGGCTGAGCTGACCGAGAAGCAGCTGCCGGAAAGCGCCATCCACGCACTGGCAGACTTTATTGCCGCCGGGGACGTGACGCTGGACGCCGTAGCTGCCCGCTGCGCCGACCCCGCCATCGCCGACGACCTGAAGTATGTGCTGGCTACCGCCAACACGCTGGCTGCCGGACGCTATCAGGTGGCTTACTGCCCCAGTCTGGTGCGCGGTCAGGGCTACTACACCGGCATGGTGTTCGAGGTGACCTGCCCGCAATTCAGCGGTGCTGTGGCCGGCGGTGGACGCTATGACAACATGGTGGGCAAGTTCCTTGGCGTGCAGGTGCCCGCCGTGGGCTTCTCCATCGGCTTCGAGCGGGTGTGCGGCATCCTGCTGGAGCAGGGCTACCAGATCCCCGGTGCAAAGCAGAAGATCGCCCTGCTGTACGGCAAGGACGTTGACTTCCCTGCCGTGCTGCGCAAGGCCGCCGCGCTGCGCGAGCAGTACAACGTCACCGTGCTGCCGCAGGGCAAAAAGCTGGGCAAGCAGCTGGGTCAGCTGGAAGCCGCAGGCTTTGCGGGCGCTGCTTTTATGGACAAGGACGAGGTAAAGATCTTCGCCCAGCAGTAACCCGCCCGGGCAAAACCTCTTTGCCCACACCGGAAATTATATTTTAAAAAAGTAGGTCAGAAACGTCTGTGGACGTTTCTGACCTACTTTTTTCAGCCGTCACGACACTAAAAAAGCAGCCCCGCCGGTGCTCCGGCAGGGCTGCTTTTGTGCATGATAGTGTATTTTTAGAACTCGATCTTGCTCTCGATGTAGCTCTTCAGCTCGCTGATGGGCATACGCACCTGCTCCATGGTGTCGCGGTCACGGACGGTGACGCAGTTGTCGGCAGCAATGCCCTTGGCCTCGTCGCCCACGGTGTCAAAGTCCACGGTGATGCAGAACGGGGTGCCGATCTCGTCCTCACGGCGGTAACGCTTGCCGATAGAGCCGGTATCGTCGTAATCCACCATGAAGTACTTGCTCAGCTCGTTGCGGATCTCCATGGCCTTCTCGCCTAGCTTCTTGCTCAGGGGCAGCACGGCGCACTTGTAGGGAGCCAGAGCCGGATGCAGACGCAGCACGGTGCGGACATCCTCCTTGCCCTTGCTGTCAGTCAGGTGCTCCTCGTCGTAGGCCTCGCACAGGAAGGCCAGCGCCACGCGGTCGCAGCCCAGAGAGGGCTCAATGACGTAGGGGATGTAGTGCTCGTTGGTCTCGCTGTCGAAGTACTCCAGGCTCTTGCCGGAAGCCTCCTGATGGCGGGTCAGGTCGTAGTTGGTACGGTCTGCAATGCCCCACAGCTCGCCCCAGTCGGTGAACGGGAAGGCATACTCGATATCGGTGGTAGCGCGGCTGTAGAAGGCCAGCTCTGCAGGCTCGTGGTCACGCAGGCGCAGGTGCTCCTTCTTAATGCCAAGGCTCAGCAGCCAGTTCTCGCAGTAGTCCTTCCAGTAGGCGAACCAGTCCAGATCGGTGCCGGGCTTGCAGAAGAACTCGCACTCCATCTGCTCGAACTCGCGGGTGCGGAAGGTGAAGTTGCCCGGGGTGATCTCGTTGCGGAAAGCCTTGCCCACCTGACACACACCGAAGGGCAGCTTGCGGCGGGTGGTGCGCTGGATGTTGGCAAAGTTGACAAAGATGCCCTGTGCGGTCTCGGGACGCAGATAGCAGGTGGAGGAGCTATCCTCGGTCACGCCGATGGCGGTCTTGAACATCAGGTTGAACTTGCGGATGGGGGTAAAATCGTGCTTGCCGCACACGGGGCAGACGATATCCTCGTGCTCTGCGATGAAAGCGTCCATCTCGTCAAAGCTCATGGCGTCCACGTTCACCTCGGGGTGCTCCTCACCGATCAGCTTGTCGGCGCGGTGGCGTGCCTTGCAGGCGCGGCAGTCCAGCAGGGGGTCCGAGAAGCTGGACACATGGCCGGTGGTCACCCAGGTCTGCGGGTTCATGATGATGGCAGCATCCAAACCCACATTATAGGGGCTTTCCTGCACAAACTTTTTCAGCCATGCTTTTTTGACGTTGTTCTTGAACTCCACGCCAAGGGGGCCGTAGTCCCAGCTGTTGGCCAGACCGCCGTAGATCTCGGAACCGGGGAACACATAACCACGGTTCTTGCAAAGATTGACGATCATGTCAAGGGTCTTTTCGCTCTGTTCCATTGTAGTACATCCTTTCCGTCCGCGGCTGGTTTGCCGTGTCGTATCGTGTTGTGTTCCGGCGGCTTTCCCCACCGCCGGGCGTGCTTCCGACTTGCGCAAGCACAGTATATTTACTGTACCATGTTTTGCCCCGCTTGTAAAGCCCGGCAAACAGTTCAGCTGCGCTCTGTAATGATAAATAGTTCTGCCTTTACTTGTGGTACTTCATGCCCGCATTGATGGTGCAGGCGCGGTAGATCTGCTCGGTGAGCACCAGCCGTGCCAGCTGATGGGGCATGGTGATGCGCCCCATGCTGAACTTGAGGGCAGCGGCTTTTTTCACCTCATCGGACAGGCCGTGGGACGAGCCGATGACAAAGGCCACGTCCCCTGCCCCGCTGCCGGCGCGCTGTGCCAGAAACTGCGCCAGCTCGTCGGAAGAGATCTGCTTGCCCTCGATGCACATGGCTACAATAGCAGCCCCCTTGCGCACATTGGAAAGGATGGCCTTACCCTCCTTGTCCAGCGCCTTTTTCACCACGGCGTCCGAGGCGTTTTTCTCCTCGACCTTTTCCTCCGGCAGCTCAATGATGCGGAAAGCGGCAAAAGCCGCCAGCCGCTTCTGGTACTCTGCCACGCCCTCGGCAAAATATTTGGCGTTCAGCTTGCCCACACAGATCAGGTCGATATTTTGCATGATAGCTTCCTCTTTTCAGGATAAACGATTTAAACTTGTCTCCGCTACTGCTTGAACTCCCTCAGTCACGGCGTAACCGGACACTTTGCAATTCAACCAGAAGCTTTGCCACCATGCCAAAGTCCCCATCTCAGAGGCCGACTTCCCCCGCGCCGGGGGAAGATGTCACCGCAGGTGACAAAAGGGGGAATCTGGCGCCGCAGGCGGCTGGGGGAGTTCTTTACAGCAGGCTCATCTGCTCGCCCTCGTCCTCGGCGCGGATCAGTGCACCGGTGGCGGGCAGGCTGCGCACGCGGTAGCGGTGGGGGTTCGCCAGCTCTAAGGTATCCGCCGACACCACCGAGGTGATGGTCTGGTTCTTTTTCAGGGTGACTACCGCCACGCCCTGACTATCGCGGGTGGTCTTTGCGGCAATCTGCGCCGTGCCCACCAGCAGCATCCGGCTGGCGCTGGTGCGGATGGCAAGCTCTGTCTCCTCCGGCAGGCAGAGCAGCTTTGCCAGCGGCTCCTTGTCGCTGTACGCCTTCAGCAGCTTGCGGCGGTTCTGCTTGGTGGCGTAGGAGCTGAGGGGAATCTTCGCGCACTTGCCGCTGGCAAAGAAGAACAGCATAAAGCCGCTGTAATCGCCGGTGATGACCATGCTCAGCACGTTTTCGCCCTCGTCCATGCCCAGCCGTCCCGGAATGAAGATGCCCATCTGCGCCACTTTGCCGTCCTCCAGCTCTGCCAGACGCACCTTGTACACCTGCTGCTTGTCCGTAAAGAACAGCGCCTCCACGTTGTTGCGGGTCTCCAGCTGCTGGATGATCTCGTCGCCCTCCTTCAGCTTGTGCGCACCGGCGGTACGCAGGCTCTGGGGCGGAATCTTCTTAAAGTAGCCCTCCCGGGTAAAGAACACGGTCACCGGGTAGTCCGGCACGGCTTCTTCCTCTGCGGCGGCGTCCTCCTCGGGCAGGTCATACAAAATTTCACTGCAACGAGGCTTGCCGTATTTTTTCGCCACATCGTTCAGTTCGTTGATGATGATGCGGCGGATGCGGGCAGGCTTTGCCAGCACATCGTTCAGGTCGGCAATGTCCTTTTCCAGCTGCTCGATCTCACCGGTGCGCTTGAGAATGTATTCCCGGTTCAGATGACGCAGCTTGATCTCTGCCACATAGTCGGCCTGCACTTCGTCAATGCCAAAGCCGATCATCAGGTTGGGCACCACCTCGGTCTCCTCTTCGGTAGTGCGGATGATGTGGATGGCCTTGTCGATATCCAGCAGGATGGCGGCAAGACCCTGCAGCAGGTGCAGGCGCTTTTCCTTGCCGTGCAGGTCGTAGTAGGTGCGGCGGCGCACGCACTCGACACGAAAGGCCGTCCACTCCTTTAAAATTTCCCGCACGCCCATGACCCGGGGCTGACCAGACACCAGAATGTTGAAGTTACAGCTGAAACTGTCCTCCAGCGGAGTGGCCTTGAACAGTTTTGCCATCAGCTTGTCGGCATCCACGCCGCGCTTGAGGTCCAGCGTCAACTTCAGGCCGTTCAGGTCGGTCTCATCGCGCATATCGCTGATTTCCTTGACCTTGCCGGTCTTGACCAGTTCTGCGATCTTGTCCATGATGGCCTCCACCGTTGTGGTGGGCGGGATCTGGGTGACCTCGATCATATTTTCGCCGGGCACCGCGTTGTAGCGGGCGCGCACCTTTACGCTGCCGCGGCCGTTCTCGTAAATTTCACGCATCTGCGCTTCATCATACAGGATCTGGCCGCCGCCCACAAAGTCCGGGGCGGGCATGGTGGTGCCGATATCGTGGTGCTCGTCCTTCATCAGCGCCACGGTGGTGGCGCACAGCTCTGCCAGATTGAAGGAGCAGATGTTGCAGGCCATGCCCACCGCGATGCCCAGCGTGTTGTTGGCCAGAATGGTGGGGAAAGTGACCGGCAGCAGGGTGGGCTCGGTGGTGGTGCTGTCGTAGTTGGGCACAAAGTCCACGGTCTCCTTGTCGATATCCCGGAACAGCTCCTCGCACACGCCTTCCAGCTTTGCCTCGGTGTAACGGGCGGCAGCGCAGGACATATCGCGGCTGTACGCCTTACCAAAGTTGCCCTTGCTGTCCACAAAAGGCACCAACAGGCTCTCGTTGCCGCGTCCCATGCGCACCATAGTGTCGTAGATAGCGGCATCGCCGTGGGGGTTCAGATGCATGGTGCTGCCCACAATGTTGGCGGACTTGGTGCGTGCGCCCTTGAGCAGACCCATCTCGTACATGGTGTACAGCAGCTTGCGGTGCGCCGGCTTGAAGCCGTCGATCTCCGGCAGCGCGCGGCTGACGATGACGCTCATGGCGTAGGGCATATAGTTGGTTTCCAGCGTGCGGGTAATGGGGTCCTCCAGCACGCTGCCTGCGTTTAAGATTTCAACGCCGTCGCCCAGCTGCGGGCGCACCGGCTTTAAGGTTTTCTTGGTCGATTTTTTTGCCATTACAGTTCCTCTCCATAGGGAAAAACCCTCTCAGGCTGCTGCGCAGCCAGCTCCCCCGAGGGGGGAGCTTTTGGGGTCGTCCCGCAAAGTTTCCCTCTTGTGCCAAACCTCTCCCCTTCGGGAGAGGTGGCATCGCGTCAGCGATGACGGAGAGGGTTCTCAGCTCACGTCCAGATCATCCAGATACTCTGCGCCGTGCTGGGCGATATGCTCCTTGCGGCCTGCCAGATTGTCGCCCAGCAGGATATCGAACACCTGTGCGGTCTGCACCACATCGGTGGGCATTACTTTGATCAGGCGGCGGCTTTCCGGGTTCATAGTGGTCAGCCACATCATCTCGGGGTCGTTCTCGCCCAAGCCTTTGGAACGCTGGATGGTGTATTTTTTATCCCCGATCTTTTCCAGAAAGGCGGCCTTTTCCGGCTCGGTATAGGCGAAATAAGTGCGGTCCTTCGTTGTGATTTCGTACAAGGGCGACTCCGCGATATACACATAGCCTTTGTTGATCAGGGTGGGGGTAAGGCGGTAGAGCATGGTCAGCACAAGGGTGCGGATCTGGTAGCCGTCCACGTCAGCATCGGTACAGATGACGATTTTATTGAACCGCAAGTTTTCGAGGTTAAAGGTAGCCAGCTCCTTGTTGTGCTTGCCGCCCAGCTCCACGCCGCAGCCCATCACCTTGATGAGGTCCACGATGACGTCCGACTTGAAGATGCGGGCATAATCCGCCTTCAGGCAGTTCAGAATTTTGCCGCGAATGGGCATGATGGCCTGATATTCGCTGTCCCGGCTGGACTTGACCGCGCCCATAGCCGAGTCGCCCTCCACGATGTACAGCTCGCGGCGGGCGGCGTCCCGGGTGCGGCAGTCCACAAACTTCTGCACGCGGTTGGCTAAGTCAATCTGCGTGGAGAGCGTCTTTTTGATGCTCTGGCGCGTTTTTTCTGCGTGTTCGCGGCTCTGCTTGTTCACCAGTACCTGCTGGCAGATCTTCTGGGCCTCCTCCGGCTTTTCCAGAAAATACACTTCCAGATAATGCTTAAGGAAGTCGGTCATGGCCTGCGAGACAAATTTATTGGTGATGGCCTTTTTGGTCTGGTTCTCGTAGCTGGTACGGGTGGAAAAGCTGGAGGACACATAAACCAGACAGTCCTGCACGTCCTGAAAGCTGATGGCGCTCTCGCCTTTTTTGTACAGGTTCTTTTCCTTCAGATACTTGTTGATCTGATAGACAAAGGCGGTGCGCACCGCGTGCTCCGGGCTGCCGCCGTGCTCCAGCCAGGAGGAGTTATGGTAGTACTCCAGCAGCTGTACCTTATTAGAGAAACAAAAAGCCGCACTCATACGCACCTTGTAGTCCGGCTGATCCTCGCGGTCCCGACCCACGGCCTCGCTCTCGCAGCTGAACACCGGGGTCAGGGTGTCCTCCCCTGCTACTTCTGCCACATAATCCGCGATGCCGTTCTGGTAGCACCAGCTCTCGTGCCACGGCTTGCCGGTGGCGGGGTCCTTTTCCTTTTCATCGGTAAAGTTGAGGGTAAGCCCGGCGTTGACCACGGCCTGACGGCGCAGCACATCCTTATAGTAGCTGCCGGGCACATCGATATCGGTAAACACCTCATCGTCCGGCTTCCAGTGGATGATACTGCCGGTGCGGCGTCCCTTGTAGGGCTCCTTTTGCAGGCCGCCCACGTTCTCGCCCTTTTTAAAGTCCAGATGGTAGTGATAGCCGTCGCGGTAGATATCGGCGGTCATCCATGCCGAGGCGTACTGAGTGGCACACAGACCCAGACCGTTCAGGCCAAGGCTGAACTCATAGTTATCCTCGCCCTCACCGTACTTGCCGCCCGCGTACATCTCGCAGAACAGCAGCTCCCAGTTGAAGCGTCCCTCGCCGTTGTTCCAGTCCACGGGCATACCGCGGCCAAAGTCCTCCACGATGACGCTGCCGTCCTTGCAGCGGGTCACGTTGATGGTATCGCCGTGGCCGTCGCGGGCTTCATCGATGGAGTTGGACACGATTTCAAAGATCGAGTGGGCACAGCCCTCCACGCCGTCCGAGCCAAAGATGACCGCCGGGCGCTTGCGCACACGGTCGGCGCCCTTTAACGAGGTAATGCTCTCGTTGCCATATTCCTGTTTTTTCGCCATGCTGCTCCTCCCGGCCCGCCGCAGCTGTGCCGCGCAGGCCGTCCTGTAATCAAAGCAAGCGCCTGCCCTTTCTATTATATAAGAAATATAACAGCATCTCTGCGGGCCTCGGCGCCTGTGTTCTTTTCTTTTATTAAACCATAGGTTGTAAAACTTGTCAAATATTCTTTCTCTCTTTTCCCGTACTGCCTCCGGCACGAAAACCGCGAAAAAAGTCGTTCTTATTTTGCACGCAGAGACGCCGGAAAACAAAAACTTTTCAATTTTTTCAAAAAAGTTTGCATTTACCCCTTTACAAAATCGAAATTTCAGGTATAATAATCATCGTCCGGTGCGCCTCTGTAGCTCAGTCGGTAGAGCAGGGGACTGAAAATCCCCGTGTCATTGGTTCGATTCCGATCGGAGGCACCAGCAAAGGAAACCCATCCGGGTTTCCCAATATGCGGCCGTAGCTCATCTGGTAGAGCGCCACCTTGCCAAGGTGGAGGTAGCGAGTTCGAGCCTC
>CAKSZF010000020.1 GCA_934525405.1 uncultured Faecalibacterium sp.
TCCGGGTCCAGCTCGATGCTGAACACGGCTTTTTTCAGCTTGCCGCAGCCCTGCGCCTTCAGGCCGGATTTATACGGCTCCCCCGCCAGATACAGGGCAAAACGTCCCTCGCAGAGCATCCCCGCAATGCTGGTACCGGCGGTGCCTACGGTAGTGTCGGTGGCTTCATCGGTAGGCTTGGTGGGGGTCAGCTCCGCAAGGCTCACCTCAAACAGCTCGCTTCCGTCCAAGTCAGTCTCCAGCGTGATGTGGTTATCGTGGCGCTGGAACAGTGCTTTGTCGGACGTCTGGGGCGTGACGGTGCTCACGGTGACCACCGCCTTGTCCCCATCGATGCGGGTGCGCCCAGCAGGCAGGGTGGTGATATCCCGCGCCATGATGTACTCGATCACGGTGTCCAGATTGTCGCTTACGCCCAGATAGTTGGGCAGGTTGTTCAGGGTATCGTAGATCATGGAAAAAGTCCTCCGTCTGTATCGTTTTGCTTACCTGTATGGTATCACAGGTCAGAAACAGATGCAATATGTGTGCGGGCGGATGTCGCGAGCCGCGCAGAAAAGGAACCCGGGTCGCGGCTCCCAGCGGCTGCATCGTGCCTTGGGCGGCACGCGCATCCTGCTGGCCGCAGCCCCAACAGCTCCTCCCTGTTTCTGCCGCTGGCAGCGGTCGTCGCTGTTGCTGTTCGAATCCACCCTTGCATCCCCTTTTTCAAGGCAGATAAAGCAGAAACTCCGGTACCCATTGGATACCGGAGTTCTTGGTGGGCGCGGGTGGATTGCGCGAGCCGCGCTGCTAAAAACAGCCCACTGGGCTGTTTTTGCGCTGTCTTCTGCGACAGCGCCGCAGCTGTTCGAATCCACCCGCCCTATGAGTTTATCCTTGTCACAAAACAAAAACCTCAGCGCACTTGCATACGCTGAGGCTTTTTGGTGGGCGCGGGTGGATTCGAACCACCGAAGCTGAAAGCAGCAGATTTACAGTCTGTCCCCATTGGCCACTCGGGAACACGCCCATATTCGTTTTTTCACAGCCGCGTGGACTACCTGTACATGTTACCACTGAAAGCGCAATTTGTCAACCCATAATTTGCAAAAAAATATCTGTGGAAATCACAAAAGCCCTCCTGTCCGGATGCGCTTCGCAGCATCCGGGCGGGAGGGCTTTTCAGCCTAACAAAAAATCAGGAGAAGATCACTTCTGGTTCTTCATGTAGATATGGTGCGGCAGACCGGCGATGTACAGCGGGGTCAGCTCGGCCTGAATCAGCGGACGGGCGTAGTCCAGGAAGTCCTCGGTCATCTGGGTGTGGTTGTTGTTCATCCAGCTCAGGGGAACCTTCTTTTCCAGGTTGGCGACCTCGCTGATGGGGTGCAGCTCGGTGGTGCACTGGTAGGGGTTGTTGGAGATGCGCTTCAGGGCAACCATCTGACCGGTAACGCCTTCAAAAGCTGCCTTGGCTGCGGCACCGCCCACCTGATAGGCCTCGGTGATGTCGGTGCGGCTGGTCAGGTGACCGGCGCAGCGCTGCAGGGTGGAAAGCTCGATGCAGCGGGTCTTGGTGTCCAGATTGCGTGCCACCACGTTGGCCAGATACCGTGCGGTACCGGTCAGTGCCTTGTGGCCGAAAGCGTCCACTGCGTGCACGTCGTCAGCCAGCTCGCAGACATAGCGGCCATCCTCCAGCTTTACGCCCTCGGAAACGGCAATGACGATGCTGGGCTTCTTTTCCTGCATCACACGCACCTTTTCCACAAAGCGCTCCACGTTGAAGGGAACCTCGGGCAGGCAGATCATGTCCACGCCCTCGCAATCGTCGCTCTTGGCCAGTGCGGCGGCGGCGGTCAGCCAGCCGGCGTTGCGGCCCATGATCTCCACCACGGTAACGTACTTAGTGCCGTACACGGTGGCATCGCGGATGATCTCCTTCATCACAACGCCGATGTACTTGGCGGCAGAGCCGTAGCCGGGGGTGTGGTCGGTAACCATCAGGTCGTTGTCGATGGTCTTGGGCACGCCCATAAAGCGGATGTCGCTGCCAACGCGCTGACCGTAGTCAGCCAGCTTGCCGATGGTGTCCATGGAGTCGTTGCCGCCGATGTAGAAGAAGTAGCCGATGTTCAGCTTTTCCAGAATGGCGAACAGCTTTTTGTACACCGCCTCGTCATCCCGCCAGTCGGGCAGCTTGTAGCGGCAGCTGCCCAGAAAGCTGGACGGGGTGCGCTTGAGCAGCTCGATGTCCAAGTCATCGGTCAGCAGGGTGGAAAGATCCACCACCCGCTCCTCCAGCAGACCGGCAACACCGTTGCACATACCGTACACGATGTCTGCGCCGCGGTTCTTGCAGCTTTCAAAGACACCCGCCAGACTGGCATTGATGACAGAGGTGGGGCCGCCGGACTGACCGACAATTGCGTTTTTTCCCATGATGATTTCTCCTTTTTTGTTTTTTCTGTTTCGGCTATAAAAACGTGCAGTCGCACGAAAACAGACGCGGAATGGAAAGATGGATCACAGACGGATGTGGCGGGGAGTACCGTTCACATAAACGGGGGTCACCTCGTCCAGAATCAGCGGACGGGCGTACTCTTCAAAGGCTTCGGTCACCTGCATCCCGTCCGGGGTGATCCATTCCAGCGGGACCTTCTTTTCCAGATTTGCCACCTGCTGCACATCCACAGACTCGGTGATGCACTGGTACGGGTAGTTGGAGACCCGCTTGAGGGCGATCATACGGCCGCTCTCGCCGGCAAAGGCAGCAGCGGCGGCGGCACCGCCGACGGCGTAGGCCTCGTTCACATCCGTGCGGCTGGCCAGATGGCTGGCGCAGCGCTGCAGGGTGGAGAACTCGATGGCACGGCTCTTGCACTGCAGCTTGTCGTGGATGAGCTCCGAAAGGTAACGGCTGGTGCCGCTGAGGATGGCCTTGTGGCCAAAAGCGTCCAGCTGGCCGGCGGTGGACACCAGATCGCACAGATACGTGCCGTCCGCGGTCTTTACGCCCTCGCTGGCTGCGATGATAACGTTGGACTTTACCCGCTGCAGCTCGTCCACCCGGGCAAGGAACTTGTCCTGATCAAAGGGCACTTCCGGCAGCAGGATCAGGTCGGGGCCTTCGCAGTCCTCGCCGCCTGCCAGACAGGCCGCACCAGCCAGCCAGCCTGCGTGACGGCCCATGATCTCGGCCACCGTCACGCTGCGGATGTTGTACACCGAGGAATCACGGATGACCTCTTTCAGAATGGTGGCAATGTACTTTGCGGCAGAGCCGTAGCCGGGGGTGTGGTCGGTAAGGCACAGATCGTTGTCGATAGTCTTGGGCACACCGATGAACCGCACACTGCTGCCCACCCGCTGCCCGTAGCGGGACAACTTTGCGATGGTATCCATCGAGTCGTTGCCGCCGATGTAGAACACGGCACAGATGTCGTACTTGTCAAACAGGGTGAACAGCTTGACGAACGGGGTGGCATCGGTGTCCGGGTCGGGCAGCTTGAAGCGGCAGCTGCCCAGATAGCTGGACGGGGTGCGCTTGAGCAGCTCGATGCTCATGCGGTCGTCCAGCAGAACGTTGAGCTCCAGCAGCTCTTCCTTGAGCAGACCCTCGATGCCGTACTTCATGCCGTACACCTTGTCTGCACCCAGACTGCGGGCGGCTTTGTATACGCCCGCAAGGCTGGAGTTGATTACGGCGGTAGGGCCGCCGCTCTGACCAATGATAATATTCTTGGCCATGGAAACCTCCTTCAGATCATTTAAAATGTGTCTGCTGCCGGGCAAACGGCTTTCCGCACCGTCCAGTAAAGTGGTCTGTCGGCCCTGCACTGCCAACGGACCGGGACGGCAAAACAGCCGTCTGCCGCAACTGACACAAAAATATTTGCAGCTTGTGTATTTGCTTTTTGTAAAATGTGCAAAATAAGCTGCAATCCTATTGTACCCGTTTTACCTGTTGTATGCAAGACCCAATTGGTTGCACAGGCAAAAAAAATATGATAAAATGGGTGCGCACTCCAAAAATACCGGGCAGAAGTACCTGCCTGTTGGGATAAATGCAGAAAGCTGGACAGAGATATGGGCATTTCACACGAGTATCATTCGGCACCCCGGCGGCGCACACGCGGGGGCATCGGCGGCAAGCTGCGGCTGGCGGGGGTCATTGTGGCCATTTTGCTGGTCGCCTATGCGGTGACCGCCATCTTGGAAAAAGGAACCGTTGAAGAGGACAGCACCCCACAGACCGGCACGGGCGGCATTGCACAGAACATTCTGGCACCGCTGCCCATGCAGGGCGAAGCGGCTTCCGGCAGCGGCAGCGAAAGTGCAGCCGACAGCAGCGGCACGGTGCAGGCGGTGCAGCTGGAAAACTTCGGTCCCGCCCGGCAGACCGATGGCGCTTATACTATTAAGGCCTATGACGCCAGCGTCATACGGCAGCCGGCCTGCGGACAGGTAGACCTCAGCTATTTTTCAGACGCCGCTTTTCTGGGCGACAGCCTGACGGTGGGCTTCTCGGATTATCAAATCAATCTGAGCGGCGCGCTTATCTGCGGCTATATCGGCGTAGGGCCGGACGCCATCGTCAACCGCGCCGCCGTCAAGAGCCCCACCCGCGGGCAGGAGGTGGCGCTGGATGTACTGGCAGCGGCGCAGCCCAAAAAGCTGTATATCCTGCTGGGCACCAACACCCTGACCACCTTGGGGGCCTCTGACCGTTTTCTGGCCTACTACGGCCAGATGCTGGACGAGCTGCGCCAGACGCTGGGGGACGACTGCATTATTTATGTGCAGTCCATCCCGCCGGTACGGCCTGCGGCAGCGGAAAAGAAGCCGGGTCTTGCCTCGGATGTGCTGCGCGGCGTGAACGAGCAGCTGGCACAGCTGGCCGCCAGCAAGGGCTGCGTTTATCTGGACCTGTGGGAGGCGCTGGCTGACGGCGAGGGCAACCTGAAAGAGATGATCGCCGCACCGGACGGCGTGCACCTCTCGGCCGGCAACGGCTATGGCGCATGGGTCACCTACCTGCGCAACCACGCAAAATATTCCGCAAGTAACCCGTGGATCATGGGCAGCGCGTACAGCGCAGAATAAAAAGCAAAAAGCAAGTGCACCACATCTTCATCAAAAGCGTTGGCTTTTGAAAAGGTGGTGCACTTGCTTTTTATATTACTTTTTATCCTGTGGATCATCCAGCCCTTTGAACATCACCATGCCCAGACATGCAAAACTGGCACCCAGCGCAAAACCCACTGTCCCCATCGACACGCTGAACAAAACGCCCATGGCAACGCCGAACAGGATGCCTGCGACCTGACTTTTCTTCATTTTATTGCTCTGCCTTTCCGTACCATGCAACGGACAGTCGCCACGAGAGAGCATACAGCACCAGCACCGCTGCCAGCACGACCACCAGCACCAATAGCGAACCATGAGCGGGCAGGATGCTGTTCAGCAGAATCCCACCGGAGGACACCGTAATGCCCATCAAACCTCCCAGCATACCAATGCAAAGATAATACACATATTTTGCCTTTTCGTAGCCAAAGCGGTAGGTCAACGGCAGCAGGATGATGTTGCCCAGCAGGGTCAGCATAGCCACCTGAAGCAGAGTCGCCACGGTGAGCTGAACCGTCACCGTGCCCCAGAGCAGCTGTGCTGCTGCCAGCGCTGCCATACTCAGCAGCTCCGCCAGCGCCATACCACACAAGCCGATGAGGTATTTGCCGCCCACGATCTGCTCTTTTGTCACCGGCAGAGCAGCGCAGTAAGCGCTGAACCGGCTGTTCTGGTCGTACGCCAGCAATGTCATGGGCGACATTCCCAGCATAAGCCCGCTGTACAGCATAAAGAAATTAGAGCCTTCCTTCATGAAAAACGTTCCCATCAGCATCATAGCCACCGACACCAGAATGATCCATCTGATATAGCACCACGTCTGATAGGCATCCTTCAATAACAGACCTTTCATTGCACGTTCTCCCCTTTCACCATCAGCACAAACAGTTCCTCAATGCTTACCGGGGTAAGCTCTGCCCCGGCGGGCATTGCATCCCGGCGCACAAGCGCCTCGGCTCCGTAGGGGGTGACCCGCTTGCCGTACACCTGCGTATCCAATGCCGCCAGCTGCGCCGCCGTGCCGTGCCACAAGGCGTATTCCTCCCGCAGGGCGTCCTTTTCCTCACAGAGCAGCAGCCTGCCCTTGTGCAGAAAGGCGATGGTATCGCACAGCTTTTCCAAGTCGCTGACGATGTGGGAGGAGATGAGGATGGAGTGGTTTTCGTCCCGGGCAAAGTCCAGCAGCAGGTCGGTCACCTCGTCCCGCACCACCGGGTCCAGCCCGTTGGTGGCTTCGTCCAACAGCAGCAGCTTCGGGTGGTGTGCCAGCGCCACCGCAATGCACAGCTTCATCTTCATGCCGGTGGAGTAGTCCTTGTACTGCTTCTTGTCCGGCAGACCAAATTTTTGGCACAGCTCCGCATAGGCGGCAGCGTCCCAGTTGTGGTAGATACCCGCCATCACCTTGCCCGCCTGCACCGCGTTCAGGCACAGGGGGATGCCCTCGCTGCCCAGCACTACGCCGATTTCCTCTTTGGTGCGGACAGAAGCGGTGCGGCTGTCCCTGCCAAGAATGGTCACGGTGCCGCCGTCCCGCTGCACCATGTCTAAGATCAGCCGGATGGTGGTGCTTTTGCCCGCTCCGTTTTCGCCGATCAGGCCGCAGATGGTGCCGCCGGGCAGGGTCAGATCCAGCGGCCCAAGGGTAAAGTCCTTATAGTGTTTTGTAAGTCCCTGCAGTTCCAGTGCGTTCATATTCAGCCCTCCCACAGCAGTTCCAGCATCTCCCGCAGCTCTTCCCTGCTCAGCCCGCAGGATGCGGACAGGCGGACGGCCTCGGTAAGATGTTCTTCAATCTTTTTCAGGTTTTCTTCCCGCAGCAGCTCGGTGTTTTTCGGGGCTACAAAAAAGCCCTTTGCCGGTACTGCGTAAAGAAAGCCCTCTTTTTCCAGTTCATCGTAGGCGCGCTTGGTAGTAATGACGCTGATGCGCAGATCCCGTGCCAGCCCCCGGATGGATGGCATGGCCTCGTCCGGCTGCAAAGCCCCGCTGATGATCTGCTGCTTGATCTGGTTGTAGATCTGGTCATAGATGGGCGCGCCGCTTTTGTTGTTGATAAACAGTTCCATCGGCTGCTCCTTTGGTATTTGCGTTTCGTCTGTATATGTACAGTATATACAGTAGATACAGGTTTGTCAAGAGGGTGCGCAAAAAAATACACCCGCCGCCCAAAATGGACAGCAGGTGTAATTTTTATAGGTTTTACAGTGCCTTGATAGCGGTCTTGATGCGCTCGGCGGCAAGCTTGGTCTTTTCCGCATCGCCGAAAGCGGTCAGGCGGAAGTAGCCCTCGCCGCACTCGCCGAAGCCCACGCCGGGGGTGCCCACCACGCCGCAGTTTTCCAGCAGCCAGTCGAAGAACTCCCAGCTCTTCATGTTGCCGGGGCAGCGCAGCCAGATGTAGGGGCTGTTCTTGCCGCCGCAGTACCACACGCCGCACTCGTCCAGTGCATCGGCGATCACCTTTGCGTTGCGGCGGTAGTAGTCCAGATTAGACTGGATCTCAGCCATGCCGCTCTCGGTGAACACGGCGGCAGCGGCGCGCTGCACCACATAGGGCACACCGTTGAACTTGGTGGTCTGGCGGCGCAGCCACAGCTTGTTGATGTTCATGCCCTCGCGCTCCAGCTCCTTGGGCACTACGGTGTAGCCGCAGCGGGTACCGGTAAAGCCTGCAATCTTGGAGAAGGAGCAGATCTCCACAGCGCACTCGCGTGCACCCTCGATCTCGAAGATGCTGCGGGCAAGCTCGCCCTCCGAGATAAAGCACTCGTAGGCGGCATCATACAGAATGATGGCATCATTCTTGCGAGCGTAGTCCACCCATGCCTTCAGCTGTGCGCGGGTGTAGGCAGCGCCGGTGGGGTTGTTGGGGCTGCAAATATAGATGATGTCTGCCTTCACGCTCTCGTCCGGCATGCCAAGGAAGCCATTTTCCTGCCCGGTGCGGCTGTAAATGATCTTGCGGCCATCGGTAACGTTATCATCCACATAGGTGGGGTACACGGGGTCCGGTACCAGCACGGTGTTGTCCACATCGAACAGACCCAGCAGGTTTGCAAGGTCGCTCTTTGCGCCGTCCGAGATAAAGATCTCGTCCTCGGCGATCTGGGTGCCGCGGCCGGCGTAGTAGCCCTGAATGGCCTGCTTGAGGAAGGGGTAGCCCTGCTCCGGGCCGTAGCCGTGGAAGCCCTCTTTGGTGCCCATCTCCTCGGCAGCGTCGCGCATGGCCTGCACCACGCACTTTGCCAGCGGCTGGGTCACATCGCCGATGCCCAGACGGATGATCTCCTTTTCCGGGTGTGCTTCCTGATATGCAGCCACCTTGTGGGCAATGTCCACGAACAGGTAGCTGGCCTTCAGCTCGTTGTAATGCTTGTTCATCTTCATGATACTTTCCCTCGCTTCTTTTATTGGTGCAACCCTCTCAGTCATCTCGCATTCGCTCGATGCCAGCTCCCCCGAGAGGGGGAGCTTTTTCGCTTTGAAGGGAAACTTTTCCTTTTGATGCAGAAAAGCTCGTCCTTCGGGAGAGCTGTCGCCGTCAGGCGACTGAGAGGGTTCTTATTTAAACTTCGGTCGTGCCCTCGCACACAGTCTCGGCAGCGCCGGTCATCAGCAGCTGCTTGCCGGGCAGCACCCGGATGGTCAACTCGCCGCCGCGCAGCTGCACATGGACATCCTCTCCGGCGGGGCAGATGCCCAGCTCGGTCAGGGCTGCCACGGTGGCACAGGTGCCGGTACCGCAGGCCCATGTCTCGCCGCTGCCGCGCTCCCACACACGCATCTTCAGGTGGGTGGCATCCACCACCTGCACAAACTCGGTGTTGATGCGCTCCGGGAAGTTTTCGTGGTGCTCAAAGCCCGGGCCAATCTGCTCCAGCTTCAGGCTGTCCACATCCGGCACAATGGTCACGCAGTGGGGGTTGCCCACGCTGATGCAGGTCACCCGCCACAGGTTTTCTTCCACCTGCAGGGGCAGGTCTACCAGCGGCCCTTCGCCCATGTTCACAGCGGGCAGCGCCGCCGCCATGGTGGTGTAAGCACCCATTTCCACCTGCCACAGCCCCTCGCCCATGCGGGCAACGGTCTTTAAGCCGCTCAGGGTGTCGATGGCAAGCTTCGGCTTTGCCGTGCCGTGAGTATACAGCCACTCGGCTACGCAGCGGATGCCGTTGCCGCACATCTTGCCCTCGCTGCCGTCCGCATTGAAGATGCGCATCATGGCGTCTGCCCCGGCTGTGACCGGTGCGCAGATGCAGATGATGCCGTCCGCGCCGATGGAAAAGTGCCGCCGGGACAAGCGCTCTGAAAGCGCCGCAATCTCCTCCGGCACACCGGAGGTGCGGCAGTCCAGATAGATATAATCGTTGGCGCAGCCCTGCATTTTGGTGAATGAAAGCTTCATGCTTATCGCTCCTTATAAAAGGGACTGGTCAGTCCCTGTAAACTCATTACTTTATAATGATAAAAAAACCGGCACGAGATGTCAAGGGAAAAAGCAGCTTTCAGACAATTTTCTTCAGTTGCTGCAAAACAGGGCTTGACAATACGCACTGCATGGGATATAAAAAAAGAGAGCGCTTTGTACAGCAGGCAAGGCTGTGCCGGATACCGGAGGCTTTTCCGGGGCACGGCGGGCTGTACACGTATGCAATACAACTGCAAAAAGGAGACCACAGGAATGGATACTTTTGAGAAAATCCGTGCATTGCTGGCTGAGCAGCTGGACGTTGACCCGGCAAAGATCACGCTGGAAAGCGATATCATGAGCGATTTCGAGGCAGACAGTCTGGATATCGTGGACATGGTAATGACGCTGGAGGACGAGTTTGGCATCGAGGTGCCGGACGACGCCATCGAGTCCCTGCGCACCGTAGGCGATGTGGTAAACTTTGTGGACAGCCACGCGCAGAACTGATTCTTTTAGGCAAAAGCCCCGCCTTTGCAGTGCGGCACACGGCCGTGCAGGCAGACGGGGCTTTATTATGGTTCGTGCGGAACGCACAGCGTTTGGCGCACGGCCTTGGGAGGATATAACAAAATGGCAAAAGACAACAAGAAGCTCGTGCAGGCGATCACCAGCCAGGAAGAAAACTTTGCACAGTGGTACACCGACATCTGCGTAAAGGCAGAGCTGGTGGAGTATTCCAGTGTGAAGGGCTTTATCATCCTGCGCCCCTATGGTCAGGCCATCTGGGAGCTGATTCAGAAGGACTTGGATGCCCGGTTCAAGGCTACCGGCCATGAGAATGTGGCTATGCCGGTGCTGATCCCGGAGAGCCTGCTGCAGAAGGAAGGCGAGCTCGTCAATGGCTTCGCGCCGGAGGTGGCGTGGGTCACGATGGGCGGCTCCGACAAGCTGGAAGAGCGTCTGGCAGTGCGTCCCACCAGCGAGACCATGTTCTGCGACCACTGGTCCCGCGTGCTGCACAGCTACCGCGAGCTTCCCATGAAGTACAACCAGTGGTGCAGCGTGGTGCGCTGGGAAAAGACCACCCGTCCCTTCCTGCGCAGCCGCGAGTTCTGGTGGCAGGAGGGTCACACCATCCACGAGACCGCTGCCGAGGCCGAGGCTGAGACCCAGCAGCAGCTGAACTGCTACGCAGACACCTGCGAGCAGGATCTGGCGATCCCCGTGGTGAAGGGCCGCAAGACCGACAAGGAAAAGTTTGCCGGTGCCGAAGCCACCTACACTATCGAGGCCATGATGAAGGACGGCAAGGCACTGCAGAGCGGTACCAGCCACTACTTTGGCGACAAGTTCAGCAAGGCTTACGATGTCACTTTTACCGGCCGTGACAACCAGCTGCATCATCCGTTCCAGACCAGCTGGGGCGTTTCCACCCGTCTGGTGGGTGCTATCATCATGACCCACGGCGATGACGACGGCCTGATCCTGCCCCCGGCCATTGCCCCCATTCAGGTCGTGGTGGTACCCATTGCCGCCCACAAGCCCGGCGTCTCCGAGAAGGCTGCCGAGCTGGCAGAGAAGATCAGCAAGTACGCCCGCGTGAAGCTGGACGACAGCGACAACGCTCCCGGCTGGAAGTTTGCCCAGTGGGAGATGAAGGGCGTGCCCCTGCGCCTTGAGATCGGCCCCAAGGATCTGGAAAAGAACCAGTGCGTTCTGGTGCGCCGCGACACCCGCGAGAAGGTCTTTGTAAGTCTGGACGAGCTGGAGACCGCCATCCCCGCCCAGCTGGAAGCTCTGCGCAAGGATCTGTACCAGCGTGCGCTGGAAAACCGCGAAAAGCGCACCTGGGCTGCCACCACCATGGACGAGGTGAAGGAGCTGGCAAAAGCCAACACCGGCTACATCAAGACCATGTGGTGCGGCGACCTGGCCTGCGAGATGAAGATGAAGGAAGAGGCCGGACTTTCCAGCCGCTGCATGCCCTTCGAGCAGGAGCAGCTGAGCGATGTGTGCCCCTGCTGCGGCAAGCCCGCCAAGGCAATGGTCTACTGGGGCGTTGCTTACTAAGCATTTGCCTTTCTAACCCGATACAAAACCCCCGGAGCACGAAAACGCTCCGGGGGTTTTACTTATCATTTGTCGAATTATATGCTATTATAGAATTGCTGCTTCAGCAGCAAGGCACTGCACATAACGGCAGGCGGTTCGGCCCCACTTCCGAAAGGAGGTGAAGCTTATGCCTATTACTTTGACGTTCCATATCTTCGGATTGGTATTTACCATCAAGGTAAAAAGCGAGAACCGCCACCCTGGCCGGTGACGGTTCTTAGTTTCTAAGACGGTTCATCAAAAGGGCTGACCGCTTGTCGCAGTGCCTTTTCTATTTACAGTATACCCGCTTTTGATGGTTCTGTCAAGAGCACGCCGTTTCGTTTCTGCGTGCTTTTTACCGTTCAAAGGTGGTGCTGAGGGTGGTCTGCCAGCTTTCGCCGGGGGCAAGGCAGGCGGCTGCGGCGCGCTGTTCCCAGTCCTGCGGGTCAGTGGCAGCAGCGGGCAGGCTGTGCCACGGCTCGATGCACACAAACCGTACCGGCTTTGCGGGAGCCGACCAAATGAGCGAATAGGGGTAGCCCTCCACCTTGCAGGTGATATTGCGTCCGGTGTCCTTCTCGCAGATGCCGATGGTGCCAGTGCGCAGACCTGCCATGCAGAAGCTGTCGTTGGCAAACAGGTCATCGGTCAGCTGGATAGCCTGCTGGTTCTTCCACTGGTAATAACTCTTGCCGCTCAGCAAGCCGTTGGGGCGGGCATCGAGGATGACCGGGCTTTCCGGCCGGTCAAAACGGAACTCGTAGTCGGTGGTGGTGTGCTTTTCATCGAACGGCACATTGAACGCCGGATGAAAACCAACGCCAAAGCGCAGCTCCTCCGTACCGGGGTTCGTCACCTGCAGGGTATGGTGCACGGTCTTGCCCTCCAGACTGAAGGTGCTGGTAAGCACAAAATCATAAGGAAAACGCTCTGCCTTGATGGCATCGTCCGCCCGCAGCTCCAGCTGAATGGTATCCCCTTCTGCCCGCAGCAGAGTGTGCTCCAGATCCCGGGCAAAGCCGTGCTGGCCGCCCTTCCATGTTTTGCCCTTAGCTGCAAAGGTGCCGTCCACCAGCTTGCCCGTCCACGGGAACAGGATGGGTGCATGGCGCTTCCAGATGGCGGGGTCAGCCTGCCAGAGCATCTCTTCGCCTACGGCATTCTTCAGGCTGACGGCCTCTGCACCGTGGGTGTCCACGGTCAAGGTCAGGAATTCGTTGTGAATGGTTGCCTGCATTTTCAGTATCTCCTTTGTCCTTCTTATTTTCCGGGGCCTGCTGTTTCCAGTATACTCCCCTGTGTGCCAAAAATAAAGCCCCTTCCCATGCTTGCACAAATCGTCACTGGGCAAAAGCCTTCACCCCTTGGGGACAGATTTCCCCCCGGCCGGGGGAAGTCTTTATTCGGAAGCACGATTTCCATGCTCTGCTTGCTTCAACAGGGCTGTGCCAGCGGCAGAGTGACGGCAAAGGTAGTGCCGTTTTCGCTGCTGCTCTCCACGGTCACACCGCCGCCGTGCAGTACGGCGATCTCCCGCACAAGGGCAAGGCCAAGCCCCACGCCGCCCATCTCCCGGCTGCGGGATTTATCCACCCGGAAAAAGGGCTGGAAGATGCTGTCCCGGCAGTCTGCAGGGATGCCCGGGCCGGTATCCGTAATGCGCAGTACAGCGGTCTGCTTTTCCTGTTGCAGGGTGACACGCACCGCGCCGCCGGGGCGGTTATACTTGATGCCGTTTTCCACCAGATTGAACACCAGCCGGTAGATCAGCGCATCGCTGCCCACCATGCCCAGCTCCTCGCAATCCTGCTGCAAGGAGATGTTGCTTTTCTGGGCAAGGGGGGTCAGGTCGGTCAATATCTCCTCCACCAGCGGTGCAAGGGCAATCTGGTCGGTGCGGGAGACCGATTGCAGATTGCTCATCTCTAATAAAGTGCGCACAAGGGCGGTCAGGCGGTCCAGCTGCTCCCGCAGGGTGCTGACCAGCCCGGCGGTCTCGGCGTCCATGGCCGGGTGTTCCTCTGCAAACAGCTCCAGCTTTGTCTGCAAAATAGCCAGCGGGGTGCGCAGCTCGTGGGCGGCGTTGCCCGCGAACTGCCGCTGCAATTCAAAGGACCGCGCCAGACCATCCAGCATCCGGTTCACCGACCGGCTCAGCTGCCCAAATTCCTGCACGGTGTTTTCGTCCAGACGGGCGGTGGCAATGCTGTCCTGATTGACCCGCTGCGCCTGCTGCGCAAGCTGTTGCAACGGTTTCAGCGCTCTGCCGCTGACAAAATAAGCGATAGCCGCGCTGAGGATGGTGACCACGGCGGTGATGCACCAGCCCTTGCGACCAAAGACCACCTTTGCATCGTAGACCTCCTGCGAAAAATGCGCCAGCAGGCTGGACATTTCTTCCTGCGGGATCTCGATGGTCAGCGAATCCGCGCTGCCGGGCTGGTACTGCATCATAAAACCGTTAAGGGCATCCATGCCGGTTGCACCGGTGCGGTACAAAAGCAGATTCATGCACACGCAGGCACAGGCGATGAGCAGCGCCGTCAGCAGGGTGATGCGCCATTGCAGGGACAAACGCTTCATTGTGCCTCTCCTCCGATCTCGTAGCCTTCCCCGATGCGGTTGCGGATGGGGTCGTACCCCAGCGCCGCCCGCAGCTTTTTGCGCAGGGCAGAGATATGTACCCGGATGGAGTTGCTGAAGCTGTCCACGCTGCCGTCCCAAACGTGCTCAATGAGCTCTTCCTGACTGACCGGTCGTCCCTGATGCAGCAGCAGATATTCCAGTACGCCACTCTCCTTCCGCGTCAGGGCAAGGTTCTGACCGTCCACCGCGGCAACGCGGCTGCGGGTGTTGAAGCTGAGCCGCCCGCAGCACAAACATACATCCTGCTGGATGAATTTGCGCCGGGTCAGGCTGCGCACCCGGGCTTCCAGTTCTGCAAGGTGGAAGGGCTTGGAAAGATAATCGTTCGCCCCGGCATCCAGCCCCTCCACCTTATCTGCAATTTCACTGCGCGCTGATAAGATCAGCACACAGGTCTCAAGGTCGTGCTGCCGTAAGCTGCGCAGCACCTGCATCCCGTCCACCTTGGGCAGGTTGAGGTCCAGCAGTACAAGGTCGTACCGCTCTGCCGCCAGTGCTTCCAGCGCGGCTTCGCCGTCTGCACAGGTGTCCACCTCGTACCCGGACAGCCGCAGCTTCCGGGCAATGTCCTCCCGCAGGGAGTGCTCGTCCTCTACCACCAAAAGGCGCATTTTGTTTTCCACCCTTCTCGTATTATTGCGTTTTTCTTCATTATAACAGATTATAGCAGACAGTGTTAAGATTCGTGTTAAGATTTTCTTAGCAGAAATTTTATCCCGCATGGTGTATACTGGTGCCATCAAACAACAGGAGGCTATGATGTTCATGACAAAAAAACAGGCGCAGCTGCTTTTGCTTGCCGCCGGGGTGCTGATGCTGCTGTTCGGCGTATGGCGGGGCGAGGCAGACACCGTATTTTCAAAGGCCATCCGGCTGTGTATGGAGTGTGTAGGCATTGGATAAGAAAAAATTAAATCCCCTCGCCCGGTTCCGGGGCTTTATACAGGCCGGGGCGACCCTTTTGACCAACATTCATCTGCCCAACTTTGCCAAAGGGACGCTGTATCAGGGCAGCGGAAAATACGTCTGCGTACCGGGGCTGAACTGCTATTCCTGCCCGGGCGCTGCCGGTGCCTGCCCGGTGGGAGCATTTCAGGCGGTGGTGGGCTCTTCCAAATTCCGCTTTTCCTACTACATCACCGGCATCCTCATCCTTTTCGGGGTGCTGCTGGGACGGTTCATCTGCGGTTTCCTCTGCCCGTTCGGGTGGTTTCAGGAGCTTTTGCACAAGATCCCCTCTCCCAAGCTTTCCACCAAAAAGTTAAAGCCGCTGCGCTATTTAAAGTATGCGGTGCTGCTGGTCATGGTGGTGCTGCTGCCATTGCTGGCGGTCAACGAGCTGGGCATGGGCGACCCGTTCTTCTGCAAATATCTCTGCCCGCAGGGCGTGCTGGAAGGTGCCATTCCCCTCTCCCTGACCAATGCGGGCATCCGCGCCGCGCTGGGCAAGCTGTTCACATGGAAAGCCTGCATTCTGCTGGCAGTCATTGTGGGCAGCGTGGTGTTCTACCGCCCCTTCTGCAAGTGGCTGTGCCCGCTGGGCGCGTTCTATGCGCTGCTGAACAAGGTCTCGCTGTTCCAGATGCGCGTAGACACTCACAAATGCGTCTCCTGCGGCGCCTGTGCAAAGGCTTGCAAGATGGACGTAGACATTACCAAGACCCCCAACCACGCCGAATGTATCCGCTGCGGGATGTGCATGAAAGCCTGCCCCACAGATGCCATCCAGTACAAATTCGGGCTGGGAGACCAATCAAACACTGAAACAACAAAGGAGTAAAACCATGAAATTCAACCGTGTGACCGCACTTTTTCTTGGCCTTGTGCTGGCCTTCAGCCTTGCCGCCTGCGGGCAGGGCGCATCCTCTGCCTCTACTGCATCCTCTTCTTCCGCTTCCTCTGCGGCAGCAGAAGGCAAGACCGAGGAGCAACTGCTGGCCGAGGAAAACGAGATCCTTTCCGCAAACGATGCCCTGTGGGAGAAGGTGTTCACTTCCATGGACAAGAACGTGACTGAGACCACCCTCAGCACGAACTACGGCGATTTTCTGCTGAGTGCCGTGGAAAAGGCAAAAGACCAGTTCTCGGATGAGGAGTACAAGACCCTGACCGCCGATGCAGAAAAGATTCGGGATATCGAAAATCAGATCGCTGCCCTTGCTCCCGCAGAGGACACCTCTTCCAGTGCTGCCGCACAGGGCACTGCCTTCCCCCAGTTTGAGGGCAGCGATTTAGAGGGCAACCCGGTGGACAACAGCCTGTTTGCGGGCAACGCCTTTACGGTGGTGAACTTCTGGTTCAACGGCTGCAAGCCCTGCGTGGAGGAACTGGACGACCTGAACGCCCTGAACGAAAAGGTCAAGGCACAGGGCGGCGAGGTTGTCGGCATCAACACCGAGACACTAGACGGCAACCAGCAGGGCATCGAAGCCGCCAAAAAACTGCTGGCTACAAAGGGCGCAAGCTACCGCAACATCTACTTTGCTTCCGGCAGCGAGGCCGGCAAGTTTGCACTGAACATCATGGCTTTCCCCACCACCTACGTTTTTGACCGGGACGGCAACGTTGTGGGTCAGCCCCTGCTGGGCGGCATTGACAAGGAAGAAAACCTTGCCGCCCTGCAAAAAAATATTGACGCCGCCCTTGCCAAGGACAGCGCCAAATAAGCTATTCTCCCCTGCCGCCTTCGGGCGGCTTTTTTGTTTGCTGCGGGCATTGCCATGCACGCCCGGGCACCGGACGGAATACGCTGGGGCAGAAGCATACTTTTACCAGCAAAGGAGCGTATCTCCATGAAAAACACCGGAACTCTCCGCATCCAGACCTTTGCGGCCCGCCAGTCTGCCCCCATGGAGGGGGTGACCGTTGCGGTGCAGGGGGACGGCTTTACCCTGCACTGCATCACCGATGCGACCGGCAGCGCCGCCGATATCCCCGTTGAAGCCCCCGCCTGCGCCCTCTCGCTGGACGAGGACAACACCACCCGCCCCTACGCCATTGTCAGCCTGACCGCCGCAAAGCCCGGCTACCGCACCGTGCGCATTGAGGGCATCCAGATCTTTGCCGGGCAGGTAACGCTGGCGCAGCCGCAGATGCTGCCCGACACCGAGGAAGGCCGGGACATCCCGAACGCGCCCATCGTCATCCCGCCGCACGCTTTGTTTGCGGGCAGCGGCGGCAGCGGCCCGCAGCCGCGGGAAAACTGCACGCCTAGGGTGCTGGAACAGGTCATCATCCCCAAAAATATCACGGTGCATCTGGGCAAACCGGCAGCTTCCGCCCGCAACGTGACCGTCTCCTTCCGGGATTATATCGCCAACGTTGCTTCCAGTGAGGTCTACCCCACATGGCCGGAGCAGGCACTGCGGGCGAACATCCACTGCCAGATCTCGCTGGCGCTGAACCGCATTTATACCGAGTGGTACCCCAGCAAGGGCTACACCTTCAACATTACCAACTCCACCAGCTACGACCAGTACTATGTCCACGGGCGCACGGTGTTTGAGGTGATGGTGCGCATTACGGACGATATCTTCAACACCTATCTGCGCAAGCGTGGCACGGTGAACCCCTATTATTCCGAATACTGCGACGGCAAGTCGGTCACCTGCCCCGGGCTCAAGCAGTGGGGCACGGTGACACTGGCCAACAACGGACGCAGCGCTTTGCAGATCTTGCGCTACTACTACGGCAGCAGCATCGAGATCGTGCGCACCAAAAATATCCGCTCTATCCCGCAAAGCTACCCCGGCACCCCGCTGCGGCAGGGCAGCCGCGGCACGGCGGTATTCACCCTGCAAAGGCAGCTGAACCGCATTGCCAAGGACTACCCTTTCCTTGGCAAGCTGACGGTGGACGGCGTATTCGGCAGCCGGATGGCCGCCACAGTGCGGGCGTTCCAGAAGCAGTTCAATCTGACCGCCGATGGCGTAGTGGGGCGGCAGACATGGTACAAGATCAGCTACATCTATGTATCGGTAAAGGACCTCGCCGAGCTGACCAGCGAGGGCGAGACTTCCACCGGCACCCTGTCCAACGGCACATGGAACGACACGGTGCTGAGCACCGGTGCTTCCGGCAGCGCAGTGGAGCAGGTACAGTTCTGGCTGAACACGTTGGCGCAGTACGACAGCGCCATTCCATCCGTAAAAGTGGACGGCGTATTCGGCACCGCCACCGCCAATGCGGTACGCGCCTTCCAACGCAAATACGGCCTTACGGTGGACGGCATAGTGGGTCAGACCACTTGGAAGGAGCTGTACGACGAGTTTTTGAGCATCCAGTCCGACAACGGCACCCCCAATGCCTACCCCGGCACGCCGCTGCGGGAGGGTGCCTCCGGGCAGAATGTGCGGCTGGTGCAGTTCTGGCTGAAAATCGCACGCACCGTGTACACGAGCCTTGAAAGCGTGACCGTGGACGGAAAATTCGGCGCGGGCACGGCGGCAGCTGTTCGGCGTTTTCAGCGGTACTTCGGGCTGACGGCAGACGGGGTGGTGGGGCGCACCACATGGCAAAAGCTGTACGAGGTGTACAACGATATCGCCAACCGGCTGCTCTCCTCTTCCCTGCGCCCCGGCGAGTACCCGGGCGTGCTGCGCACCGGCTCCACCGGCACAGCGGTGCGGGAACTGCAATTTTACCTCTACCTCATGAGCGCCTACGAGAGCAGCATCCCGCCGGTAAGCATTGACGGAAAGTTCGGCGCAGATACCGAGCGGGCGGTGCGGGCGTACCAACGGTTTGCGGGGCTTACCGTGGACGGCGTGGTGGGGCGCACCACATGGAACTCCCTCTATGGCCGCGCCAGCCAGCTGCGTTCCTCCGGCCCGGTGGTCACCTTAAAGCGTCTGCCCTACCCCGGCTCTCCGCTGACAGTGGGCAGCAGCGGCGAAACCGTACTGTACTACAATCTGCTTTTACAGCGCATCGCCTATTATTTTTCCAGCGTGGAAGCCCCGCCCCTCGCTGACCGCTATACCGATGAGACTGCCGCTGCCACCCGCAGCGCCCAGCAGCTATTAGGGCTGGAGCAGACCGGCATTGCCGATGCCGACACCTGGACGGCGGTGGAGGCGCTGAGTTTGCAGCTGGCTGCTCACGCCCCGAATCCCGACCAGAACACCCCGCCCAGCACCGCCTACCCGGGGCGCGCCATCGCTGAGGGCAGTGCCGGGCAAGAGGTGGGACAGGTGGAGCGCTGGCTCAACCGCCGGGCACAGCTTTCCTGCGGCGAGGACTATGTGGCCGACAACAATCGTTTTGGTGCGGCAGACGCTGCCGCCGTGCGGGCTGTCCAGCAGCAGGCGGGGCTGCACCCGGTGAACGGCATCGTGTACCGGGAAACATGGTATGCTCTGCAAGCCCAGTGCGCCGACCCCTGCGGCTGCGAGAAGGAGGAATGAGGGATGGCACGCCTTTTGATCTATGACGCCTACGAAAACAAGGTG
>CAKSZF010000021.1 GCA_934525405.1 uncultured Faecalibacterium sp.
AGCGTGCTGTTCTCCGGCTCCCGGCAGGGGCTGTTCATCAACCGGGTGGAGCAGGCCATGTGCCAGTGCATCGCCCAAACCGACCCTACCTTTGAGACGGACGTAGTGCGCAAGGTGGTACTGTCCTTCTGCGTGCAGGGGTGCTACTATACTTTTACCAGCTACTGCGGCCAGATGGACGAAAAACGCCTTGTGACGCTGCTTGCCTCCATCGCCCGCGCCGCGCAGCGGATACGGATGTAACGGGGCTGGTTTTGAATGCGCTCCGCGCTGCTCTGCGCATAAACAGCGGAAAAATTCTTTTAAATTTTGGGGTACAGGAAAGCCTGCTGGCTTTCCTGTACCCTTTTTTCACAGGTCAGGGACGTGCCTTTGACAAAACTACCAAAAAATCAGACCTGAATTCGTCATCTGCACCTTTTTACCAGATTTCTCAAGAATTAGTTTACACTATGCTGGAAGTGGTGGTATCATATAAAGGTATATGATGGCGTAGGATGCGCTTGCGCTCGGGAGGGTATAGATCAGGATGAAGAACAAGATCTCGCGCCGCAGCTTTCTGGCGGCGGCAGCGGTCTCGGCAGCGGCACTGGCGGTGTCCGGCTGCGATGCGAAAACGAGCAAAAAAGAAGTGACCGACATCACGGTCTGGAACTACTACAACGGCGACCAGCTGGAAAGCTTCAACCGCCTAGTGAGCACCTTCAACGAGACCATCGGCAAGGAAAAGGGCATCCGGGTGACGGGTTCCAGTCAGGGCGCGGTGAGCGATCTGGAAGCCAACGTGATGGACGCTGCCGAGGGCAAGGTGGGCTCTGCGGAGATGCCCAACGTTGTTGCCGCCTATGCGGATATCGCTTACCGGCTGGATCAGATGGGCATGGTGGTGGATCTGAAGGACTACCTGACCGAGGACGAAAAGGATGCCTTTGTACCCGGCTATATCACCGAGGGCGATTTTGACGGCAGTGGCAGTATAAAGATTTTTCCGGTGGCAAAATCCACCGAGCTGATGTTCTTTAATGATACCGACTGGCAGCGGTTCTCAAAGGACACCTTTATGCGTTACGGTGCCCTTTCCACCATAGAGGGCGTGACAGCGGTGGCAGAGCAGTACTACAACTGGTCCGGCGGCAAGGCACTGTTTGGCAGAGATGCGCTGGCAAACTATATGCTTGTGGGCGCAAAGCAGCTGGGCTGCGAAATTTTTGAAGTGCACAACGGCAAAATGACCCTGCACTTCGACCATGATGTGGTGCGCAAGCTGTGGGATAACTACTATGTGCCCTTTGTCAAGGGGTATTTTGCTGCCAACGGCCGCTTCCGCAGTGACGATGTGAAAACCGGCGCATTGCTGGGCAGTGTGGGCTCCTGTTCCAGCGCTACCTTCTTTCCCAAACAGGTCATGCCGGGAGATAATCAGGTCCATGATATCGAGATGAAGGTGCTGCCTGCGCCCCGGTTTGCCGGGGGCGAAAAGGTGGCAGTGCAGCAGGGCGCCGGTATGGTCGTCACCACCGGCACCGAGGACGAGATTCGCAGCGCAGTTACCTTTTTAAAATGGTTCATCGAACCGCAGAATAATATTGCCTTCTCGGTGGGGTCGGGCTATTTGCCGGTGACCATCGCCGCCAACGACATGGACGCTATTCGCGAAAGCGGCTTGGAGCTGACCGACAACATGGAGCAGATCCTTTCCGGCGCGGTGGAAACGGTGCGCAAAAACGAGCTGTACACCCCTGCAGCGTTTGCAGGCGGCAGCGCAGCCCGCAAGGTGCTGGAATACTGCATGAGTGATCAGGCCAGTGCCGACCGGGACACGGTGCTGGAGCGCATCGCCGCAGGCCAGAGCGCCGAGGCAGCTGAGGCGGAGTTTTTGACCGACGACTATTTTGAGGCGTGGTATCAGGCCACCCTTAAACAGCTGCAGCAGTACGAGGGCTGAGCGCCCGGAAAAACACAGAAAGGAGGCAGAGCGATGTTTGACGCATGGAAGGAGCGCAGCCGACAGCGCTTGGAAAACAGACCGGAACGAACGGTGTTTTACAATATTTTTTCTACCATGATGCTGGTACTGACAGTGGACATGCTGATTGCAGTCGTCAGCATCCTTGCCACCAATGTGACCGGGCAGCTGGACAAAAACGCCAAGGATCTGCTTACCATGCGGGTGCGCAACCGTGCCAGCTATGTGCAGGATATCCTGCGGGACGCGGAGGATCTGACACAGCTGAGTGAGCAGATCAACACCACTGCCCAGCAGATGCTGAAAAAAGGTGATATATCGCTGGATACGCTGGATAACAGCAGCGAGCAGAGCAATGCGCTGCTGGTGACGATCGCCCCGCAGCTTGTGGACACCCTGCGGGCAAAGCAGGTGACCGGCATCTTTATTATGCTGAACACCCACGATCTGGACACCCGCGAGGTGGGCAAAAAAATGCCCGGCATCTACCTGCGAGATCTGGACCCGGACGCTCGCCCCTCGGAGCGCAACAGCGACCTTTTGCTGGAACGCGCCAGCGCCACAGTGGTAAAAGAACTTGGCATCGGCACGGATAAGGGCTGGCAGCCCGCTTTCCCTTATCAGGCCAATACCAAGGGCGGTATCATACGCACAGTATTTCAGGCCGCATATCAGGATGGTGCCAGCCTTTCGGCGGAAAACTATGGCCGCTGGACGACTACTACCTATTGTCTGGCAGGGGATGACCGGAACGCCATTGCCTACTCGATGCCGCTGATTCTGCCGGACGGCACGGTATATGGTGTGCTGGGCGTGGAGCTGCTTACCGAGTATCTGCAAACAAAGCTGCCTTTCATAGAGCTGGACGAGGACAAGGCAGGTACGTATTTCATTGCGTCCACCACCGATGCACTGACGGATGGCGTGCTCACCCTGCGCAAAACCGTGACCTCCGGCGTGGTAATGGCAGATGCACCGCAGAGCGTTCTGAACTGCAGCAGCGATGGGGAAGGCGGCAGTTGGCTGGAGCTGAACGGCAAACGCTATTATATGGTGCTGGAGTCGTTGCAATTGTACAATCGCAACGCGCCTTTTGCCGACGAGAAGTGGTTTCTGGCGGGTATCATGGAGCAGTCGGTGCTGCTGGCTTTTTCCGACCGGGTAAGAAAGATGCTGCTGACCACCATACTGGTCACGCTGGTGCTGGGCGTTTGCGGCAGTCTGCTGGTCTCGGCGCGTCTGGCCAGGCCAATCAACCATTTGTACCGCGAGGTGGTGGACGCGCAGGAGAAAAAGACCTTCCCGCACCTGTCCCGCACGGCGATCCGGGAGGTGGACCGCTTTGCCGAGACCATCACTGAGCTGAACAAGGAGCTGGTGACCAACTCCACCAAGTTTTTGCGCATCATGGATATGGCCAGTGTGGAGATCGGCGGCTACGAGCTGCGCACCGACACCGGCAGCGTGTTCGTGACCGATAATTTCTTCTCCCTGCTGGGCATGCCTGGCATCACGGGCAAGCTGCTGAGCGTGCGCCGGTTCGTGGAGGTGCTCAAGGGCATCCGGGAAAATAACCCCTGCGTCCACACTGCCGAGGGGGACGAGCTTTTGACCATCCGACAGCCGGACGGGGTGCGGTATATCATGCTGCGCAGCACCGTGGAGGAGCACGCCAGGATCGGCCTGATCGAGGACGTGACCGCTACCGTGCTGGAACGAATGCGCATCGAGCACGAGCGCGACTACGATATCCTGACCGGGCTGTACAACCGGCAGGCCTTCAACCGGGTGTGCACCGAGCTGTTCGCCGCGCCGGAGCACATGGGTGTGGCGGCGCTGCTGATGATGGACCTTGACAACCTCAAACACATCAACGATACCTACGGCCACGACTGGGGCGACCAGTACATCCGCCGCACCGGCCAGTGCCTGCGGGAGAATACCCCCGCAGGGACGGTCTGCGCCCGCCTTTCCGGCGACGAGTTCCTTGTGCTGTTCCACGGCTACCGCAGCCGGGACGAAGTGCGGGAAAAGATCGAACATTTGACCGGTGCCATGCAGCAGAGTGTGGCGCTGCTGCCCAGCGGCAACGCTTTGCACATCAGTCTTTCCGGCGGTATCGCGTGGTACCCGGACGATGGGCAGGACTGGGAGACCCTGAAAAAATACGCCGACTTTGCCATGTATCAGGTCAAGCATTCGGAGAAAGGCCGGGTGGAGGAGTTCGACATCGGGGTGTACAACCGCGAAGCCTACGCCGAGCGCACCCGCCGGGAGTTCCGACAGCTGCTCAGCAATGCGCAGGTGTTCTACTGCTTCCAGCCCATCTTCTCGGCACGCAGCGGCAAGGTGGTCGCCTACGAGGCGCTGATGCGCTCCGACCTGCCCACCCTGCGCTCCCCGGCCACCATCATGAAGCTGGCGCGGGAGCAGGGGGCGCTGTACGAGATCGAGCGCCTCACCTTTACCAAGGCGCTGGAGACCTTCGACAGCCTGTGCCGGGCGGGCAGCGTGTCCGAGGATGCCATGCTCTTTGTCAACTCCATCGCCAGCACCTGCCTGACGCAGGCGGATGTTGATTATATAGACAGCCGCTGGCATGAGTTGCGCCGCCGCATGGTCATTGAGATCACCGAGGAAGAGGCCATCGACCGCGAAGCTTTGGAGAAAAAGCGCAGAGATCCGGGCTCTTCCGGGATGTTTGCACTGGACGATTACGGCAGCGGCTATTCCAACGAGAATACCCTTCTGGAACTTGCGCCCCGGTTCATCAAGGTGGATATCGCCATCATCCGGGGCATCGATTCCTCGTCGGACAAGCAGCAGATCCTGCAAAATGTGGTGGCATACGCCCACCCTCGCAGCATGAAGATCGTTGCCGAGGGCGTGGAGACCGCCGCCGAGCTGCGCACGGTCATCGAGCTGGGCGCAGATGCCTTGCAGGGCTATTTTCTGGCACGCCCGGCCATTGTGCCGGGGGAGATCGCGCCGGAAGCAGCAGCGATCATCCGGGAGTTACAGCGCCGGGCAAAAGATTAAAAACAAGCCCTCCCGGGCGCTGCGGCGCTGGGAGGGCTTTTGCAACGGAGGTAGAGAAATATGGTACAGGTGGATTTGATCACCGGCTTTCTGGGGGCGGGAAAGACCACTTTTTTGCGCAGGTATGTGCGGTATCTTGTGCAGCAGGGACATAAGGTGTGCATTCTGGAAAACGATTTCGGCGCGGTGAATGTGGACGCTATGCTGGTGCAGGAGGTGCTGGGCCCCGGCTGCGATGTGGAGACCATCAGCGGCGGCTGCGACTGCGACACCCACCAGCGCCGGATGCGCACCAAGCTCATCGCCATGGCTATGCGCGGCTTTGACCGGGTGGTGGTGGAGCCAAGCGGTATTTTTGATGTGGACGAGTTTTTCGATATCCTGCGGGACGACCCGCTGGACCGGTGGTATCAGATTGGCAGTGTCATTGCCATCGTGGATGCCCTGCTGCCGGAAACACTTTCGCCGCAGGCAGAGTATCTGCTGGCTTCCGAGACCATGAATGCGGGCTGTGTGCTGCTGAGCCGTGCCCAGCTGGCCACCCCCGCCCAGTGCGCCGCCGCCGCTGCCCACTTGGAGCGGGCACTGGAAGGGGCAAAAGCCTCCCGCCGCTTTGCGCCCGGGGAAATTGTTGCAAAGGACTGGGCTGCCCTGACCGATGCCGACCTTGCCGCCCTTGCCGTCTGCGGCTATCGGCAGGCCAGCTGTGAAAAGCTGCATTTTGATGAACACGCGGCCTTTACCTCCCTTTGCTTTCTGGAACTGCACCTCACCCCGGAGCAGCTGCAGGCTGCCGCGCAGCGGCTGTTTGCCGCGCCGGAGTGCGGGCGTGTGCTGCGGGTCAAGGGCTTTGCGCCCGCCCCGGCGGGCGGCTGGCTGGAACTGAACGCCACCGCCGCCGGCTGCACCCTTGCGCCCATCCCGCAGGGGCAGGAGGTAGTCATCGTCATCGGCGAGGAATTGGATAAAGCCGCCATTGAAGCAAGCCTGAAGGGGTGAAACGCAGTTTCCCCCATAACAAAACACATTGTGGAAAAACAGGAGGGACTATCATGCAGGAAGTACGCGCAGCCGTTATCGGTACCGGGGTCATGGGGCGCAAGTATGCCCAGATGATCGCAGAAGGAAAGGCGGGCGCATTGCGCCTGACCGCCGTAGTCTGCCGCCACGCTGAGGCGCAGCAGTGGGCAAAAGACACCCTGCCGGATACAGTGCGGGTGTGCCCCAGCGCCGAGGAGCTGTATACCCATGCGGAGGAGTTTGACGCCGTGCTGGTGGTCACCCCGCACAAGACCCACCCGGCGCTGGTGATGCAGGCTTTTGCCCACGGCAAGCACGTCTTGTGCGACAAGCCCAGCGCAAACGCGCTGGCACCGGCGCTGGAAATGAACCGCGCCGCCGAGGAAAGCGGCCTTGTTTTCGCCATGATGTTCCATCAGCGCCGCTACAAAAAGTATATGCGGCTTAAAAAATTACTGAATGATGGGGCATTGGGCGAGATCAAGCGGGTGCAGCTGGAAAACAGCCGCTACTTCCGCACATGGATGTACCACCGCTCCGGCAGCTGGCGTTCCAGCTGGGCAGGGGAGGGCGGCGGTGCGCTGCTCAATCAGGGCCAGCACATTCTGGACATCTGGCAGTGGCTGTTCGGGATGCCAACCAGTATTTATGCCATGATACCCTACGGTAAGTATAACGATTTCATGGTGGACGATGAAGCCACCCTGCTGATGGAGTACCCGCAGCAGCGCACGGCAACCTTTATTCTTTCTACCGGCGAGGGCAGCTACACCGAGCGGCTGGAAATCGTAGGCACCAAGGGCACCGCCCTGCTGGAAGAGGACACCCTCACCCTGCACACCTACACGCCAGACACCGAGACCTACCGCCGCACCGCAAGCTGCACTGAGCGTCAGCAGCTTACCGAGACCACCACCACCGAGCAGTTCGCGCCGCAGGCAGAGCCTTACCCGGAGATGCTGGCAAACTTTGCGGACGCCATTCTGCACGGCTCGCCCCTGACCGCCCCCGGCGTGGAGGGCGTGCGGGCGCTGGAACTGACCGATGCGGCTTACCTGTCCGCATGGCTGGGCGAAAAGCTCACCCTGCCGCTGGACGCAGACCGATTTGAACAGGAGCTGCAAAAGCATATTCAGGAGGAACAGGCAAATGGCTAAACTGCGGTTTATCGTGGTAGGTTCCGGCTGGCGGTCGCTGTTTTACTGGCGTATCGCGCAGGAACTGCCGGAGCGGTTCGAACTATGCGCCATGCTTTGCCGCACCGAGGAAAAGGCCGAAAAGATGCACCGGGAGTACGGTGTGCCGGTAAGCACCTCGGTGGAGCAGTGCATGGCCCTGCACCCGGACCTTGTGGTGGTGGCAGTGAATAAGGCGTCCATCGCCGCCGTCGGCACCGAATGGCTTGCCCGGGGCTTTGCTGTGCTGTGCGAGACCCCGGCGGCGCTGGAGGAGGACGCATTGCGCGCCCTCTGGCAGCTGCACCAGCAGGGCGCAAAGCTGCAGGTTGCAGAACAGTACTGGCTGTACCCCACGCTGGCAAAGCGGCTGGCGGCGGTGCGCAGCGGCGCACTGGGCACGCCGCAGTTTGCCCGGCTGTCGGTGGCGCACGGCTACCATGCGGTCAGTCTGGCGCGGCAGTTCCTGAACGCCGGGCAGCAGCCGGTGCGAGTGACCGGCCGCAGCTGGACGGAAAAGATCATCGAAACGGATTCCCGCTGGGGCGTGGTGCACAACGGCGCTCTGGTGGAAAAGACCCTGCAGCAGCACACGCTGGAATTTGCGGGCGGCGGCACGGCGTTTCTGGATTTTAACGGCGTGCAGTACCACTCCTATCTGCGCAGCACCCACACCAGTGTGCAGGGAGAGCGGGGCGAAGTGTTCGACGACACCCTGCGCTGTCTGGATGCCGCCGGGGAGCCGGTGTGCCGTCAACTGACCCCGCTGCCCGACCCGCTGGCAGCTGCCGCCGCGCAGGCAGGGCTGAACGAGGACGAGACCGCCATCGCCTGTTTTCTGGACAGGATGCAGGGCTATCTTGCCGGCGGGGCAGAGGTGTATCCGCTGGCAGGCGCCTTGCAGGACGCCTATCTTGCCCTGTTGATGGAGCGCGCCCTTGCCGCCCCCGGACAGCCGGTGGAAAGCACCCCACAGCCGTGGAATACAACTGATGGCCTCTGATATAGCCGCAGGACGATTTTGAATGCCCTCCGCGCCGCTCTGGGCATTTTTAGCGGAAAAATATTTATGATTTTGGAACACCGGAGCGTCTGCGGACGCTCCGGTGTTCCGTTTTCACGGGAAGGGCGCTGTGAGGAAGGGCATTTGCCATTACGGCGGGGACTGAAAAAAGGCTCAGAAGCGCCGACAGGTGCTTCTGAGCCTCTTTCTTATAATAATTGGATCACATCAGGTCGATCAGTGCTTCCACCTCGTCCATGCGGGTGGCCCAGCTGGTGGCGATGCGCACCACGGTGTGGGTGTCGTCGAACTTCTCCCAGAAGCCGAACTTTGCCTTTCCCTCCAGCGCAGCCAGCTGGGCGTTTTCCAGCACAAGGAAGATCTGGTTGGTGGGGGAGTCCATAAAGAAGCGGTAGCCTTTTTCCGCAAAACCGGCCTTCAGGCGGTTGGCAGTGGCAATGGCGTTTTTGCTGATGGAGAAATACAGGTCATCGGTGAACAGCACATCGAACTGGATGCCCAGCAGCCGCCCCTTTGCCAGAAGTGCGCCCTGCTGCTTGACCATGGTCATAAAGTGTGCCGGTGCGCCGTGGGGGAATACCACAGCCTCGCCGCACAGCGCACCCACCTTGGTGCCGCCGATGTAGAACACATCGGTCAGCCGGGCAAGGTCGGCCAGCGTTACGTCCGTGCCCTCGGCAGCCAGACCGTAGCCCAGCCGTGCACCGTCTAAGAACAGCGGCATCTTGTACTCCTGACACACAGCGTGCAGGGCTTCCAGCTCCGCCTTGGTGTACAGGGTGCCGTACTCGGTGGGGTGGGAGATGTACACCATGCCGGGGAACACCATGTGGTCATGGTTGTCGTCGGCGTAGAAGGTGGCCACCAGTGCCCGCAGCTCGGCGGCGTTCATCTTGCCGTTGTGCTGGGGCAGAGTGATGACCTTGTGGCCGGTGTACTCAATGGCACCTGCCTCGTGCCCGGCCACATGACCGGTGGCGGCAGCCACTACGCCCTGCCACCGCTGCAGCATGGACGCGATGACGATGGCGTTGCTCTGTGTACCGCCGGAGATGAACTGCACATCGGCCTCCGGGCAGGCGCAGGCGGCGCGAATCTTCTCCCGGGCGCTGGCGCAGTAAGGGTCGGTGCCGTAGCCGGAGACCTTTTCAAAATTGGTCTCGGTCAGCTTTTGCAGAATGGCGGGGTGTGCACCCTCGCAGTAGTCGTTTTCAAAATACAGCATGGCAAAACGCTCCTCTATATATTTTATAAGAAAACAATACCTTTATTTTACATCGCCGCGAAAACCCTGTCAAACCCAAAACTGTGCGCGGCACACGCAGTACGCCGCAAAGCGCCTGCAAATGCCGGAATGCAGCCGGAAAGACCGCAAAAATGCCTGCTCAGCCGACAAGGCAGCCGCACGGTTTGCAAAAAATGCGAAAGTATGATCCTTTCCAAAAAGATGAAAAGTTTTTCAAAAAAGTGCTTGACAATTCTGCTGCATCTGGTATAATAACTATCGTTCCGAGCGTCGCAGTTCACGAACACAACAGAATATGCGGATATGGCGGAATTGGCAGACGCGTTAGATTCAGGTTCTAATCGGGGCAACTCGGTGGAGGTTCAAGTCCTCTTATCCGCACCAAACCATGAAAATCCGAACCTTTTCTCGATAGGAGAAGGGTTCGGATTTTTTGTTTTCTTCGGAAATGAAAATTCCGGCTCTTCCCTGACGGCGGTGTGTCCAAAACCTTATCAGAAAAAACGTGTAACGAAAGTCACAACTGTAAAGGTGCCGTAAGGCAGAAAGGACACGAGTATGAAGTACGATGAAAGAGCCTGCAAATACAACATGGACACCGGCTGCGTGGAGCTGCTGCTCCGAGATGGGAGAATGATCTCCATTGACTGCACCAGGGTCGAGGATGCGTTGGATGTTACCATGGCGCAGCAGACGGAGCTGGATTACCTTATTTACAATGACCCACTGGGCTATGCGGATTTGATTCTGAACGGAGACCCGGAGGAATATTTGAGGAATGTGACTGGGAGCCACGGATTAGAAGATTGATTTTCCCATAAAACCGCCCTTGACAAAAACTGCCGCTCACCTGCGTAACGGAACGCAGATGGGCGGCGTTTTGCGCTATTGGCTCAGGGGCTGTGCCGGAAGTTACAGCTTATGAAAGGCTTTCAATGATCTCTGCACATTTTTCAATGCCGATGACCCCGCTGTCCAGCGCAATATGATAGTTGGCGGCATCGCCCCACTTCATATCGGTGTAGAAGCGGTAGTAGGCGGCGCGGCGCTTATCTTTTTCCTTCAGCCGGGCTTCGGGCGATTTCTCCCGCTCGCCGTAGACCCGCACGATGCGGTCAGCCCGGAACTTCATGTCCGCATGGACAAAGACCTTCAGGCAGTCGGTGCGGTCCTGCAGGATAAAATCGGCGCAGCGCCCCACGATGACGCAGGGCTCTTTTTCTGCCAGTTCCCGGATAATCTGGTATTGCAGCTTCCAAAGCAGGTCCTCGTTGGTGGGGCCGAAGCTGCGGTTGGTGAAGGCAGAAGCAAGGAAACCGCCGGGGGTGTATTCTCCGGCCTCCTTGATGTAGGTTTCGTCAAAGCCGCTTTCGGCAGCCAGTTTCTGGATCAGTTCGGCGTCGTAGCATGAGATGCCCAGATGCTCTGCTACCAGTTTGCCGATGGTTCTGCCGCCGCTGCCAAACTCGCGGCTGATGGTGATGATGCGTTTTTCCATTAGACTTCTCCTTTCGTGCTCAGTTCACGGTAGGTTTTGCAGATCAGATAGCCTGCAATCAGGAAGGTGAGGATATCCGACAGGGGCATGGAGTACAGCACACCGTCCAGCCCGAAGAACCGGGGCAGCAGCAGGGCAAAGCCCACGCCGAACACCACCTCACGCACCATGGACAGGGCGGTGGATTCCGCTGCCTTGCCCATGGCCTGCAAAAAGATAAAGCAGGCCTTGTTGACACAGGCCAGAATGATCATGCACAGGTAGATGCGGAAGGACTTCACGGCAAAATCGGTGTAGTAAACGCTCTCGTTGGCGGCACCGAACAGGGCGATGAGCTGCCGGGGAAGCAGCTCCACCAGCACCAGTGCAACGGCACCCACGGTGGCTTCTGCCAGCAGCAGTTTCGTGAACAGCTCCTTCACACGGGTGGGCTTTTTGGCGCCCATGTTGAAGCCCACCACGGGGATGCAGCCAGCCGCCATGCCCACCACGATGGAGATGACGATCTGGAAGAACTTCATCACGATGCCCACCACCGCCATGGGGATCTGGGCGTACTGCTCCTGCCCGAACACGGCATCCAGTGCGCCGTATTTGCGGATCATGTTGTTGATGGCTGCCATTGCCGCCACAAGGCTGATCTGAGACAGAAAGCTGGTCATGCCAAGGGTCAGGGTGCGGCCGCAGATGGAGCCTTTCAGCCGGTAGTCGCCCTTTTCAGGGCGAATGATCTTCATGTGCAGCAGATACCACACTGCCAGCGCTGCCGTGACCAGCTGACCGATGACGGTAGCCACCGCTGCGCCCATCATGCCCCAGCGGAAGCCGAAAATAAAAACAGGGTCCAGAATGATGTTCAGCACCGCACCCGCAAGGGTGGACACCATGGCAAACTGGGGGCTGCCGTCCGCGCGGATGATGGGGTTCATGGCCTGCCCGAACATATAAAAGGGCACGCCCAGCGTGATATAGAAGAAATATTCCTGCGAGTGGTGGTAGGTCTCGGCGTTGACCGTTCCGCCGAACATGGCAAGAATGGTGTCCGCAAAAATCAGATAGAGCGCGGCCAGCACAATGCTGCTGACCAGACACATTACCACCGCATTGCCGACGCTCCGCTTTGCCTTGGGGACCTCGTTCTGCCCAAGGCTGATGCTGACGAAGGCGCAGCAGCCGTCACCGATCATCACGGCAATGGCCAGCGCTACCACCGTCAGGGGGAACACGACGGTGTTGGCGGCGTTGCCGTAGGAGCCAAGATAACTGGCGTTTGCAATGAAGATCTGGTCTACGATGTTATACAGTGCGCCCACCAGCAGAGAAATAATGCACGGGATCGCGTATTTCTGCATCAGCTTGCCGATGCGCTCCGTGCCAAGGAATTGATTGGAACTTTCCATGGGATTCACCTTACCTTTCCATTTTAGGGCAAACAAAAACAACGAGTGGCACTCATGCAACCGGTCTTACGCATGAGTGCCACTCGTTGTACGAAATTATTATAGCCCGCCTGCCGGAAATTTGCAAAGGCAGTTTTGCACAAGAATTGTACTGGGCATTCTGCGCAGATTGCACGAGGCAAACTTTGTGGAAGATGTCCTTTGAAGCCCGCTGCCCGGCCGTGGTACAATAAAGTGAAGAGTAAAATTGCGCTGGAAAGTCTGTTTTTGGTAGCCTTTCCATACAAGGGAAAGAGGCAATACCATGTCACGGTTTCAAGCGGGAGCGCTGGTAGTCTACGGAAATCTGGGAGTGCACGAGGTGGAAGACGTCGGGCTGCGGCGGTTTGGCGATGAGTCCGCCAGAGAGTATTACACCCTCCGGCCTTATTTTTCGGATTCCCACGACCGCAGCTATATCCCCACGGAAAAGGAAGCGGCGCTGCGCCCGGTGACCCCGGCACAGCAGGCGGAAGCCGACCTTGCACGCATCAAAGAGGAGAAGCTGCCCATCCCGGCGGGGGTACAGACAGCGCTGGCAGAACACTATCAGGCGCTGCTCCACACCAACGATTTTTACCAGTACCTGACCCTGTTCAAGGAGCTGGGGCAAAAGCAGACCCAGCAGCAGAACCGCGGGCGAAAGATCAACGCCATGGACGCCTACTTTTACCAGATGGTAGAGCGTGTCCTGCAGGAGGAGCTGGCGGTGGTATTCGGGGAACCGCAGCAGGAGGCAAGCAGACGGCTGCTGAGCGTTCTGAACTGAAGCTGCGTGGTGATTTTACCCAATAAATGCAAGGGCTCTTTTTGCGAAAAATCGCCTTTGCATTTATTTTTTGCGTTTTTTATCGTATATTTTAAAAGCCAATCCTATACTTTTTGGTGCGTATATAAATCGGAGCAACTTTGTAGGAATTAACAAAGCATGGCGGTTTGTTATGAAAAACCTTCGTGAGAGTTTGCCACTTGAAACCCATCGATGCCTTATGATATAATCCCTTCAGCAGAACGCGCTGTGTGTGAACACGTAAGACCAGTTTCTTCACACGCAGGCGTTCTCTTTTTATTTTCAAAAAAGTTAGTTTGCACTAATCTTGAGGAGGGCTTTTCATTCGCAATCATCGTTCCACTGTTTTTCTCGGCGTTCTGCTGATGATTCTTTCGGTTTGTTCTTTGTTTGTCGGGGTGCTGGACATCCGGCCTTCTGACCTGCTTACAGGCAGCGTGGAAACATGGGAGATCTTTCTGATCTCCCGCTTGCCGCGTCTGCTTGCCATCCTCTGCACAGGCATTGGCATGAGCGTGGCGGGGCTTATCATGCAGCAGCTCTGCATGAACAAGTTTGTTTCGCCCACCACAGGCGCAACGATCTCTTCTGCGCAGTTTGGCATTCTGCTGGCACTGCTGTTTGCACCGGGTTCTACCCTGTGGGGACGTGCTGCTTTTTCCTTCGTTTGTGCTGTTCTGGGCACATGGGTCTTTGTCTGGTTCATCCAGCGTATCCAGTTCAAGGATGTTGTCATGGTCCCGCTGGTCGGCATCATGTTCTCCAACATCGTAATGGGTGTTACCAATTATCTTGCCTACAAATATGAAATGACGCAGGCTCTTTCCAGCTGGCTGGTCGGTCATTTTTCCACCGTCATTCGTGGGCGTTATGAGCTTGTCTGGCTGACGGTGCCGCTGGTGGTTCTGGCTTTTGTATTTGCCAACCACTTCAATATCGTGGGCATGGGAAAAGACTTTTCTCAGAACCTCGGCGTTCCGTATGATCTGGTGCTGTTTATGGGTCTGACCATCGCTGCCATGATCACGGCATCCGTTGTTGTCGTGGTCGGCTCGATCTCCTACATTGGTCTCATCGTGCCCAATATCGTAGCAATGTTCAAGGGTGACCAGATCCGCGGAACGCTGGTGGATACCGCTCTGTTTGGCGCAGTGTTCGTGCTGGTCTGCGATATGATCGGGCGGGTTGTGATCTATCCCTACGAGCTGCCCATCGAGCTGATCGTTGGCGTCATCGGCAGTATCCTGTTTGTCGGTCTGCTGCTGTATCGGCTTCGGCATGGACGCAAGGCAGTCCGGCTGGGCAAAGCTGCCAAGAAAACCGGAGGTGCAGCATGAAAACGCACAAAAATCATCTGTGCCTGCTGATCCTTCTGCTTCTTGTTCTGCTGGCCTGCGCGGGCTATATGACAGTGGGTGTCCACTTTGAAAACCAAAAATTATTTGCCTACGCCATGCGCATCCGCACGCCCAAGCTGATTGCCATGCTCATCACGGCATTTGCCATTGGAAGTGCTTCCATCGTGTTTCAGTCCATCATCAACAACACCATCGTCACGCCCTGTCTGTTGGGCATGGATCAGCTTTATTCGCTGATCCACACAGCGGTGTTCTTTGCGGCGGGTTCGGGCAGCTTTCTGGCGGTCAATGCCAACGGAGCCTTTGCGGTAGACCTTGCCATTATGGGCGCTGTTGCCACCGTAATTTACAGCTATCTGTTCCGGAAAACGAACCACAATGTTCTGTACGTCCTGCTCATCGGCACAGTGCTGACCTCGTTCTTTTCCAGCATCCAGACGACCTTGACCCGTGTGATGGACCCCAACGAGTACGACACACTGCTGACGGATCTGGTCGCCAGCTTTTCCAATGTCAATTCGGCGATTCTGGTACTGTCCGTTGCGGTTCTGGCGTTGGTCGCCTTTGCCTTCCGGAAAGAGCTTGCGCTGCTGGACGTTCTGACACTGGGCAAAGATCAGGCAATCAATCTGGGCGTGGACTATGACCGCTGTATCCGCCGCTTGTTGCTGGGGGTCACACTGTACATTGCAACAGCCACCGCTATGGTCGGGCCGCTGGCATTTCTGGGGCTTATCATTGCCAACCTTTCCCGGCAGTTCCTGCGTACCTACCGGCACAGCCAGCTCATCACCGGCTCTGTTTTGTTCGGTATGGCTGTTCTGATCGGCGGACAGCTTCTGGTGGAACGGGTGTTCGTTTACTCGGTTCCGGTCAGCGTGTTCATCACCGTGGGCGGCGGCGTGTATTTCCTGTATCTGCTGCTCACCCAGAGAAAGGCATAACACCATGTTTGTAAAAGAGATCACCAAACGCTACGATGGCAAAGCCGTTGTCGATGGCGTGAGTTTTGAGATTCCGAAAGGTAAAGTCCTTTCCCTCATCGGTCCGAACGGCGCGGGAAAATCCACCGTGATGGGAATGCTGTCCCGCCTGATCGCACGGGACAGCGGAATTGTGGATTTTGAGGGGACGGAGATCACGCGCTGGAAAAGCCGGGAGCTGAGCAAGCGGCTCGCCATCCTGACCCAATCCAACAATGTCCAGATGAAGCTGACCGTCCGGGAGCTGGTTGCATTTGGCCGCTTTCCGTACTCCGGCGGGCGGCTGACCCAAGAGGACAACGAGATCATCGACCGTGCCATCGCCTACATGGAACTGGGCGATTTTGAGGAGCAGTTCATCGATGAACTGTCCGGCGGTCAGCGGCAGCGCGCCTATATTGCCATGGTCATTGCGCAGGATACCGAGTATATCCTGCTGGATGAACCGACCAACAATCTGGATATTTACCACGCAACCAACCTCATGCGCATCGTCCGCCGCCTGTGCGATGAGCTGGGCAAAACGGTGATCCTTGTTCTGCACGAGATCAACTATGCTGCGTTTTATTCCGACTACATCTGCGCCTTCGTGGATGGAAAAATCGCAAAGTTTGGCACCGTGCAGGAAGTGATCACCAAAGAAAACCTGTCCGATATCTACAAGGTAGACTTTGAGATCATGCAGATCGAAGGCAAGCCTTTGTCGATATATTATTGATTTCAGTACTTTTTAAAAAGGAGCATTTTTATGAAGAAAATTTCTCGTCGTTCGTTTTTGACCGCCATGGCTGTTGTGAGTGCAGCGGGTGTTCTTACCGCCTGCGGCGCTTCCTCCTCCACGGCAAGCTCCGTGGCATCCTCTGTGGCTGCATCCAGCGAAGCTGCCACTTCCTCGGAAGCGGTGCCGGAGTCGGTGACCATCAAGGCGTTCAACGGTGCAAAGGAACTGGTAGATGTGGAAGTGCCCTTTGACCCGCAGCGCATTGCGATCCTCGACCTTGCTTCTCTGGACATTCTGGATGAACTGGGCGTTGGCGACCGTGTGGTCGGCACGGCATCTACCTCTCTGGATTATCTTCAGAGCTATGTCACCAATGACAGCATTGTGAATCTTGGCAACATCAAGGAAGCCGATATGGAAGCAGTCATGGCCTGTGAACCGGACATCATCTTTATCGGCGGACGCCTGTCCAAATCCTATGATGCTCTGTGCGAGATTGCACCCGTTGTTTTCCTTTCGACCGACGCCGAAAAGGGCGTTGTGGAAAGCACCCGTGAAAACGCCATGACCATTGCGTCCATCTTTGGTCTGGAAGATCAGGTGGAAAGCCTGATGGCGGATTTTGACAGCCGCATCGACGCCCTGAAAGCCTTTGCGGAGGGAAAGACTGCCATCGTTGGCATGACCACCAGCGGCAGCTTCAATGTTCTGGGCAACGATGGCCGCTGCTCTATCATCGGCAAGGAGATCGGCTTTGAGAACATCGGCGTGGATGCCAATATTGACACTTCGACCCACGGCAACGAGGCTTCCTTCGAGTTCATTGTGGACAAGAACCCCGACTACATCTTTGCGATGGACCGCGATGCAGCCATTGGCACCGATGGCGCACAACTGGCACAGGAGATTCTGGAAAACGAGCTGGTCAAGAGCACGGATGCTTACAAGAACGGCCACGTCGTTTATCTGGCACACCCGAATGTCTGGTACACCGCAGAGGGCGGCATTCAAGCACTGAACGAAATGCTGAGCAATCTGGAAAACGCACTGCTGTGATTTTTTCAAAACTCTTCTTGCAATTTTGAAAAAACTCCGGTATAATACCTTCCGTTAAGAATACAAAAAGCCGGCTTACAAAGCGTGAAATCCTGAGGGAAAGCTAACCCTCAACGATTTCGCGCTTTTTTGTTTGCCCGAAAAAGGAGGATCTATGAACCCGAAAAACAAACTGGCGGAAATGCCCGTCCGCCCCCTGCTGTACACTATGGCGGTACCGCTGATGCTATCGCTGCTCATCCAATCGCTGTACAACATCGTGGATAGCATTTTTGTGGCGCGGCTGTCGGAAACGGCCTTGACTGCCGCCTCTCTTGTATATGCCATCCAGTTTTTGATGATCGCCATCGGTGTGGGCACCGCCGTTGGTCTGAACGCCCTGCTCTCCCGCAAGCTGGGGCAGAAAAAGCCGGAGGAAGCCTGCCGTGCCGCCACCACCGGGCTGTTTCTGATGCTGGGCACTTCGCTGGTGTTTACGCTGGTGGGACTGCTGTTCTCGAACCAAATTGCCGCTGCTCTGACGGGTGACCCTGAATTGCAGCATCTCTGCCGGGAATATCTGTCGGTGAACCTGGTGTTCTGCTGGGGCATCTTTCTGCAGACCTATGGGCAGCGGCTCTTGCAGGCTGTGGGTGACACGGTGTTGTCTATGGTTTCCCTCATCATCGGTGCCGTGGTGAACATCATCCTTGACCCCATCATGATTTTCGGTCTGCTGGGCAGCCCGGCCATGGGCATCCGGGGCGCGGCCATTGCCACCGTCATCGGGCAGCTCATCGGTGCGGTGGCGGCGCTGTGGTTCAACCGGGTCAAAAATCCGGTCATTCACGTCCGGCTGAAGGGCTACCGTTTTCTGTGGCAGGATGTGGCCGATATCTACCGGGTGGGTCTGCCCACCATCGTGATGCAGGCCATCGGCAGCGTCATGACCTTTGCAGTCAACAGCATTCTGCTGGGGGTGTCCTCTACGGCGGTGGCCTTCTTTGGCATTTACTATAAGCTGCAAAACTTCCTGATGATGCCGGTGAACGGCTTAGGACAGGCAGCCATCCCGGTGGTGGGCTTCAACTATGGCAGTGGGCAGTCCGACCGGGTGAAGCAGGCGTGGAAGGTGCTGCTGCCCACCGGCGTAGTGTTTGCACTGTGCGGCACAGCGGTGTTTCTTCTGTTCCCGGCGCAGCTGCTGGGGCTGTTCTCTGCCAGTGACGAGATGCTGGCCTTCGGCGTGCCCGCCCTGCGCATCATTTCGGTGACATTTCTGTTTGCGGTCATCACCATCTTGTGCGGCTACTTTGCCTCCGGTCTTGGCAATGGCGTGGTCAACATGATCGGCAGTGCCTTGCGGCAGCTGGTGGTGCTGCTGCCCTGCCTGTGGCTCCTCATCCGCGCTATGGGCATCGAAAAAGCATGGTTTGCATTCTGGGTATCGGAAGTGATCGCCTGCGCTTACAGCTTGTGGGAAACGAAAAAAGAACTGCAAAACAAAGTGAAATAAGGCAAAACAAAGTGAAATAAGGCAAAACAAAAAACAGGGTGCGCCCCTGAATAGGACGCACCCTGCCAAAGACCACAGACAATAGCGATATGTACAACAGGGCGTTCCCCGTCGGGAACGCTCTGTTTCTCTTTGCTGGTGGCGTGATGAGCCTGCTCCGCCTGCCACGCGGCAAACTCCCTCTGGCCTTCCTCGCTGTTCCAGCAGGCAAGGATGGCCGGGTAGAATGCCCGCGCCAGACGGTCAATGACTTCATCGGGATAAGGGGAAGTGTTTGTGGACTTTTTCTTTTTGTTCAAACGCACGCTCCTTTGGACATCTGTGAACAGCATACCATGTGCCTGATGTTATGCTGTCTGGTCTTTAACATCTGCGAGTGCGGCTTCCAGAGAAGTAAGATAGTCCTTATGCTTGTGAATGAT
>CAKSZF010000022.1 GCA_934525405.1 uncultured Faecalibacterium sp.
GCCCACAGCGATAATTCGCGTGCAGCAGTTCTTTCCAGATCAGCTTCATCTTTGTGCCCTCCTTCCGGTAAAACTTTCCCATTCCTCTATGTACCACCCGCCGGGGAACCTCTGTTTCATTTCCCTACAAGACTGGTGGATTGGATGTCTGCATTATATTCCGTTCTACCTAGTTTGTCAATAGGTTAATTCCACTTTTTTCAAGGATGTATTTTTTGCATGATAATTTTGCCCTTGCCGCCCCCGCCCGACAGCATTTTGTACAGCGACCCCTCTGAACAAAAACGAAGCCCGGAACGTCTGTGGACGCTCCGGGCTTCGTTTTTTCATAAAATGGTCAGACCTGCTTTGTCTCTTCTGTCCGGGTGGAAATGCTGAACAGCACAAAGCCGATGACGAACAAAATGGCAATGGAGCCAACGCCCACGTTGGCGCTGCCGGTCAGCTGACTGCCCACGCTGACGATCATGGTGCCAAGGAAGGATGCACCTTTGCCGCAGATGTCGAACAGGCCGAAGTATTCGCCAGATTTTTCCTGCGGGATGATCTTGGCAAAGTGGCTGCGGCTCAGTGCCTGCACACCGCCCTGGAACATCCCCACCACCACGGCCAGCACCCAGAACTGCCACTGGCTCTTCAGGAAGAAGGCAAAGACGGCAATGCCGATATAGGCCGCAATGCACACCGGGATGAGGGTCTTGGACGCGTATTTCTGGCTCAGGCGGCCAAAGATCAGCGCCGAGGGGAAAGCCACGATCTGGGTGACCAGCAGCGCCAGCAGCAGGCCGGTGGTGTCCAGTCCCAGTGCCGTGCCGTAGGCGGTAGCCATATCAATGATGGTATACACGCCGTCGATGTAGCAGAAGAACGCCAGCAAAAACCAGAACACCTGCTTGTCCTGCGGCAGATGCTTCAAGGTCTGCCCGATGCGCACAAAGCTCTGGCGGATAGCGTGCTGCTCCACCTCCACATAGTTGATCTGACGGTACTTTTTCAGCAGCGGCAGGGTGACCACCAGCCACCATACGGCGGTAATGACCAGCGCGACGGACAGCGCGGTCATCTGACTAAGCCCCACTGCGCTGCTGCCCAGCACCAGCGCCAGACAGACCACAAAGGGCACGCAGCTACCGATATAGCCCCACGCGTACCCGCGGGAGGACACCATGTCCATCCGCTCCGGGGTGGTCACATCGCCCAGCATGGAGTCGTAGAACACCAGACTGCCGGAGTAGCCGATCTTTGCAATGATAAAAATGATCAGAAAGGCCAGCCATGTGCCCGCCAGACCCATGGCGCAGCAGCCAATGACGCCCACAAAAAGGCAGAGCATGAAGATGGGCTTTTTAAAGCCCTTGGTGTCTGCCAGCGTGCCCAGAATGGGGCCCAGAATGGCGGTAATCACCGTAACGATGGAGCTTGCGTAGCCCCAGTAGGCCAGATAGTCCACCTTGCTCACGCCACCGGCTTCGGCCAGCGCATTGAAGAAGATGGGCACCAGCGTGGCGATCATCAGCACAAAGGCCGAGTTGCCCACATCGTATAAGATCCATGCCCGCTCCAGCGGTGTCACCTTGAATTTTTCAGTTTTCATCGTATTTCCCTTGTCCTCTTTGCACCGCCGGGCGGCGCGTTTTTTAAAATTCCCCAAAGGTGTGGTCGTAGGCGGCGTCCAGCGGCTCGTCCGTGTCCAGCTTTGCCACATACTCCAAGATCAGCCGCTCTGCCAGCGGCAGCGCCTTGGCGTACAGCGCATCCAGCTTGCGGTTGCTCTCGGTGCACTGCGGGTTCGGCTGCGGGTTTGCCACAAGGCCGTGCATCCCCTCGTACTTGCCCAGCACCTTCATGCCGGTCAGCACCACCCAGCGCTTGACCGGGTTTGAGGCTTGCAGCACCTTATGCACCGTGATCATCCCCTTCAGGGATTCCAGCGCGGTCTGCTCCGAGATATCCTTGTAGAACGGCGCAATGACCCGGGCGTTCTCTGCGCTGGGGTGGATATGGCTGGCGGTAAAGAAGGTCAGCGGGTCATAGCCGTCCCGGCGCAGCAGCATATTGTCGAACTCGGTCTCGATCTCGCAGTGGGTCACACCGCTCTCTCGGGTAAACTGCTCCACAAAGGGGTGACAGGTGCTGTCCAGCGCAAAATGGCACACAAAGCCCAGCGCGTAGGCCAGCGCAGCCTCGCGGTCGGCTTCCTCGTGCACCACCCGCCGTGCACGGTCAAAGAACGTTCTGCCCTGCTCGTCGTGCATGGCATTGCCCAGCGCGGCGACCGGGGTGGACTTTTCCGCATGGTAATAGAACAGCAGATCCGGCCCGTGCAGGCCGATATCGTACAGCTCCCGGTGCGCCTCCAGCTTTTCCCGCAGCGGCGCGGGCAGATGATCCAGCACATTTGCGCCAAAGCGGCGGTGTGCGTAGGTAGAGGGCATATCTCATTCCTCCTTTTTGCAGTGTCAGCGCCCGCCGCCCTGTTCCGGCTGCACTGACCAAAAATTCTATCGTTTTCAGTATAGCAGAAAGTTTGCCGACCTTCTACCCTTTTGTGTCTGTTTTCTGTAAAAAGTTTTAATAATTTTACTGTATCTCCCGCCAAATAAAAGAGGCTTCCGGGATGCCCGCAGACATTCCGGAAGCCTCTTTTCGATTATTTCAGGCTCACACACTCTCATAGCCCTGCGGCATCTCGCTCTTGCGGTCGCGGGACATCAGGTTGCGCAGTGCGTCGCTGGCGCTCATGCCCTCCTTGACGATGGCGTTCACCGTCTGGGCGATGGGCATTTCCACATGGTACTTCTCGGCCAGCTCCATGGCGGCGGGCAAGGCGTTGATGCCCTCCACCACCATGCCGACTTCCTTCACGGCCTGCTCCGGGCTTTCGCCCTTGCCGATCAGGATACCGGCGCGGTTGTTGCGGCTGTGCATACTGGTAGCGGTAACGATCAGGTCGCCAATACCGGCCAGACCCGCAAAGGTCTGGACATTGCAGCCCATCGCCACGCCCAGCCGGGCGATCTCGGCAATGCCGCGGGTGATCAGGGCGGCGCGGGCGTTATCGCCGTAGCCAAGGCCGGTGGAGATACCAACGCCCAGCGCGATGACGTTCTTCATGGCGCCGCTCAGTTCCACACCCTTGATATCAGTGTTGGTGTACACGCGCATACAGGTGTTGCTGAACACCTCCTGCACTACCTCGGCAGCTTCCAGATCCGGGCTTGCCGAAACGATGGTGGTGGGCAGATCCAGCGCCACCTCCTCGGCGTGGGTGGGGCCGCTGAGCGCCACCAGACGCACCGCACGGGGGCCGTTCTCATGGCTCAGCTCATCGGCAAGGATCTCGGTCATGGTATATAAGGTATCAGGCTCAATGCCCTTTGCCACATCCACGATGATCTGACCGGAGCGGATATAGGGCCGCGCCTTAGCCGCCGTGGCGCGCACGAACACCGACGGCACTGCAAACAGCAGCACGTCCTTGCCGGTGCACACTTCCTCTATGCTTTTGGTAAAACGCAGCTCCTGCGGGATGACCATCCCCGGCAGATTGGGGTGTACCCGGGTAGTGGAAAGGTTGTCCACCTCGGCCTCAATGGCCGACCACACCTGCACATCGTTGCCGCTGACGGTCAGCATCCGTGCCAGAGCCATGCCCCAGGTGCCTGCACCCAGAACACCAATACTAAACTTTTTCACGTTCGTATCCTCCGTGTCTGCACCGGGCAAGGGGCAAGCCCCCTGCCGGTGGATTTGCGCCGCGCCGGGCCGTTGCCCCGCAGCCGCGCACTGTTATGTCCATTGTACACGAAAGCGCCCACAGCGTCAAGCATCTGCCGCATTGCACAAATATTTAACAAGTTTATGCAATTTTTCGGTCACATCACACGTTTTGTGCAAACCGTTTGCGCTGCGGGGCATTTCATGCTATTATAGTATTCTGGTAGGTTTTGTAGGGATTGGTGATTCAGTCTCTTGACTTTGACTCTACTTTAAGGTATATACTGCTTTGGTCGGCAAAAGCTTTGCCGCCTTGTGCATTTTTTAGCTTTGAGGAAAAAACAATGTTTGAAGCACTTTTATCCAACCGCACGGTCAGCGTGCTGGTGGAGGCGCTGCCCCGCATCCTGACGGCAGGCCTGACCATGACCATTCCGCTGACCCTTCTCTCCTTCTTTTTTGCCATGATCATCGCAGTGGCGGTGGCGCTGGTGCAGTACGCCAATGTGCCGGTGCTGCGGCAGATTGCCCGGTTCTATATCTGGGTCATCCGGGGCACGCCGCTGCTGGTGCAGCTGTTCATCATCTTTTACGGCCTGCCCAGCGTGGGCATCATGCTGGACGCCTTTCCGGCGGCAGTCATCGCCTTTGCCTTCAACGAGGGTGCCTACTGCGCCGAGACCATGCGCGGTGCGCTGGAAAGCGTGCCGCAGGGGCAGCTGGAAGCCGGGTACTGCGTGGGCATGAGCTGGTGGCAGATCATGCGCCGCATCGTGCTGCCGCAGGCGCTGCGCACCGCTGTGCCTGCGCTGTCCAACTCCCTTATCGGCATGATCAAGGACACCTCGCTGGCGTCCAATATCACGGTGGCAGAGCTGTTCATGGCCGGGCAGCGGGTAGCCGCCCGCACCTACATCTTCCTGCCCATCTACTGCGAGGTGGCTGTGGTGTATCTGCTGTTCTGTACCGTCATCACCAAGCTGCAGGCGCTGCTGGAACGTCAGCTCAACGCCCGCGGCTTCCAGTAAAAAGGGAGGGTGAGCACCTATGGCTATGTTAGAGATCCGCAATGTGCAAAAAACCTTCCGCACCTACGCAAAACCCGGCCTTTTCCACCGCCCCGGTGCGCGGAAGGTCGCCAGTGAGCTGCCCGTGCTGCGCGGCGTAGACCTGACCGTGGAAAAAGGCGATGTAGTGGCCATTCTTGGGCCGTCCGGCTCCGGCAAGACCACCCTGCTGCGCTGCCTGAACTTTTTGGAAACTGCCGATGCCGGGCAGCTGGTATTTGACGGCGAAAGCTTCGACCTTGCCCATGCAGGCCGCGCCGACATTGCCCGGCTGCGCAAAAAGACCGCCTTTGTATTTCAGAACTACAATCTGTTCCGCAACAAGACCGCCCTGCAGAACGTGACCGAGGGGCTGATCGTAGCGCGTAAGCTGCCCAAGGAGCAGGCGGATGTCATCGGCATGAAAATGCTGGCCAAGGTCGGCCTTGCAGACCGTGCCGACTACTACCCCCGCCAGCTTTCCGGCGGACAGCAGCAGCGGGTGGCCATCGCCCGTGCCCTTGCCGCCGACCCGGAAATTATTTACTTTGACGAGCCCACCAGCGCCCTTGACCCGGAGCTGACCGGCGAAGTGCTCAGCGTGATGCGGCAGCTGGCTGAGGAGGGCATGACCATGCTGGTAGTCACTCACGAGATGGGCTTTGCCCGCAACGTTTCCTCCAAGACCGTGTTCATGGAAAACGGCGTGGTGGTGGAGCAGGCACCCTCCCAACAGTTCTTTGCATCCCCCAAGGAGGAGCGCACCCGGGCCTTCCTGCGCAGGATCGCCCATACGGAATAAAACCACTTCTCTTTTTGCATTTTTCACGACAGAAAGGAATATTTACTTATGAAACGCAGAACCTTTATTTCTCTGATGGGCGTTATGGCCGCAGCCGGGGTGCTGTCCATGACCGGCTGCTCTTCCAAGGACACCGCCGCCAGCACCGCCAGCTCCGCAACGCTGAATAAGCTGGACAGCATCCAGAAAAGCGGCAAGCTGGTGGTGGCGCTGGAGGGCGCATGGCAGCCGTGGAGTTACCACGACGCCTCCGACACGCTGGTGGGTTATGACGTGGAGGTATCCCGCGCCATTGCTGAAAAGCTGGGCGTGGAGCCGGAGTATGTGGAGAGCGACTGGGACAGCCTGTTTGCCGGTCTGGACGCAGGCCGCTACGACATGGTGTGCAACGGCGTGGAGGTGACCGAGGAGCGCGCCAAGACCTACGCTTTCACCACCCCCTACGGCTACATCCACACTGCGCTGGCGGTGCGCAAGGATAACGAGGACATCCACAGCTTTGAGGACCTGAAGGGCAAGACCACCGCCAACAGTCTGGCTTCCACCTACATGGAGCTGGCCGAAAGCTACGGCGCTACCGTGCAGGGCATCGACACGCTGGAGGAAACCATCCAGCTGCTGACCGCAGGCCGCATTGACGCCACCCTGAACGCGGACGTTTCCTTCTACGACTACCTGAACGTCCACCCGGACGCAGACTTCAAGCTGGTGGCACAGACCGCCGAGGCTTCTCATGTGGCCATCCCGGTGCTCAAGAGCGAGGACACCGCCTATCTGGACGCGCTGAACACCGCCATTGAGGAGCTGCGCGCCGACGGCACCTTAAAGACCCTGAGCGAAAAGTACTTCGGACAGGATATCTCTTCTGAAAACTGAGAAGCTCGACCCTCTCAGTCTGCTCACTTCGTTCGCATCCAGCTCCCCCGAAAGGGGGAGCTTTTTTGTTATCTGCCAGTCCGTGCAGTAAAGCTCCCCCTTCGGGGGAGCTGGCGAGCGCAGCGAGACTGAGAGGGCGAATTTTCTATTGACTTATGCAATATTATATGCTATATAATATTATAGAAACAGACCACGCCGAAAGGAGGCTGTTCCCACATGAGTTTTCCCATCAGTGCCGCGCTGCTGGACGCCATTGTGCTGTCCGTGGTGGCGCAGGAGCCGGAAGGTACCTACGGCTACAAGATCACCCAACAGGTCACCCACACGCTGGAACTAAGCGAATCCACCCTGTATCCGGTGCTGCGCCGGCTGCAGAAAGACCAGCTGCTCACGGTCTACGATGCGCCCTTCAATGGCCGCAACCGCCGCTATTATCAGATCACCTCCGCCGGGCGGGCGCAGCTTGCCGCCTACGCGCAGGAGTGGAGCCGCTACCGTTCTTCCATTGACACATTTTTCAGAGAGGTGGAATGATTTATGACCCGTACTGCATTTCTTGCTGCGCTGGAGCAGCTTCTGGCTCCCTTACCGGAGGCCGAGCGCAAGGACGCGTTGAGTTATTACGAGGATTATCTGGATGCCGCCGGGCCGGAAAACGAAGCCCGCGCCATTGCGGAGCTGGGCAGCCCGGAGGAGGTCGCCCGCAAGATTCTGGACGAACAGACCCCGGCAGGCAGCTCTGCCGCCCCGGCATCTCCTGCCCGCAAGCCGCATTCCCGCTGGCGCATGGTACTGGGCGGCGGGCTGGCGGTGCTGGTGCTGGCCTGCTTTTTCTTCCAGCACTCCAAGGCCACCCCAGTGCAGCCGGTCGAGCCCATTTCTCCTTTCTCAGAAATTCCTGCTTCCTCTGCGGAAGTGCCTGCCGAAAGTTCCTCTACGCAGCCCGCAGCTCCTGTTTCCACTTCAGACGGCTTGACTTTCTCCCTCTCTGCTGAGATGGTCAGCGATAAACTATCGCTGAAGTTGGACTATGGTACCATTCTCTTTGTTGTTGACCCAAACGCTTCCGACATCACGCTACAGTTTGATGGCTTTAGGACCCGGTATCTCACCCATTCCAACAAAAAAGACGGAACCACAGAGTTTTCCTACCATGTCCCGAAATACTACGCTCTCCCTGATATTGACAGTGCTGTGCTCACCATTACAGCTCCGAAAAATATCCTGCATGAGATAGACATTGATCTTGCTATGGGCGACGTTGACCTTGGCACGCTCTCTGTGGAAGAACTGGATCTGGAACTTGCCATGGGTGGCGTTTCTGCCGACAGCCTGACTGTGAAGGAGGCGGATTTCAACCTTGCCATGGGCAGCTGTCACATTGACCATCTGACCGCACCGGAATTTGATGCCGAACTTGCCGTGGGGGACTGCAAGATCGGTATGCTGTCCGGTGCTCAGGATGTCAGCATCTCGGTCATCACCGGCGATACTGACTTGACTCTGGAGGGCAGCGCCTCGGACTATTACCTCGTCACCAATGGGCTTACGGGCACCTCGATCCATGATGGCAAGGCAAACACCTCTCGTAAAATTTCCCTCAGCTCCACCACCGGCGATCTCTCCATCTCCTATACCAATTGACCCCTGAACGCAGAACACCCCCGGCATCCGAACGAAACGAAAACGGATGCCGGGGGTGTTTTTATGTTTCCCTGTGAAAATACTCGTAAATGGTCTGCGCCAGCTGTTTGCCCACGCCGGGGGTGTTTTCCAGCTGGTCAGGGGTGGCTTCCTTCACCGCGCCCACGCTCTTGAACTGCGCCAGCAGGGCTTTGGCGGTTTTGGGGCCTACGCCCGGCACCTCGGTCAGGGTGGAGGAGTAGCTTTTCTGCTTCATCTGCTGCTTGCGGTAGGCGTTGGCAAAGCGGTGGGTCTCGTCCTGAATGGCGGTGATGAAGGTAAAGGTGCCGCGGTTCATGTTGATGGCAATTTCCCGCCCGTCGCTGTCCACGATGGCGCGGGTGCGGTGGTGGTCATCCTTTACCATGCCGTACAGCGGCACATCTGCCAGTGCCGTACCGGCAAGCGCTTCCTTTGCGGCGCTCACCTGTCCCCTGCCGCCGTCCATCAGCAAAAGATCCGGCTTCTGCCCGAACCAGTTGCCGCTTGGCTGGCCGTTTTCGGCCTGTGCAGCGTATTTTTCGTACTCTGCCGCCCGGCGGGAAACAGTCTCTGCCAGCGAAGCGTAGTCGTCCGTGCCTGCAACAGTTTTCATTTTGAATTTGCGGTAGCCCGCCTTGAAGGGCTTGCCGTCCTTGAAGGTGACCATGCCGCAGACGCTGCTGCCATCGCCCCAGTTGGAGATATCGTAGCTTTCAATGGCGCGGGGCGGCTTTGAAAGCCCCAGCACCTGCGCCAGCTCGTCCAGCAGTTTTTCCTCCCGGGCGTAGCGGCCGCTCTCCCGCGCCAGACGCTCCACCGCGTTGGTGTGCGCCATTTCCACCAGATGCGCCTTGTCCCCTCGCTGGGGCACGTACAGCTGTACCTCACTGCCCCGCTTCTGGTTCAGCGCCTGCTGCAAAGCATCCACGTCCGGCGGCAGCGCGTCCACCGCGATAATTTTCGGAATCTGCTCATCGTCCAGATAGTACCGGGGCAGAAATTCCTCCCGCACCGCATCGATATCCGAGGTATCGTGGAACAAAAACTCCCGCTTATCGGTCAGCCGTCCCTCCCGGAAGCGCAGCACCGCCGCGCACACGCTGTCCGGCGTGCCTGCCAGCGCCACCACGTCCATCTCCACGTCCGGGTCTACCACCACCTTCTGCCCTGCCGTCAGCTTGGTGATGGCGTTGATCTGATCCCGCAGAAGGGCAGCGGTCTCAAATTCCAGCCGGTCAGAGGCCTCCTGCATCCGCTCGTTGAGGGTTTTCAGGATATCCTTTTTGCCGTAGCGGATCAGGTGCACCGCGTTTTTGACCGCCTGATTGTAGGTCTCGCAGCTGATTTTGCCGCTGCACACCGCCATGCACTTGCCGATATGGGCGTTCAGGCAGGGGCGGCCTTTGCCGATCTCCTGCGGGAAGCGCTTGGAGCAGCGCGGCAGCAAGAAGGCATCCATGGCCGTTTCTGCCATCTGCCGCGCCGCAAAGCTGGAGGTGTAGGGGCCGATATACTCTGCCCCGTCCTCCTCCTTTTGCAGGGTGAAGGAAAGGCGTGGCCAGTCCTCCCGGGTGACGCGGATATAGCTGTAACCCTTGTCATCCTTGAGCAGGATGTTGTACTTGGGGGTGTGCGCCTTGATCTGGCTGGCTTCCAGCACCAGCGCCTCGAACTCGCTTTGACAGACGATAACGTCAAAGGCGTAGGCATGGGCGATCATCTGGCTGACCTTGTTATCGTGGGGCACGCCCTCGCGGAAATACTGGCTTACCCGGATGCGCAGGCGCTTGGCCTTGCCGATATAGATGATGGTGTCGCTTTTGTCCCGGATGATATACACCCCGGGCAGCAGCGGCAGCATACAGGCTTTTTGATAGAGTTCGGCCTTAGTCATGCAGCACCTTCCTCCGTATTTGTGGGATGGGGCGTCCTGCAATGGAAAGCCCTTTGCTCCCGGTAAAAAGCGTACTAAAAAAGCGGCAGGGAGCCCCCGCCGCTTTCTGTTGCTTGTGATACAGACTTACTCTGCAAAGCCGGACTCCACCAGCTTGATCAGGCCGTCCACGGCAGCCTGCTCATCAGCGCCGTCAGCGATGATGCGGATGGTGGTGCCGCCAACGATACCCAGAGACAGAACGCCCAGCAGGCTCTTTGCGTTCACGCGGCGTTCTTCCTTTTCGACCCAGATGGAAGACTTGAACTCGTTTGCCTTCTGGATAAAGAAGGTAGCCGGACGAGCGTGCAGACCAACCTGATTTTCAACGGTAACTTCTTTTACGTACATAGTAAAGCGCTCCTATCTAATATCGTTTTGGTGTACAAAAGCATAGTGTGCCTGTTGTGTTACACTCATTTTAGCGCAAGTCGAAACGGTTGTACAGTCCCCTTTTGCATTTTTGGCGCTTTTCCCAATGAAACAGGGAGCATTTTTCAGGTTTTGTACAAAGACAATAAAATTATACCCCGAAGGTTAGAGGGGTAATACAAAAGTTTTCAACAACTTTTATACCGCCGGGGAGTTTTCCTCTGAATTTTGTGTATTTTTACCGACATTTCCGGTGCCGGCTCACTCCTGCACAGGGCCTGCGTAGCGCATCTGCACCAGTGCGCATTTACGCGTCACAGTGGGGTATTGCTGCGGATCAAATTCCAGACTGGTGCTGCCGTCCAGCTGCCAGCCCATGCGGGTATACAGCGCAATGGCGCGGGTGTTGGTGTTCAGCACACTCAGCACCGGGTGTGCGTGCTCCGGCAGCTTTTTGCGGGCAAAATCCAGCAGTTTTGCGCCGATGCCGTTGCCCCGGGCTTTTTCCGTGACGAACAGGTGCTCGATATGCCCTGCCTTATGGCTGACACACACCATGCCGTCCGGCACGCCCTTGGTGGTGTGCAGGTAGCACACCCAGCCCGCCGCCTTTTCCTGCTGCAATTGCAGCAAAAACTGCGGCTCGGTCAGGGTGCGGCAGTATTCCGGCGTCCAGTTGTCGGCGCAGACAGCCTGCCGTCCCTCGGCAAACAGCTTTGCGGCGGCGGCAAACTGCTCGGCGGTCTTTACCAGCCGGACATTCTCGCCCCGCTTCCACTTGGGCACTTCGGCAATGGGGTGACTCACGCACCACTGCTCGTACAGCTCCGGGCGGCGCAGACGGGTGCGGGTGCGGCTCTGCTCGCCGCGCCACGCATCGATTTTTGCATGGTCGCCGCCCAGCAGCACCTCGGGCACAGCACGGCCTTCCCACACCTCGGGGCGGGTGTACTGGGGGTATTCCAGCAGACCGTCCCAGTAGCTTTCCTCCTCGTAGCCCTTCTGCTCAGCCAATACGCCGGGCTTCAGGCGCAGCACGCTGTCTGCCACCACAAGGCTGGCAAGCTCGCCGCCGGTCAGGATATAATCACCGATGGAGATCTCCTCGTCTGCAAAAGCCTCGATGACACGCTCGTCAATGCCCTCATAGTGGCCGCAGACCAGCGTCAGGTTGTCGTACTGTGCCAAGCGCTTTGCGTGCTCTTCGGTGTAGCGCTGACCGCCCGCCGTCAGAAACACGATATGCGGGGCGGGGCGTCCCTGTTCCGCCACCTCGCGCTGCACCGCCCGCAGGCAGTCCGCGATGGGCTGGGCGTACAGCACCATGCCACAGCCGCCGCCGTAAGGGTAATCGTCGGTCTGCTTCTGCTTGTTCAGGGTATAGTCCCGAATCTGGTGGCAGTGGGTCTCAATATAGCCCCGCTTTGCCGCCCTGCCGATGATGCTGGCATCCAGCACCTGCTGGCACATCTCCGGGAACAAGGTCACGATATCCACACGCATTCCCATGGCTTACTCCTCCTCCCGCTCGCTGTCAAAATCATCATCCAGCAGGCCGGGGATGGGGGTGACAAGGATATACCCCTCCGGCGGGTTGCGCTCTTTCAGGAAAGCATCCACCCCGGGGAACATATACTCCTTGCCGCTGGGTGCCTTGACGGTGTAGATATCCTGCGCACCCGGGTGGTCCACGCTGGTCACCACGCCGTACACCTTGCCGGTGTCAGCGTCCCGCACTTCGCACCCGATGAGGTCCGCCACATACCACCGGCCTGCGGGCAGGGTGGCATCGTTGCGGTCAAAGTAGAACACCTGCCCGCGCAGCGCCCGGGCGGCGTCCATATCGCTGACCCCTTCCAGCTGGAGCAGCGCCATCTGCCCCTGCGGACGGATGGAAAGGATCTTATACGCCTTGCCGCCCTGCGCCGAAGGGTACAGGCGGCCCACTTTTTTCAAAAAATCCACCCCGTCGCACCAAAGCTCCAGCTTCATTTCCCCGCGCACACCGTGGGTGGTAACAACTTTTCCGGCTTCCAGATATTGCTGCATCGTTTTCTCCTGTAAGAACCCTCTCAGTCAATGCCTGCGGCATTGCCAGCTCTCCCGAGGGGGGGAGCTTTTTTTTGACGAAGAGGTGGTGTGTATTACTTGTTTTTCCAGAATGCTCCTGTGTAGCATTCTCGCCCTCTCAGTCACCTGCGGTGACAGCTCTCCCAGAGGGAGAGCCAAGAATGTTGCGGTCAGGCGCTTTCCTCTCCCTTTGAGGAAAGACTTCCACCGTTCCGGGGGAAGATGTCGCGCAGTGACAAAAGGGGGAGTGGGGCATTGCGCAAGCAATGCCGGAGAGGGCGAGCCTGTTAATAGCAAAAAGGCCCCTTGCCGCAAAGGCAAAGGGCCCGTAGGGTGCTCAGTCGATCTCAACAAGGACCTTTTCATCGACCCGCACAGCAGCCGCGCGCATCACCACACGAATGGCTTTTGCGATCCGGCCCTGCTTGCCGATGACACGGCCCATATCTCCCTCTGCCACGCTCAGGTGGTAGACGATGGTACCGTCCTCGCGGGGCTCGTCCACCGTGACCTTAACGGCGTCCTTGTCCTCCACGAGACCGCGGGCAACTGCCAGCAACAGCTCCTGCATGAGTCAGCCCTCCCTACTTACAGAACGTTGGACTTCTTCAGCAGGACACGAACGGTATCAGTGGGCTGAGCGCCGTTAGCGATCCACTGCTTTGCCTTCTCGGCATCGATCTTCACCTCAGAGGGCTCCTTGTTGGGATCGTAAGTGCCGATCTCCTCGATGAAGCGGCCATCGCGGGGGAAGCGGCTGTCAGCAACGACAACACGGTAGAAGGGAGCTTTCTTGGCGCCAACGCGGCGCAGACGAATCTTAACTGCCATAATAGATATCCTCCAAAAATTGTTGTTTTTGATATATGTTACAAACCCCGCCGGGGTTGTATACCGTTGTTATTTCAGTCCGCGGAAGGCGTTGGGGTTGCCCATCATGCCGCCCAGACGGCGGGCAAAGCCCTTGGGGCTCTTCTTGAACTGCTTCATCATCTTCTGCATCATCTCGTACTGCTTGAGCAGCTTGTTCACGTCCTCCACGCGGGTACCACTGCCTGCGGCAATGCGGCGCTTGCGCTTGGGGTTGATGATGGAGGGCTTTTCCCGCTCCTCTTTGGTCATGGAATAAATCATGGCCTCGATGCGGTCAAAGGCTTTTTCGTCGATCTGGCTGGCGTCGATACCGGATGCGCCGGGCAGCATACTCAGCATTGCGCCTGCGCCGCCCATCTTGCGGATCTGGGCGAACTGCTCCAGCATATCGTTCATATCGAACTTGTTTTCCATCAGCCGCTTGGCGGTCTCCTCGGCAGCCTTTTCGTCGGCGGCATCCTGTGCGCGCTCGATCAGGCTGAGCACATCGCCCATGCCAAGGATGCGGCTTGCCATGCGGTCCGGGTGGAACACATCCAGATCATCCAGCTTTTCGCCGGTGCCCTGGAACTTGATGGGCTTGCCGGTAACGGCCAGCACGGAAAGCGCTGCACCGCCGCGGGTATCGCCGTCGGTCTTGGTGAGGATGATGCCATCCACGCCCACCGTCTCGTTGAAGGTCTTTGCCACATTGACGGCATCCTGACCGGCCATGGCGTCCACGACCAGCAACGTCTCATCCACGGGAACGGCGGCCTTGATGTCCACCAGCTCCTGCATCAGCACTTCGTCGATCTGCAAGCGGCCTGCGGTATCCAGAATGACGATGTCGTTGCCGTAGTCCTTGGCGTGTGCCAGTGCCTTGCGGGCGATCTCCGGCGGCTTTGCGCCGGGCAGGGTGAACACCGGTGCACCGGCCTGCTTGCCCACCACCTGCAGCTGGTCGATAGCCGCAGGGCGGTAGATATCGCAGGCCACCAGCATGGGGCGGCGGCCCTGCTTGAGATAGAACTTGGCAAGTTTTGCCGCGTGGGTGGTTTTACCGTTGCCCTGTAAACCGCAGAGCATAATGACCGTCTGCCCCTTGTTCTTGATGTTCAGGCGGGCGGCTTCGCTGCCGCCCATGAGGGCTACCAGCTCCTCATTGACGATCTTGACCACCTGCTGGGCGGGGGTCAGGCTCTCCATGACCTCCTGTCCCATGGCGCGCTCGGATACCTTTGCGCAGAAGTCCTTGGCAACCTTGTAGTTGACATCAGCCTCCAGCAAAGCCATCCGCACCTCGCGCATGGCGGCCTTGATATCTGCCTCGGTCAGCTTACCGTGACCGCGCAGCTTTTTGAATACACCGGCAAGGCGGTCGGTCAGGGATTCAAATGCCATTGTGCGGTGCTCCTTTCAAAATTCGATCAGCTTTCGTTCGCTTCATCCATCGAGCGGATGATCTCCAGCATTTTTGTCAGCGTTTCCACATATTCCGTGGTGGTAATATTGGCGCGGGGGCCGGTGCACTCGAACCGGGTGTCGATGACCAGCTGTTCCAGCTGTTCCAGCTTCTGCTGCACCCGCCGGTAGCGGGCTGCAAAACCTACCTTTTCTTCCAGTTCCTTCAGGGTGGTCTCGCCATGCTTGATGGCGTCCCGTGCGCCCTGCCGAGTGATGCCGAAGTTCTCGCCGATCTCGCTCAGCGAAAGATCATCGTTATAATACTGGCGCAGCATCTCGCGCTGCTTCTGGGTAAGCACCTCGCCATAAAAATCCAGCAGATACCCCATTTCCAGATCTTTTGCCATTGCTGTTGACCCCCGGTGCTCTGCTGTCTGTGCTTGCTGTGTTGTAAAGTTTTTTTGCTTTACGGATGGAGTATACCAGAACCCCTGCCCCTTGTCAAGGGGATTTTGGAGTTTTTTCTGAAATATCTGCCCAAAATTCGCTGTTTTTGCCAAAAGGCATCTTGACGCAGCCGGGGGCTTTGCGTTAGGATAATAGTGTTGTATCCCAATAAATCCTCTCAGCCTCACTGCGTTCGGCAGCTTTCCCGAAGGGCGAGCTTTTATGCTGCAAAAGGGTAGGTACTGCTCTTTTGCCAAAGTTTCCCGAACATGGTCTGGCAGGGCGCATCCTCTTGAAAGGAGTTCTTCCGTGCCGATCTATCCCAATTTTTACCAGACCCTCACCACCGCCTGCCCCATTGTGGAGCTGCGGGGCTATGCCGCCGCCTGCGGGCTGAAGGGGCATCTGTACGCGTATCTGGATTTTAACGGCCCCACCGGCACCGCCCGGGACGGCCTTGCCGAGGGGATGCTGGCCCTTGCCATTGAAAAAAAGCAGCTTGCCCCGGGGCAGCCCATCATTGAAGCAGCCTCCGGCCCCTTTGCCACCGCCCTGACGCTGGCCAGCCTGACCGCCGGGCACCCCATCGTGCTGGTGATGCCGGAGGACGCCCCTGCCCTGCGGCAGGAGTACCTGCTGCGGCTGGGTGCACAGATCCGGCACAGCCCCGCCCGCAGCGGTCTGGCCGGGGCGCGAGCGCTGGCAGCGCAGACCGCCGCCGCGAACGGCTGGTACTATATGAACTGGCTTGCCAACGATGACAACCCGGAATATCACCGCCGGGTCACCGGCCCTGCCATCGTGCAAAGCATTGCCCGGCAGAACAAGAGCCTTGTGGACGCCATTACCATCGGGGTGGGCAGTGCCGGCACAGTGACCGGCGTGGGCGAGACCATCAAGGCATGGACGAACGATGTGCGCATCGTAGCGGTGGAGCCGTATGAAAATCAGGTGCTGGGCGGCGGGCTTACCGGTCCGCACGGCATCCCGGATATCGGCTACGGCATCGTGCCGGAAAACTACAACAGCTATGTGGTGGATAATGTTTCCGCCGTGGCCAGCCGGGACGCCCAGCGGGCTGCCCAGCAGGTGCTGCGCACCGATGCCGTCCCCGCTTCGGTCAGCGCCGGTGCTGCCCTGCACGCCGCCGCCCAGCTGCTGGCCAACTGCAACAGCCGCGCCGCACTGGCCATTTTCAGCGGACGCGCCAGCATCGTGTAAGCGGTTGCTTCTATCAATAGGAAAGAGGACGTTTTTCATGACCAAGGACATGACCAGCGGTGCTATTACGCCGCTGCTGATCAAATTTACCATTCCGCTGGTGCTGGGCAACCTGTTCCAGCTTACCTACAACGCCGCCGACAGCATCATCGTGGGCAAGTTTGTGGGCGAGGACGCACTGGCTGCCGTGGGCACCTCGAATCCGCTGATGACCCTTGCCATCCTGTTCATCAACGGAATGTGTCTGGGCGCGGGCATTCTGGTCAGCACCGCCTTCGGCGCGGGAGATACCAAGCTGGTGGAGCGTCAGGTATCCACCACTGCCATTGCGGGCACGGTGTTCTCCCTGACTTTCTCTGCCCTGTGCGTGCTGCTGGCAGACCCGCTGCTGCGGCTGCTGCAGGTGCCTGCGGCTATTCTGCCCATTGCGGTGAACTACCTGCGTATCGTGTTTGCGGGGCTGATCTTCACCTTCTTCTATAATTTTCTTGCCGCCACCATGCGTGCGCTGGGCGACAGCAAGAGTGCGCTGTATTTTTTGATGATCAGTGCAGTGCTGAACATTGGCGGCGACCTGTTTTTTGTGGAGGCGCTGGGCTGGGGCAGCGAGGGCTGCGCCCTTTCCACCGTGCTCAGCGAGGCCGCCTGCTGCCTGCTGTGCGTGGTGTACATCCGCTATAAGGTGCCGGTCCTGCAGTTGGGCAGGCGGTGGCTGGTGTATGACGGCAAGCTGCTGCGCAAAACGGTCAGCTACGGCTGGGCCAGTGCCATGCAGCAGGCCACGGTGCAGCTGGGCAAAATTGCGGTGCAAGCCATCGTGAACACCATGGGCGTCAACGCCATGGCGGCTTTTACCGCCGCCTCCCGCATCGACGACTTTGCCTACACTCCGCAGCAGAACATCGGCCACGCCATGACCACCTTGATGGCGCAGAACCGCGGCGCGGGCAAGGCCGACCGGGTACGGCAAGGTTACCACTGCGGCATGCGCATCGAGTTTGCCTATGGCATTCTGCTTACGGCCATCTGTCTGCTGTTTGCCGAGCCCATCATCCGGCTGTTTGCCGCCGACCCTGCTGTGGTGGACCTTGGCGTGCGGTTTTTGCGCACCATCTCGCTGTTTTATCTGATGCCCGCCGCCACCAACGGCATTCAGGGCTTTTTCCGGGGCATGGGCGATTTGAAGGTCACCCTGAACAGCAGTATGCTGAATATGGGCGGCCGTGTGGCTGCCGCCGCATTGTTTGTGCTGGTGATGAAGATGGATATCGAAGCCTTGCCCTTCAGCTACGCGGTGGGCTGGCTGCTGATGCTGCTGTACGAGCTGCCCCTGCTGGTGCGTTTTCTGCGCAGCAGCGAGATGTAACGCCGGACGATTTTAATGGCCTCCGCTTTGCTCTGGCCATAATTCAAGGAATTATAGTTTTATTCAGGAAATCGGAGCGCCTGCGGGCGCTCCGATTTCCTCTTTTCACGGGAAGGGGTCGTGGAGAGAAACGACAGACGCAAAAAAACGCCGTCTCCAGGCGGGAGGCGGCGTTGAAAAAGCTTTATGCTGTTTTTACTTGGTGCCGTAGATACGGTCGCCTGCATCGCCCAGACCGGGCACGATGTAGCCATTCTCGTTCAGGCGGTCGTCCTGTGCGCCCAGATAGATGTCCACATCGGGGTGTGCCTCGTGCAGAGCCTTGATGCCCTCCGGTGCGCCCAGCAGACCGATGAACTTGATACGCTTTGCGCCGTGCTTCTTGATCTGGGTGATGGCGTCGATGGCGCTGCCGCCGGTAGCCAGCATGGGGTCCAGCACCAGAACGTCGCGCTCGGCGATATCCTGCGGCAGCTTGCAGAAGTACTCCACGGGCTGCAGGGTCTTTTCGTCGCGGTACAGGCCGATGAAGCCCACCTTGGCAGCGGGCAGCAGGGTCAGCATACCGTCCAGCATACCCATGCCGGCGCGCAGGATGGGCACCAGGGCCAGCTTGCGGCCTGCCAGCACCTTGGTCTTTGCCATGGTGATGGGAGTTTCGATCTCCACCTCTTCCAGCGGCAGATCGCGGGTTGCCTCGTAGCACAGCAGAGTTGCGATCTCACCAACGAGGTCACGGAACTCCTTGGTGCCGGTCTGTTTGTTGCGCAGCAGGCTGATCTTGTGCTGCAGCAGCGGATGTTCAACGATCATCGGGGTCATAAAAACACGCTCCTTAATTTATATAGAACATTCTATCGGGTACTGATCTGTGGCCTTGTCCGCCCGGTGGGCGCACAAATAGCTTTTTTCACAGAGAAGCTTGCACAGCAAGCTTCTCTGTGAAATTATAATAAATTTCAATCAGCGATTTTCCAGTGCGGTCAGCTTGTCGATACGGCGCTGATGACGGCCGCCCTCGAACTCGGTGTTCAGGAAGATATCCACCAGCTGGCAGGCAAGACCTGCGCCCACCACGCGGCCGCCCATGCACAGAGCGTTGGCGTCGTTGTGGCGGCGGGTATACTCGCAGCTGAAGCTGTCGGAGCAGCAGCAGGCGCGGATGCCCTTGAT
>CAKSZF010000023.1 GCA_934525405.1 uncultured Faecalibacterium sp.
AGCGGGCTGAGCCAGTGCTGGGCGCTGGAGCCTACCCGCAGCGGACGCACCCGCATCCGCAATGTGCTGGCGGATAAGTACATCGACCTTGTGGGCATGAACACCGCCAACGGCGCACAGGCGCAGATCTGGAACTATGTGGCGGGCGGCAATCAGGAGTGGACGCTGGAACGCATCGACCCTGACGTTGCCCAGACCGGCAAGCGCGCCGGGGAGGCTAAAGACCCCCAGCCTACCCCCAGCCAGCGCAAGCACCAGAACGACCTGGTGCGCAAGCTGAACAGCGCAGGCAAGGGACGCGCCGAACGCAAGGCATAAATCGAAAAACGCTTCCGTTGCCATGTGGGCATCCGCAGCGGAAACACTTCCCAAAGGGCTGCTGCACAGCGTTTCATGCAGCAGCCCTTTCTTATGAGAATGATAAGGAGAACTACCCAATGAACTTAGGCGCATTTATGAACCCGGAATTTCCCATCTTCAGCACCACCCTTTGCTATCTGGAGCGGGAGGACGCTTACCTGATGCTGCACCGCATCAAAAAGCAGGACGACTACAACCACGACAAATGGGTGGGCGTGGGCGGCAAATTTGAGCGGTTTGAAAGCCCGGAGGACTGCCTTGTGCGGGAGGTGCGGGAAGAGACTGGCCTTACCCTGACGCGCTACCGCGCCCGGGGACTGCTGACCTTTGTGTGGGGCAACATGACCGAGTTCATCCACCTGTACACCGCCGACCGGTGGGAGGGCGAGATGATCCGGGGCGATGCCTGCATCGAGGGCGAATTGCAGTGGGTACAAAAGTCTGAGGTGCAAAAACTGCCCATCTGGGAGGGGGACAAGATCTTTTTCCGTCTGCTGGAGGAAGAGCACCCCTACTTCTCCCTCAAGCTGGTGTATGACGGCGACACCCTGAAACAGGCCGTGCTGGACGGAAAACGCATCGTTTAAAAATGTACGGATGCAGAGACCTATGGTGGGATGCAACTGTTTGGATAAAATAGACATAAAAAGAAAAGATTTTTCAGCACTTAAATCAGGACGCGTGCAGAAAAAACAAAAAATACTGACAGATGTGCCATCGAATAAGGACTTTTGACGCATTTTGATAGAAAAAAGAAAAAACCACTTTCTTTTTTTGCAAAAATATGTTACTATTCTGTTACGGAACTATGGACAGCCTGCAACCAGAGACTGTCTGTAAACACAAACATTCTTTAAGGAGGAATGTGTCTTATGATGAAGTATCTCCAGAAACTGGGCAAAGCTCTGATGCTTCCCGTCGCTGTGCTGCCGATCTGCGGCATCCTGATGGGTCTTGGTTATGCCCTCGCTCCGGGCGTTATGGGCGTTCCCGGTGCACCGACTTCCGGCGCAGCATACACCGTCGGCTTCCTGCTGGTCAAGGCAGGCGGCGCTCTGATCGATAACATGGCATGGCTGTTCGCCATTGGTGCCGCTGTCGGCCTTGCTGACAACGATGGTACCGCAGGTCTGGCCGGTCTGGTCAGCTTCCTGATGATGCAGCAGCTGCTGAACCCCGGCGTGGTCAGCATGGTGCGCACTCTGGAAGAGGGCACCGCTACCTACATCGCCTTCCAGAAGGTCGCCGGCAACTCCTTCATCGGCATTCTGGCCGCTGTTGTGGGTGCTGCCTGCTACAACAAGTTCAAGAATATCCAGCTGCCTGACTGGCTGGCATTCTTCTCCGGCAAGCGCTTCGTTGCAATCGCTACCGGTCTGATCTCCATTCTGGTGTCCGTTGTTCTGCTGTTCGTCTGGCCCGTCATCTTCGACGCTCTGGTCGCAATCGGCAACGGCATCGCTGGCATGGGCGGCATCGGCGCCGGCATCTACGCCTTCCTGAACCGCCTGCTGATCCCCACCGGCCTGCACCACGCTCTGAACAACGTGTTCTGGTTCGACACCATCGGTCTGGGCGACCTGTGCCACTTCTGGGCTGGCGAGACCTCTGCTGATGTGGGCTGGAGCCTTGGTATGTATATGTCCGGCTTCTTCCCCTGCATGATGTTCGGTATTGCCGGCGCTGCTCTGGCTATGGTCAAGACCGCTAAGAACAAGAAGGCCGCCATCGGTCTGGTTCTGTCTGCTGCAATCTGCGCATTCGTCTGCGGCGTTACCGAGCCCTTCGAGTTCGGCTTCATGTTCCTGTGCTTCCCGCTGTACGTTGTGTACGCTGCTCTGTACGGCATCTTCACCATCATCACCTACTACTCCGGTTTCCGTGCTGGCTTCTGCTTCTCCGCAGGTGCTACCGACCTGATCTTCTCTGCATCCCTGCCCGCAGCTGCTAAGACCTGGATGATCATTCCTCTGGGCATCGCAGCATTCCTGGTGTTCTACTTCGTGTTCTACTTCGCTATCACCAAGTTCGACCTGAAGACCCCCGGCCGTGAGGATGACGACGAGGAAGCTGAGAAGAAGGTCGTTCTGGCTAACAACAACTACACCGAAGTCGCTTCTGCTGTTCTGGCTGCTGTCGGCGGCAAGGAGAACGTGAAGGACGTTGGTTACTGCGCAACCCGTCTGCGTTTTGAGGTGAAGGATAACGCTAAGGTCGATGAGAAGGCCGTCAAGGCTGCCGGTGCTGCCGGTGTCATCCGTCCCAGCAAGAACGCTTGCCAGGTCATTATCGGCACCAAGGTGCAGTTCGTGTACGACGAGCTGAAGAAGATGCTGTGATCCTGCACTTCTGAAAAAGAATGAACTGCAAAAGTCTGGTTGATTTTGCAGTATGAACCGGGCCGCCGGGGGCGGGGTGCACAGCGCCCCCTCCCGGCGGTTCGCTTTTTATGCACAGCGGTACAATGTTCACACAAAAGGACTTTTGAAAAAACACCCGGCGTGCTATACTGGGTGAAAAAGAAGAAAGAACGAGGTGTTTTGTATGATCCTTCAGAATGCACTGGTCTATACCCCGCGCCACACCTTTGAGCGCGGCACCATCGTCATCCGCGATGGCCGCATCGTGCCCTTTGCCGCCCCGGAAGAGGGCGAGGAGGTGCTGGATGCCGAGGGGCTGTACGCCTTGCCGGGTCTTGTGGATATCCACTTCCACGGGGCGATGGGCAAGGATTTCTGCGACGGCACTGAGGAGGCCATCCAGACGCTGGCGGATTTTGAGGCCAGCAAGGGTGTGCTGGCTATCTGCCCCGCCACCATGACCTATCCCGAGGAGATCCTGAACAAGGTGATGGACGCCGCTGCCGCCCATAAAAACGGCAAGGGTGCCGACCTTGTGGGCATCAACATGGAGGGCCCCTTCATCAGCCCCAAAAAGGTGGGCGCACAGAACCCGGAGTATGTGCAGGGCGCAGACGCTGCCATGTTCCGCCGCCTGCAGAAGCGTGCTAATGGTCTGATCAAGCTGGTGGATGTTGCCCCGGAGGAGCCGGGCAATCTGGACTTTATCCGGGACTGCCATAACGAGGTGCGCATTTCCATCGCCCACACCTGCACCGACTACGACACCGCCGTCAAGGCATTTGAGGCCGGTGCCACCCACATGACCCACCTGTACAACGCTATGCCCGGCATCACCCACCGTGCGCCCGGCCCCATCATTGCCGCCATGGAGCACGATGCCGAGGTGGAGCTCATTACCGATAACGTGCACATCCACCCCGCCATGGTGCGGTTCACCTTCAACACCTTTGGGGATGACCGTGTCTGCCTGATCGCGGACAGCGCCATGTCCTGCGGTCTGCCGGACGGCCAGTACAGTCTGGGCGGACAGGCCATCACGGTCAAGGGACCCCGCGCTACCTTGACCGAGCACCCGGACACCATTGCGGGCAGCAACACCTGCCTGTACGACTGCATGAAGCGCGCTGTGCTGGAGATGAACGTGCCGCTGGAAAGCGCCGTCCGCGCCGCCAGCGAGACCCCCGCTAAGAGCATCGGCGTGGATAACGACTACGGCAGCCTTGCCGCCGGACGCTACGGCAATGTGATCCTTGCGGACAAGGAGCTGAACATCAAGGCTGTCATCCAGAAGGGCGTCCGCATCGTCTGAGCTTCGTAAAAAAGGTGATGTCCGGCATCACGCTGTAAAAACACGTTTTCCGCAAAAAAGAGGCCGCTGCGCAATTGCAGCGGCCTCTTTGTGATGCAAAAAATCAGACCTTGAACAACGGGGTGCCGGGGGCGACATCGCCCTCTGCCAGCATCTTCACTTCATCACCGGCGCCATCTGTCACGATGATAGCAGTGGCGGTGGGGTGACCTGCAGCGCGGATGGCGTCCAGATCCACCTTCAGCAGCGGAGTGCCTGCGGTGACCTTCTGGTTCTCCTTGACCAGAACGGTAAAGCCCTGACCCTTCATGTCCACGGTGTCCATGCCGACGTGGATCAGCAGCTCGATGCCGTCGTTGCTGGTGATGCCGACAGCGTGCAGGGTGGTAGCAATCTGGGTCACAGTGCCGTCAAAGGGGGCGTACACGGTATCGCCGGTGGGCTCGATGCCGCAGCCGGGGCCCAGAATGCCCTGTGCAAAGGTCTCGTCCGGGATGTCAGCCTGTGCCAGCACCTTGCCCTGCAGCGGGGTCAGCACGGTCTTGCTCTGGTTGGTGAACTTAGCGGTGTTTTCGTCCTTGGACTTGCCGCCAAAAAGCTTGTCAAAAAAACCCATAAGTATCATTCCTTCCTGTCATCATGCAAGGGCGGCAAATGCAACAAAATGTTTGCCGCTCCTGAAGTGTTTACCTGTATAAAAAGATACCATATCGCGCACCAAAATGCAAGAAAAGCGGGAACTTTTTCTCCATGCTATCCGGGCAGAGGAGGCTGCTTTTTGCCGGGGGCTGCCCCGGAAGGGTCATTTCCCGGCGGCGACCTCTCTTCTACGCTGCCGCTAATTTTCACTTTACAAACGCCGCAAGAACCGTTACAATTACAATCAAAGCAATGCCGAAAGGCCGTTCGTTTTCATCCACCGTGCGCAACCGTTCCGACAGCGCCGGGGCTGCGCAGAACGCTCTTATCAGGAGGTTTTTTGCATGAAAAAGATCACGCGTCGTACTGTTCTTCGTGCTTCGGGGCTGGCAGCCGCCTCGCTGGCTCTGTCCGGCTGCGCACCCACCGGCAGCGCCTGTGTGGGCAACGGCTTTTCCGACTGGCTGCAGCAGACCTTCGGGAAGGGCAGCGCCGCTTCTTCTGAAAGCACCGAGTCCGCTGCCCCGGACGCAGGAGCGGCGTCTGAAGCCCCGGCGGAAAGCGCCGACCCCAGCCTGCCCGCCTACAATGCCGACCCCCTTACCGGTGAGCCCCGCCGCAGCAATGGCCGCATGGTGGGCGTGATGGTGAACAACATCAGCAACACCCAGCGGCAGAACGCCCGCCCGCAGCGCGGCCTTGGCTCTGCCGACCTGCTCATCGAGAGCAAGGTGGAGGGCGGCATCTCCCGCTTCTGCGCGGTGTACTATGACGCCAATGCCATCCCGGAGGTGGGGCCGCTGCGCTCCGGCCGCGACCAGTTTTTGCAGCTGCTCATGCCGTGGCAGGCGCTGTACTACCATGACGGCGAAAGCGCACCCTGCACCAAGTTCATCAACGTGTACAACTATTCCGGCCTGAACATCGGCGGCAAGAGCTACTTTGATACCCCTACCCACCCCCATGTGGCGCACCGCGACAGCCGCAGCCGCAATGTGGCCTACGAGCACACCGAGTTCACCTCCGGTGCCGAGATCCGGCAGGCCGCTGCCAACGCGGGTATCGGGCTGCAATACCCCTACGAGAGCACCTTCTTCCGCTTTGCGGACTACCGCACCGGCGCAGAGAACAAGATGTCCGGTGCTGCCGCCGCCAAGACCATCAACATCGTGCACTCGGACAGCTATAAGACCACCTTCAGCTACAACCGCTGGGAGCACCTTTATAAAATGTCCATGTACAGCCGCGCCGCCGGTGCCTTTGAGAACACCGTGGACGAGCTGACCGGCAAGCAGCTCGGCTTTACCAACCTGCTGGTCTGCTTTGCGGGCATCGCGGACTATCCCGGCAACTCCGGCGGTGTGCAGCAGGTGGATTATGTGTCCGGCGGCGAGGCTTATTTCTTCACCCGGGGCGCAGTGCAGCGGGGTACATGGCAGAAAGCCTCCCCGGAACACCCGCTCAAGGTCTACGCCGCCGATGGCAGCGAGCTGTGCTTCAACCGGGGCAAGACCTATCTGGCCATCGTGGACGATGACGAGTGGCAAAACTTCAACTATCAGTAAGGGGAGAAGTCCATGAAACGCAAATGGAGCCTGCGCCTTGGTGCAGCCGTGCTGTGCGCGGTGCTGCTGGGCAGCTGCGGGAGCACCGCCGCTGCGCCCGCAGAAAGCACCACCCCGGCAGACCCGCTTACCGGGCAGCAGCTGCTGTACCCGGAGCAGCGGGCAGCTGCGGTGGTCATTGAGAACACCACCGACAGTACCACCCAGTGGGGCGTCGGCAGCGCCTCGGTGGTGCTGGAAGCCCTGACCGAGAGCGGCAGCTCCACCGAGCTGTGTCTGGTATACCCCGCCCTTGAGGCCATGCCCATCGTAGGGCCGGTGACGCGCGGGCAGGACTTATACTGGCGGCTGCTCAGCGGGCAGCAGGTGCTGCCCATCCAGTGCGGCAGCAGCGCTTACGCCAAGCGGTATCTGGAATATTATAACCTCCGCGCGGTGGACGCGCAGGAGGTGGGACGCAACGCCTTTGTCAGCACCGGCTACAGCTGGAACAGCGCGCCTTTGTGGCGCACCAGCGGCAAGGCGGTCGCCTCGGTGCTGGACAGCCTGAGCATCTCTGCCGCTGTGAACCAGAGCGCCTCCGGCAGCGAGAGCGAAACGGCAGGCGGTCTGCCCGCCCTACTGCCCCAGCGGGATACCGGGTATCTGCCGGACGCAAACGCCGCAGATGCAGTAAACGTGACCGTAAATTTTCAGTCCGGCGGTGCCACCGGCTTTGTCTATAATGACACCCTTGCCGCCTACGGGATGCAGCACGCGGACGGCACCCCCCAGCTGGACGCCAACACCGGCACACAGGCTGCCTTTGACAACCTGCTCATCCTGTACAGCGGCTCCTCTCTGCGGGACGATGGCCGCACGCTGGACTACGACCTTTCCATGGGCGGCGGCGTCTGGCTGAACGGCGGGCACCTGTGGCAAATCACATGGACGCAGGGCACCCAGAGCACCCTTGCCCTCTACGATTCCAACGGCAAGCCGCTGGATCTCCCGGCAGGGCGCAGCTACATCGCCCTGCTCTCCAGCCTTACCGGGCAGGAGCTGCTGGTGCAAAACAGCACCGGCGAGGCGCTGGTGGGCGCCGGTTGATCTCCGGCAGAAGTGCCCTCTCAGGCGCTCCCGGAGGGAGAGCCAAGGTCTAAGGCGTGTTGCTAAAGTATTGGGTTCAATGAGAAAGCTTCCGGCAGTGCACTTGGCTCTCCCTTTGGGAGAGCTGTCACCGCAGGTGACTGAGAGGGCGCACGCCGAAAGAAACTCCCCCAGTCATCTCGCTGCGCTCGATGCCAGCCCCCTCGGAGATGGGGCCTTTGGCATAGCGGTAAAGTTTCCGGCTAAAGCGCAAAGCTTGCGGGCGCGCCAGAGGCTCCCTCCCCGAGGGAGCTGGCAAAACCGTCAGGTTTTGACTGAGGGAGTTAAGCTAAGAGGGTCTCAACAAACAAAAAAGAGCCATTGCACGCAAACTTGTGTAATGGCTCTTTTACGATGCTGTTACAGGTCCACCACGCTGCCGACCTCGGCGGGGGTGGTGGGCACGGGGCCCAGAGCGGCTTCATCGGCATCGCGGCGCACCGTAAAGATGGCGCTGCGCCCGGCAGCAAAGTCCGGGTGCCAGGTCAGCGCAAGGGTCTGCCAGTCCTTCGGCACGGCGCAGAAGCAGTGCAGCAGCGCCCCGCGTCCGGCGGCAAGGTTCAGGGTGAACACCGAGGCATCCGCCGCGTTCTCGCTGTACAGCGGGGCGGCAAAGCTGCCGCAGGGCACACTCTGACCGTTGCAGGCAGCGGTCACGCCGGTGCCCATGCTATACAGCTGCTCCCGGGTGCGCAGTCCCCGGCTTTGCAGATAGCTGGTATCCACCGGCAGGCTGGCTGCTGAAAGGTTTTCCACCGAGAGGTACACCAGCACACCGCCCAGCTCCGATGCCGGGGCATAGCCCAGCAGCTCTACGGCAGCTTTGCCGTCCAGCAGGGCAGGCTCGCCCGCAAGACACGGCTGCTGCGCCGCAGCACAGACCCCGGTAAGCAGCGCAGCAGCAAGGCTGACCGCACCGGAACCGGCACATTTCAGGAATGACCGGCGGGAGATGGATTGGGACATGACAGCGTTCCTCCTGTATACGATACAATACACTACCCTTTAACAATAAAGGATTCTGCGCGTTCTGTCAAGGGGCAGCGGGAAACTGTAACCCTTTCTTATTCGTAAGCTTCGTTCTCCTCGGCCTCGGCCTGCCCCTGCAGGGTGTCGGCGTAGCCAAAGGGTACGATGTCGATGGCCTCCACCAGTTTGTCCCGCATCCACAGCTGCACATCGGTCTGCACGGTGTAGCCGCAGCCCGGGTCTGCCATCCACTGCTCGGGGTGGCGGGTGGGTACGGCGCGCTGGCTGAGCATACTCATGATCACGCCGCCGTGGGTCACGCAGGCGGCCTCGGTAACGTCCATACGGATCATGTACTCAAACAGCTTCATCAGGCTGTCGGCACAGCGGGCGTGGAACTGCTCGGTGGGCTCTGCGCCCTCCGGCAGATAGCCGGAGCCCGGGGTGATCCACTTTTTAAAGTCCTCGTCTCGCACGAGCTCCTTCACCGGGCGACCCTCAAACTTGCCAAAACCGGCCTCCCGCAAATCGTGCACCGTAAACTGGTGAGCAGCTCCGGGGAACAGGATGTTGGCGGTCTCCACCGCACGCAGCAGCGGGGAGGAAAAAACGGTGTCTACCTGCGGGTAGGTAAACCGCTCTTTCAGGTCTGCCAGCTGGGCGCGGCCCTCGTCGCACAGAGGCAGGTCGGTGCCGCTGCCGATGTACAGACCCTGCAAATTGCCCGCCGTCATACCGTGGCGGATGAGATGAAGCTTGAAGGTTTTCATGAATCACACCTCTTTTGGTTCAGAATTACGGACGGGGTTTAGCCCTCGGCGTGGTTGACCTCGACGGTATCGGGGAACACGTTCATGTCCAGACGGCAGTTGTCGCGGATGGTCACACTGGTCAGGGCGGTGCAGCCCTTGAAAGCGCCGGTCTTGATGTAGCTCACGCTCAGGGGGATATTGACCTCAGTCAAGGCGGTGCAGCCGTTGAAAGCGCCGGCCTCGATGTACTCCACACCGTCAGCGATGTTCACGGTGGTCAGGGCAGTGCAGTCCTTAAAGGCGGTAGCGCCCACGCTGGTAACGGTGCCCTCCACCTCAACGGTGGTGATCTGGTCAGCCTGATCAGCCCAGGGAGCCGGAGCGTCCTTGGTGAAGTTGGTCATACGGCCGGTGCCGCTGATGGTCAGGGTGCCGTCAGCCAGTGCCCAGGTCACGCCCTCGCCGCAGCTGTTGTTGGTGGCAGCAGCGGTGGAAGCAGCCACAGAAGAAGCGGCTGCGGAAGAAGCAGTGGTCTTGGAGCCGCCGCAGCCGGTCAGGGCGATGGCGGCGATCAGGACAGCAGCGGCAGCGCTGCACAGACGGACTTTGCGCTCGAGTTTCATGGTGAAGTTTCCTCTTTCTTATTCTTGGTATATTACCTTTTATAGCGTCTGGCTTGTCCTTTGCAGATTTGTGCGCCGGTCAAGAACAGTCGCCAAAAAGAGATTATAGCACAAACTGCAGAAAGATGGAACCACCTGTTTGAAAAATTTTTGTTTCGGAAAAGACGGACTTTCACCGCGGCTGTCGGTTTTCTTCCACAGCGAAAACACAAAATCTATGTGTTAATACCCATAGTTTAGCATAGATGTGGGGTCCGCGGCAAGACTTTTGACAATAATGACGAAAAATGACGAAAAATATCGGCATTTTTCTTGCTTTACAAGTCGTTTTCCAATGTGTATAATCAACCTGTTGTAAACCAAAAACAAGGATGTTACCAAAAATAGATCCTTCGGAGATTGAGGAGAGCACACCATGGAGTTCAATCGTATCATCAAGCTGCTGCGCAAGGAGCGCGGCATCACCCAAAAGCAGGCGGCAGAGGATCTGGGGGTCTCTCAGGCGCTGCTGTCCCACTACGAAAAAGGCATCCGCGAGTGCGGCTTGGACTTTGTGGTGCGGGTTGCAGACTACTATAATGTTTCCTGCGATTACCTGCTGGGGCGCAGCGCCGAGCGCAATGGCATGATGCTCTCTGCCGAGGACCTGCCTAACCCCGAAAAGATGAAGGACAACGTCTACCACGGCAGCGTACTGCCCACCATGAACAAAAAACTCATCTCTAACAGCCTGAACGTGCTCTACGCCAAAATCGGCCAGTGCCACAGCAAGGCGCTGACCACCGAGGTGAGTGCCTACCTGATGATGGCGGTGGCCAAGATGTTCCGGCTGCTCTACTCTGCGGAGCCGCACAATGCCTCCAGTATGTTCAGCATTGAGCCGCACCGCTGGCACGGCTATTCCGATGCCGTGATGCGGATGGCCGAGGCCAACGTAGAGGCGCTGCTGGACGGGCAGGATGTGAACGGCGGCGAGGGCGTCAAGGACCCCGCCTGCCTTGCCATGACCACCGAGAGCCTGACGCGGGAATTCCCGCTGTACACGCCCAGCCTGTTAAATCTGGTCAAAACCAGCGAGACCCACGTCAAGGGGCTTTCGCCGCAGGAGTGACCGGCTTGTGAAATTGTTGTAAAGAATCGGCCCGGGCTCTTGCATCTGTGCGCCGGAAACGGTATAACCAAATAAGAAAGAAAAAAGAAAATCACTCTTCAAGGAGGATATAACGTTATGTCTACTGTCATTTCCCGCCGCAGCTTCCTCAAGTGCACTGGCGCATCTGCTGCGGCACTGGGTGCAGTCGGCCTGCTGGGCGGCTGCCAGTCCAACGGCGACGACACTGTAGTGGAGGTCAAGGTCGGTGATACCGTCCGCAACTGGAACGGCTTGGGCGTGCAGCTGACCAGCGTGTTCCACCTGACGCAGGACCCCGTGCAGCCGGCAGGCTACGAGTATCTGGGCGTGCGGGTGACCACCGTCAACCGCAGCAAGACCGAGAGCTACGCCATCGGCGCACAGGGCGTTGACGCCATCAACGAGGCTTACCCTGTGCCCCCGCTGGAGAACGTGGACGCAAACTTTCAGGCTATGGCTGCTGCTACCCCGGATTTTACCGCCGTCTGTGATGGTCAGCCTGCAGCCTGCTGCGCCAATATCTCGCTGTACAACGCCAATTCCCAGAGCTTTTCCGATGTGGAGAGCCTGCCCCCGCAGGGCAGCGCCTACATTGTGCTGATGCTCATGGTGCCTAAGGACTGGAAACAGCTGAAGGTCACCTATGTGCCCACCTTCCTGGAGGGCAAGAGCCTGACTTTTGTCATGAACGCTTCCGATGTGATCCGCAGCTGACAGAATCACCAGAAAAATCGCTTGAACTTCGTCTAAAATGCACGATGCTGCCACAAAAAATTCACATTTGTTTTGCGGAAAATTATTGACATTTTTCCTCGTTTCGCCTATTGTATAGGTAGTGCCTTATGGCAGAATCTGTATTGATGTGTCCCAAAGGAGGAACGAATATGACTGGGGAATTTTCCCGCCGCTCTTTCCTGAAATATACCGCCCTCACCGCTGTGGCTGTAGCTGGCAGCAGTCTGCTGACCGGCTGCTCCGGGTATGCCCCGGTGCAGCATGCTCCCGGTACCAGCAACACGGTGCTGAAGGTGGTTTCCACGCTGGAACGGGTAGAATACGATGAAGATACCAACACCACATTGTTCCGGCTGGTAGTGACCAACGGCCGTGTTAATGCACTGGACGTGACCAAGGCAAATTTTGCCGTGAAGGCAGACAGATATCTGGCCTACCAGAACAGTAAGCTGGAGGTGACCAGCCCGGATGCACTGAGCCATCAGGTCAAGAAGGGCGAGACCGTTACCTACAATGTATTGGCAAAGGGACTGAACGCGCTGACCGACGGCCCTGTGACCCTTACCTTCTATCCCGATCTGGAGTACAGCGAATTCAACGCCAACTGGGAGCTGGACGCAGACGCATTGAAGTCTACGACCTGAACCCCAACATTCTGGTAAAAACGGAGGAATAAGCCATGTCTTATACATTTTCCCGCCGCGCATTCCTGAAGTATTCGGCAGCCACCGCAGTGGCTGTGGCCGGTGCCAGTCTGCTGGGCGGCTGTGAGTATCAGGACCCCAAAAACCCGGTGAGCAAAGAGCTGCCCAGTGCAATCACCAGCGATATGCAGGTTATTGCCGGTCTGAGAAGCATGAAGATCGAGGGCGGTGTCTGCACTTTGGAGGTAGATATCGAGTCTGTCCGTGCAAACCCCATCCCGCTCGATCCCTACCGCTTCTCTCTTGCCGTCAAGGACGTTGAGGACAAGCAGGTCTACTTCAGCGATAACTGGGGCGGCGTGCGCATTCTGGACGCCGAGAACAGCCTGATCCAGCAGAAGAAACCTGTAACGCTCCATCTGGCCGCATCCAGCTTCCCCGAGCTGCAGGATGGCTACACTGTGGTGTTCAGGTACATCCCCATCCGCGAGAACTCCGAGTATTCTATGACTTGGGAGATCACCAAGGAAGTGTACGACAAGTTCATCGCAAACCAGGGTACCAGCAAAGAATGAGCAAATACCTTTGAACTATGACCGCAAACCGCTGCACAAGACCTTGTGCAGCGGTTTGCGTTTTTATGTGGGCTGTTTTGAAACAGCTGTCTGCGCATCTGGCGCTGCACTGCGCTTTGCGCGGTACATGGAGAAAAGTGTTGACGACAGCAGGCTTTTTTGCTATACTATATAAGGTTTATTATGGAGATGTATCGAAGCGGTCGTAACGAGAACGACTCGAAATCGTTTTGTCCTTAACCGGGCACGTGGGTTCGAATCCCACCATCTCCGCCAGAAGTCGCAGATTCAAACGAATTTGCGACTTTTTTGTTGCTGGTTTCGACGGTGATTCTGTGACAACAATAGCGAAGATCCTACTTTGAAAGTCCGTTCTCTCCTGAATTCTCTCCAACGGGCGAGTAAACTGATCACCTGTTGAATTTGTGTGTAATATTACAATAGGTTGAAAGCTTGGAACGTAGCTGCTTCTCCTTTTGCACTCTCCGTCAAAGCATGGGGTTCTTCGGCACTGTAATAGCTGCCTTTGAAACCATTCTTTTTCGGACGCTCGACCTTATCTGCCGGATTGGTGGGGATCAGGTCGATCTTCGCCGCATAGATGATATACACCCGCCCCTGCTCGTCCAGCCAGCCGTTCTTTGCAGACAGGCTCATGCGGTCCAGCAGGATACCGTATAGCGTCCGGGCATCGGTGGAGAGCTGCCGGAAGCGGTGGTCTTGGAACAGTGCCTTGGGGATGCAGAAATAGGAGAACAATTCGCCCGACTGACCATAGAAGTAGTCCAGCATCATTTGGTGTGACCTCGGATTTTCAACTGTATGGGTGTGTTCATGTGGAAAACTATCCCTCCCTCCGAAATGAATGAAAAACAGGTTGACATTCACCAGAAAAAACGCTTACATTGGTGATAATAAAAGTGTCAACCGATGTAACAGGAGAAGATGCTTATATGCTCAATGTTTTTTACGGTGATATGCCGAACGTGATTTATAATACCGCTGTTTATTTTAAGAACACTTATGCAGAGGAGTGGATCACAGCTCCGCTTACTCGTGAGATGATACAAGATGTAGACCATTCCACTGTACTGGACAGCGGTGTGATTGATAGTCCGGTGCTGGGGAAGATTCCCCCGGTGCAGTTGTCGGGCGGAGTAAAGACCCTGATTTTGATAGCCAACGAGCCGGAAAAGGTGTTCAACGCTTCGACCTGTGGAGATAACTGTGCCAAATGGCTGTTAAAAATCGCTGAAAATCGGGATGTTACCATCAACCTTCGGCATCTCATGGATTTTGGAAATGGAACATTTACCATCCGCATCCTGAACACCAATCAGATCGTTCACTCCATGCGGGAACTTGTCCCCGTTGCAGGACTTTATGTGTGAGGATTATTTATGACAGGAGCATATCGGGTCGTTGTACAAAACCGAAAAATCAAGTTCGATTTTGAAATACGCCGGAACATCACGATCTTGCGTGGAGATAGTGCCACAGGAAAAACAACGCTCGTGGAGATGATTCGGGAATACGAGGAACTAGGCCCAGACAGTGGAATAGAACTGCAATGCGAGAAGGATTGCGTTGTTCTTTCCGGGCGGCAGTGGGAAAAACAGCTTTCCGACCTTTCGCAGAGTATCGTTTTTATTGATGAAGGGAATGCTTTTACTGCTTCAAAGGAATTTGCCGCAGCGATTCAGAAAACAGACAACTACTATGTGCTCGTCACGCGGGAAGGACTTGAAACATTACCGTACAGCGTAACGGAAATTTACGGAATCCGGGCATCCAAACACTTCGGAGACTTGAAACAGACCTACAATGAGTTTTTCCGAATTTACGGAAAGCCGATGGGGTTGGAGAAACTAAAACCAGCGGCAATCATTACAGAGGATTCCAATTCGGGGCTCCAGTTTTTTCAGGCTGTTTGCGCCGAAAACGGAATTTTCTGCGAATCTGCTGGTGGGAAGTCCAACATTTTCAAAATGCTGTCCGACCGTGCAGGGGAGAATGTTCTGGTGGTTGCAGACGGTGCGGCGTTTGGTTCGCAGATGGAGCGCATTATGCAACTGCTCGCCCTCCAGCCGGATTCTCATATTTACCTGCCAGAATCGTTTGAATGGTTGATTCTTCGTTCTGGATTGCTCGAAGACGCGGAGGTCGATGAAATTCTGAAATCGCCGGAAAATCATGTGGAAAGCCAGCAGTATTTCAGTTGGGAGCGCTATTTTACGGCTGTGCTGATGCAAAAGACCGCTGACAGCTATCTGAAATATACGAAGTCAAAACTGAATCCTGTGTATTTACAGGAGCATGAAAAGAAAGCGATTCTTTCGGAAATGTCCCACATCCAGCTCGACAAGAAAGACAGATAAATCCCTACTAAGCAAACAGGACTGCTTCACACACATTGCACTGTGGAGCAGTCCTGTTCGTTTAATATGTAATTGTCATTGCACCTTCATGGCAGTCCTGTGCATAGGTGCGGAGCAGATCAAGGTGCTTTGAGGATTTTCGGACGATAGCCGTTGCACGGTCGCCGGACATAAACTCAACGACCGCAAGCCGTGGAATTGTCAGTGTGCCACGGATTTTGAAGCCCACAAGAATCTTCTGATTGCACCATCGCTGGATGCTTTGTGCAGAGTAGTCACCATCCCCGCCAACAAAAAGCACCGGCTCAGGCTGGTGCTTTTTTGCATATCCAACCGGATTTCTCCATCCTTCAAAAAATATGTATCAATATTTTTTGCTCAGAATCTTCTCAAGCGTGTCCGCAAACTTGGCATCCTGCTCCTTCGTCCGCTTTGGGCTCCCCTTGGGGTGCTTTCCGGCACGGAGGAGCTTTTTGTTTTCATAACGCCGCAGCATGAGAGCGTCTATGTTGTCGGCGGTGTATTCCAAACCGTTCTGGTTCAGCACCCGGGCGCACTTGGCAAGGCACATACTCGCCAGCCCGTAGTCCTGTGTTACGACAATATCACCCGGTTTTACCCGGTTGACGAGGGCAAAGTCCACGCTGTCCGCTCCTTTGTCGAACACCAGCGTCTGCGCACCTTCCCGCTCGATTTGGTGAGAGGTGTCGCACAGGATGATGACCGGAACGCCAAATGGTTTCGCAATCTGCAAAGTTAGATTGACAACCGGGCAGCCGTCTGCATCAATCAAAATGGTCATGTGCGTTCCTCCATCACCCACCGAAAGGCTCTTGCGGTACGCAAATCGGCGTCTTTGAAATGCCCGCCGCTGTTCCATTCAAGGGTGCAGTCTGTGCTACGCTCTGTAAGTCGGCTGTGCAGAGTGCGGATGTTATCGCCCACCACAGCCATGACGGCGTTTTTCGTGTTTTCCTCCTTGCCGCCAAGGCTCAGATAAACGCGCTGCGTCTGTATCGGGTGCTGTTGTTCAAACTCCATCCAGCCCGGAAACCAAACAGAGGGCGAGGCGGCGGCGACACCGTAGAACAGCTTTGTCTGAGTGGATGCCCACAGTGCAAACAATCCCGCCAGCGAATAGCCTCCCAGAATGATTTTGACGTTTTCCGGGAGATGAAACTGCTGCTTCAGTGTGGGAACAACCTGTTCTGTCAGAAAGCGCAGGGTGTCCGCAGCATTGCCGCCGAAGCCTTGCGTTCCCCACACCGCAGGGGCTTCCCACGGAGAAAGTGCATCGTTCCAGTTTTCCACCGGGATGGCTGCAAACAGAAAATTCCGGCCGCTCTGCGCAGTCACTGTCACTTCATGGTCTATGCTCTGCAGCTCATGTTCACCGGTCATTTGGAGCAGTAGGTATTCTGCATGGGGCTCGCCGTAAATGCGGCAAGGTTTGTTCCCGATTTGCATTGTCTGTGCGGTCACTGCAGCATCCTCCCGAAAAAATTTTGATAAGCCCAGTATAGCAACTGAAAAATCATTTTGCAATTCAAAAGGCGTTCATAGCAGTGGCAAGCAGTATCTTCGTACTGTGGAATCCCCTCGTTGGCACAAAGATACTGCCCCTCTTCGCTCAAGTGGGCGATTCCTTTTTCAGGAAACAGTTCGTTCGCAGCTCACTTCAGCTTGCTCAGGTAGCGGTAGATGGTGGCCTCCGAAGAGCCCAGCTGGGCGGCGACTTCGCTGACGGCACCCTTCATATAAAAGATGCCCGCGTGGTGCAGGGACTCCACGATGCGGATCTTCTCCTCCATCGTCAGCCGGTCGGGCGGCAGCCCGGCGCTGCCGGTCACCTCGGCAATGGCATTCTGCACGGCGTCGGGCAGGGAACTGACAAAGTTCTCCACCCCGATGCCGGTAGAGGAGGGCTCGGTGTGCGCCCCGCAGAGGGCAAGCAGCTCCTGCGCGATGCGGCTGTACTTGCCGGCATCAAAGTTGATGCAGAGCATCCCGATGAGCTGGCCGTTGTCCTTGATGAACATGGTGGAGGAGCGCAGACGCCCCTTGGCCTGCGAAGCGCCCTGATAGCCCGCCAGATAATCCTGCTTTTCGTACATCCGCTCCTGAATGAAGCGCAGCGCCATGTTGGAAAGGGGCGCGCCCTCGGTGCGTCCGCTGATGTGGTTGTTGACGATGGCAACAATGATGCCGTCCTCGCTGGTAAGGTCGTGCAGCACCACCTCGTAGTCTGGGCCCAGCGCCTCCCCCAGAAAAGATACCACTACGCGATAAGGCTCAAGTCTTGCATCCATCCCGTTCACCTCTTTTGTACTGCTGGAGCGCGTGAGAAAAAATTCTCATGCGTGTTCTATTGCTATCATAGCAGAAATGACAGAAATTTACAATAAAAAGGTGCATTGTATCCATTGTTTCGTCAAAGTGATGACATTTCTCGGGCGTTTTTGTCATGCACGACAATTTGTTCTCATGATAAGAAAATATTATTGACAAAATATTCTCACTGCGTTAGGATAGTGTCAGCAAGGGAAGGACAGCCCTCCCTAAGGGGTACCTGAAAAGTCGAAAATTTAGCCTATTTCTACAAACACAGCTGGATTTTGCGTTAAACAGCCTTGAAATCCACAAAGGATTCCTGCGGCTGTTTGCCTTAAATCCCGCTTGTGCTTGCGAAATATTCGTCATTTTCTTTGTTTTCAGATACACCCTAACAAATGGAAAAGGAGAAAATCGGATGAAACAGGTGATCGTTACCCCCAATGCTCCCGCTGCCATCGGCCCCTATTCGCAGGGCATCGCTGCAGGGCAGACCGTCTATGTATCCGGGCAGCTGCCCATCGATCCGGCCACCGGCCTGATCCCGGA
>CAKSZF010000024.1 GCA_934525405.1 uncultured Faecalibacterium sp.
GGCATCGCCATGTTTTCCACCAGCGGCAGCGGGGCGCGGTCGATGCAGGCAAGTTCTGCCAGCAAAGCGTCCCGGATAGCGGCGGTCTGGGCGGCGTCGCAGCCCAGCACCAGCAGCTCGATGTTGGCGGTGCGCAGCATCTGCCGGTAGGCGGCGGTCAGCATGGCCGGGGTAAGGCCGTCCACCTCTTCCAGATAGCCCTCCTGCCGCACGCCCGCCGGGCTGTTGCCAAAGAACTCCCGGTTGGCCTGATGCAGGCAGTAAATGCGCTTATCGTTGATCTCGTCCTCAAGGCCTTTTTTCAGCATCTGCTTTTCAATGCTGACGGCCTGCGGGTCGAAGCAGCCATCCACAAGATAGGGATGGAAGGCCGCACCCAGCGCAATTTTGGTATACTCGGCGGTCAGCGCCTCGCCTTCCAGCGCAAAGGCATCCTTGATGCCGGTCACGCTGACGCAGAGGTTGTGGTTGCAGCCCATGGGGCGGGCGTCCACGGTCAGGTCTGCACCGTAGAGCTTTGCCAGCTTTTTGGTCAGCCGGGTCATATCCGGGCAGTCCGCATAGCCGCGCTCCATCACCAGCGGCAAAAGCGCATGGGTAGTGGCCGTTTTACGCTCTGCCGGGAAGGCAAAGTGGATGCTGATGCGGCAGCGGTTGAATTTAGAAGCCGGGTCGCAGGAAAGATGCACGCCCGGTGCAATGAGAGTACGTTCCAATGATAATTCCCTTCTCTCTGTGCCGCGCACAGAGCATTTGATTCAGTCTGCCCGCTGCAGGGCGATAAACTCTTCCAAGCTCAGGCCGCTGGCGCGGATGGCAAGGGCGTTTTCCACCCCCACATAGCGCCAGTGCCACGGCTCGAACACGATGCCTGTGGCAGCCTGCCGGTCCTGCGGGTAGCGCAGGATAAAGCCGTATTCCGCCGCGTAGGCCGTAAGCCACTCGTAGGCGCGGGTCTCGGCAAAGCCGGTGTCCTGCTGCGGGTCGTCCGCACTGAGGATATCCACCGCGTAGCCGGTGCCGTGTTCGTTGGCGTTGGCGGCGGGCTGGATGGTAGCCGCCAGACGGGCGGCTTCCTCTTCGCTCTTGCGCTTATCGCGGTAGGTCTGCACCCGAGCCTCGTAGGCGGCCTGCCGGGTGTCGGCGTCCTGATAACCCGTCACAAGGGTCAGGCTGACACCGTCCGCCTGCGCGGCAGCGACCATACTGCGGTACTGCATGGCCGCTTCGGCCTCCAGCTGCTGACCGGTGGCCTCGTCGGCAGTATCCAGCAGCGGGGTCGGCTCAGCGGTATAGGGCAGGTTGGCATTTACCAGCGTAAGCCGAGCATCTGCGGCGTTGAACACATAGTCTGTGCCGTCGTACACACTGGCTGCAAATACCTTTGGCCCGGCCAGCAGGCCGTGCACCTTGGGCAGCAGCCACAGGATGCCGCCGGTCAGCAGCGCTACCACCGCAGCGCAGCCGGCCAGAAACAGCACCCAGTTACGGGCCAGCCGCAGCATTTTGCGGTGCTTCCATTGTTGATAGGTCAGGCGCTTGTCAGCAGGCGCTCTAGAGGTACGGGTGGATTCACTCATGCGGCGGGGCTCCTTTTCGGCATAGTTGCAGCGCCGGTGCGCCGCACAGATTCAAACTATATTATACACCCCTTTGCAATTTGTGTAAACGCCGCCGTGTGTAAAAAAATTATGACCCGCCCACCCCCGGCAGGGAGCAGACAGGTCACAATCAAAAATTTTACGCAGATCAGTCAAACAGCATATCGTGGATGGCACCGACAGCCTTGTCGGCGTCTGCACGGTCGATAATGCAGGAGATCTTGATCTCGCTGGTGGAGATCATCTTGATGTTGATATTGTTGTTGGACAGTGCCTCGAACATCTTGGAAGCAACGCCGCTGTGGCTCTGCATACCGGCACCCACGATAGAGACCTTGGCGCAGGTGGTATCCACGCTGACATTGCTGAAGTGTGCGCTGTCCTTCAGCACACGCATAGCCACCTCGGCTTCGCCCTCGGCACAGGTAAAGCTGATGTCCTTCTTGCCGTCGCGGCCGGTGGACTGCAGGATGATGTCCACATTGATGTTCTTCTGTGCCAGCAGGCCGAAGATCTTAAAGCTCATGCCCGGCTCATCGGGAACGTTGAGAATCGTGATAACAGCAACATCGGTGTCCTTGGCAACACCCTTGATCAGCATACCTTCCATGTCCTTTGTAACCTCCTTAACCACCGTACCCGGGATGGGGTTCAGGCTGGAGAGCACCTCCAGCTCCACATTGTACTTTTTGGCCAGCTCCACGCTGCGGTTGTTCAGCACCTGTGCGCCCAGAGATGCCAGCTCCAGCATCTCGTCAAAGGTGATCTCCTCCAGCTTGCGGGTGTTGCGCACCTTACGCGGGTCGGCGGTGTAAACGCCTTCCACATCCGTGTAGATCTGGCAGCGGTCAGCGTGCAGAGCAGCAGCAATGGCCACAGCACTGGTATCGGAGCCGCCGCGTCCCAGCGTGGTGATGTCATCCAGCTTGTTCAGGCCCTGGAAGCCTGCCACCACCACCACACGGTTGCGCTCCAGCTCGGAGGAGATCCGCTCGGTCTCCAGCCGGGTGATGCGCGCCTTGGTGTAGGCACGGTCGGTGCGGAAGCCCGCCTGCCAGCCGGTCAGGCTGATGGCATGGCAGCCCAGCTCGTTCAGCGCCATGGCCAGCAGTGCGATGCTGATCTGCTCGCCGGAGGCCAGCAGCATATCCATCTCACGCGCCGAGGGGTTATGGGTGATCTCCCCTGCCTTGGCGATCAGGTCATCGGTGGTGTCGCCCTGTGCGGAGACCACCACCACTACGTCATTGCCCGCGTTGTGGGTGTTAGCCACGATCCGCGCAACGTTGAAGATACGGTCACGGTCCTTTACGGAGGAACCGCCGAATTTCTGTACGATCAACGCCATATCTTGTCACTCTCCTCTTTACGCCCCGCGTTTGCGGGGGCTTGCCGGGCGGAAGCGTTCTTGCACTTCCCTTACCCGTTTATCATTCCACAGTCGCGCCGGTGTTATCGGCATCCAGCTGCAACAGTGTAAATGCTTCACATCCGTCCAGACCTTCCAGCAGTTCCAGACCCTTTTCCAACTTGGAATAGAACTTTTCGGCTTCGGCCTTTTCTGCCACTGCCATGACCGTGCTGCCTGCGCCGGACACATACACGGCCTTTGCGCCGCACAGCCGCGCCATATCGAATACCTCGCGGGAGCCGGGCATCAGGGGCATCCGGTACTGCTGGTGCAGCTTATCCTCGGTGGCAATAGCCAGCAGGTCATGCCGACCCTCGCAGAAAGCTGCGGGCACCAGCGCCGCACGGGACAGGTTATACACCGCATCCTTGTGAGATACCTCCTTGGGCAGAGCCGCACGGGCTGCCTCGGTCAGCAGCTTGTAGTCCGGCACGATGGCGGCAAAGCAGAGACTTTCATCCACATTCCGCTTGACCGAATACACCTTGCCGTCCTCAAACACGCTGCTGGTCAGGCCGCCCAGCAGGGCCGGAGCCACGTTATCGGGGTGTCCCTCGATGGCAGTTGCCAGCGTGAGCAGCTCCTGCGTGTTGAGCACATCGCCCAGCATCCGGTTTGCGCCCAGCAGACCCGCGATGATGCAGGCCGAAGAGGAGCCCAGACCGCGTGCCATGGGGATGGGGTTCGTCTGGGTGATCTTGAGGGGCGGGATCTGCTTGCCCACTTTTTCGAACAGCCCCTTGGCAGAGCGGTACACGAGATTGCTCTCGCCCCGGGGGATGCGGGTGCCGTCCGATGCCGAGATCTCCAGCACCTCGCTGTCCTCAAAGGTGACCGTGTTGTACAGGGTTACTGCCAGACCCAGTGCATCGAAGCCGGAGCCTACGTTGGCGCTGGTGGCAGGGACCGAAACTTTGATCTTCATTGCCGCAGTTCCTTTCCGTTACACTTCCTCGGGCAGACGCTTGAGCACCAGCTTCACACTGCCGCCCACGGCCTCCACCTTGCGCGCGGCCTCTGCCAGCGCACGCTCGTCGGCGCGCTCCACAAAGTAAGCGCAGCCCTCGTACCGCTCATCCACCACCTTGCCGTAGCCGTAGATGGCCTCCACCACAGCGGGTGCAATGCCCGCCACACGCACATAATATGCAGCGGGAGCCGGGTCGGTGAGCATACCGTCTACCGGGTCCGCAGGCTGCCAGAACAGGCTGTCGTGCACCTGTGCGCCGTTTTTCAGGGCATCCACAACATCTGCCACCACAGCGCTGGCGGTGGGCAGTTTGCCTGCGCCCTTGCCGTAGAACACCACATCGCCCAGCATATCGCCCTTGACCAGCACCGCGTTGAACACATCGTCCACGCTGGCCAGCTGGTTTGCCTTGGGCACCAGACACGGCTCTACCCCGGCGGCCACGCTGCCATCCTTGCCAAGCTTCATCCATGCAATCAGCTTGATGACGCAGCCCAGCTTTTCAGCACTGGCCACATCGGCGGCGGTAATGGCGCGGATGCCCCGGGTGGGAATGTTCTGGGGGTAGATCTGGTGGCCGCACACCATGGAGGACAGGATGGCAATCTTGCGGCAGGCATCGCGGCCGTCCACGTCATCACTGGGGTCCTTGGTCTCGGCGTAGCCCAGCTCCTGCGCAATGTGCAGCGCATCCTCAAAGTCAAGGCCCTCCCGCACCATCTTGGTGAGCATGAAGTTGGTGGTGCCGTTCACGATGCCCTCCACCTCGGTGATGACGTTAGCCGCCAGGCACTGGTGCATAGGGGTGATGATGGGCGTACCGCCGCCCACAGAGGCCTCGAACAGGAAGGCACAGTCGTGCTCCTTGGCCAGTGCCAGCAGCTCTGCGCCGTAGGTTGCCACCATCTCCTTGTTGGAGGTGCACACGCTGCGGCCGCTCTCCAGACACGCCTTGACATAAGGGTAAGCAAAGCGGGTGCCGCCGATGGTCTCCACCACCACCCGGATCTCCGGGTCCTGCAGGATCACGTCAATGCTCTTCACCACCAAAGGCTCCACCGGGTTGCCGGTAAAGTCCTTCGGGTCCAGAATGTACTTTACCTCCACCGGTTCGCCAGCCCGGCGGGAGACACTTGCAGCATTGCGGCACAGCACCTCGTATACGCCGCTGCCCACCGTGCCAAAGCCCAGAATTGCAATTTTAGCCATACTCTCTTTCCCTCGTTTCCTGTTTTGTTACAGGTTATACCCACAGCGCACACCCACGACCATGCGCTGGCGCGAAAGCTTTTCGGTCAGCTCCTCGGGGGACATCTGCATGGTATCGGTGCGAATGGTGACCGCCACTAGCGCAGCCCCGTTTTCCGGGGTAGACTGGTTGATGGTCACAATGCTGGCACCTGCGGCGCTGATGCCTGCCAGAAGGCTTTGCAGCGCACCGGTCTCGTCCCGCAGGGTGGCCATGACCGTGATGACCTCACGGCCGTTCTCGGAATCAAAGATACAATCCTTATACTTATAAAATGCACTGCGCGAAAGTTCCACAGCACGGGTCGCAGCCGAAATGCTGCGGGCTTCCCCGCTGGCCAGCAGCTCCTTGGCACGTACCACCTTGAGAAAGACCTCCGGCAGCACCTGCGCATCCACCAGATAAAAACGGCGTTCCAACTTGTTCACCTCTCAAACACAAGTGTTCTTGCAGAAAATATAATAGCATCCGAACCCCTGCAATGCAAGAGCCCGGATGCTATTTTGTCACTTTGTCCAGTTTTGTCTTGTAAAGTGCGCCCTGTCCTTGCCGGATTTTTCAGCAAAGGGGCGAAAAAGTACGATTTTTACCCTTACTCCGTATCCAGCGCACTGGTGTCGGTAGGGGTGACCGGCTGGGTGGGCACAGCACCGTCTGTGTTCTCGGTAGGGGCAGCAGCCTGCGGTGCAGCATGGGAATAGGTGCAGGTATCGGGCAGGTCATCGGCACGGTAGTAGCCCACGGCAGTGCTCGGGCAGCCCGCACCGGCCAGCAGTCCGCTCTGGGTGCAGTAGCGGCGCTCCACCACGCCTGCGGAGGTGGGGAATGCCTTATAGGGCAGGTCTGCCTGTGCCTGCTCCATCAGTGCCTTCCACGCGGTCACACAGGTACGGGTCTTGGCCTGCTGCTTGGACAGGGTCTTGGTCATATCGTAAGGTGCATCGTAGCCCCACCACACAGCGGTGACATAGTAGGGCGTGCCGCCCACGAACCACAGATCCTTTTCGTCGCTGGCAGTACCGGTCTTACCAAAGGCTTCCATGCCGTTGGAGTTGGGGTAGCGGCCGCTGGCAGTACCTACGCTGGAGAACAAAACGTTCTTCAGCAGGCGGTTCATGACATAAGCGGTATCGGGGGTCAGTGCCTGATAGCTGGTGGCGTTGTTTTCCAGATAGATGTTGCCGTCCCGGTCCAGCACACGGGTGTACAGGTGCGGGGTGGTGTACTCACCATCGTAGAAGATCTGGAAAGCCGCAGCCAGCGCCATGGGGGTAACACCCTTAGTCTGGCTGCCCATGACCATCTGCGCCAGACCCACGTCGTTGGTGGGGTCCAGCGTGTTCAGCTGTAAGGTATTGTAGACGAAGTTGAAGATATTGCTTGCGCCCACAAGGTCGCCCACGCGGACTGCGATGGTATTCAGCGAGCGGGCAAGGCCGTTCCACAGCGGGAGATCGCTGCCATCACCGTAGTTGCCGCCGTAGTTGCGCGGCCAGCTGCGCCATGCGTTGGGGTAAGCGCGGAGCTGCTTGTCGGAGAGGCCCATCAGGCCGTTCTTGCGGCAGTAGTCCTCGTCCCGGATGATCATATCCTGCTTCTGGTACAGGGGGGAGTTGTTGAGCATGGTGGACCAGTTGACCAGACCATACTCGATGCCCAGTGCATAGGCACCGATGGGCTTGATGGTAGAACCGGTCTGCCGCTCCACGTTGTAGGCGCGGTTCAGGGAAAGGCTCTTGGTCTTTTCGCCCAAGCCGCCCACAATAGCCAGCACATTGCCGTCATAGTCCAGCGTGACCATGGCAGCCTGTGTGCGCACGTTGCGGTAATAGTAGACGGTGCCGTCCTCGCCGGTGCGGGTCTTGGGGGTGCCGTCCGCATTCATTACCTGCACATCATCGTCCGAAATGGAGGTGACCTCTTCCTCATGCCAGCCCGCCGGGAAGTAAGCATCATCAGTGTTCAGCATCAGGTTTTCCATCTGGGACTGCAACTTGGTGTTGACAGTCGCTTCGATGGTAAAGCCGCCGGTGTAGAGCAGCTTCTGCGCCTCGGACTCGCTAATGCCCTCCTTGGTCATGATATCCTGCACGACCTCGTTGAACAGTGCATCGGTGAAGTAGGAGGTGACAGTGCTGGGCTTTTTGCCGCTGTCCTCTTCGGCCAGCACAAGGGGCTGAGCAGCACCGTTGCGGTAGTCCTCCTCGCTGATCACGCCCTGCTGCCACATATTGTACATAATAAAGTTGCGGCGGTTGATCAGGTTTTCGGGGTTCGTGTAGGGGTTATAGTTGGTGGGGTTTTTGGTAATGGAGGCAATGGTGGCGCACTCCCACAGACTCAGCTGGCTGACGTCCTTGTTGAAGTACTCGTTGGCTGCCGTCTGCACACCCTGAATGGTGCCGGTAAAGCTGATGGTGTTCAGGTAAGCCTCCAGAATGGTCTCCTTGGAGTAGCTGCGGCTCAGGCAGAGGGCGCGGTAGATCTCGCGCACCTTGCGCAGTGCGCCATCAATGCCGCTGGCGCTGTTGTCATCGGTCAGGTTCTTGATGAGCTGCTGCTCCAGCGTGGATGCGCCCTGCTTGGAGCTGTAAATGGGCAGCAGATACTCGTTGATCATTGCGCCGATGGTGCGCTTGAAGTTGACGCCGGGCTCTGAGTAGAAGTCCTTATCCTCGGTGCAAATGAAGGCATACTGCAAATTGGATGGGATCTGCTCAAGGTCTGCCCACACACGGTGACTGTTGGAAGAGCGCAGGGTGGCATACTCCACCTGTGCGCCGGTATCCGGGTCGGTAGCCACCACCATACTGGACTGGCTCAGTTGGATGTTGTCCAGGTCCAGCAGGTCGCCATCGTTGGCGGTAGCCTGCACTACATAGAACACCATGCCCACGGCCACCACGCTGCCCAGCATGATGCCAAGGCAGAGCACCGTAGCAAGGGTGCGGCCAATAAACCGCAGAATGGGGTGCTTGCTCCTTTCCTTCGGCGGCTTGGGGCTTTTGGGTGCTTTGGGTGCGCGGGTACGGTTTTCCGCTGCGGGGCGTGCCTCGCGGCGGCTCTGGGAAACATTGACCTTACGTCCCACCGGGCGGGCAGGCTGCTCCTCGCCGCTCCGATGGATCTTTCTCATCTCATTGTTGGAGATAGGGATCGCCTCCTGACATTTCAAGACTGTTGCCGGGCATTGCTGCGCCGGACTTTATCCACATCGTTTGTGACACGAAACTTCAAACTGCAATACCATATTATAGCACGCACGCCCCAGCCGGGCAAGAACCAATCTTTATGCGCTGAGCAGATGTAAATAGTATAGCACACTCCGTTGTAGAAAGTACAGTGCCCGCGTGTGAAAATTGTCTGCTATCCGCAAAAATGGGGCATACTTACGGGGGAAGGGAGTGTTTTTTATGCGCAAGCTGTCTGTCTGCCTGTTCTACGGGCTTTGCGTATTCACCATTGTTTTCAGTCTGTTCTGGATGGCGCTGCCAAAGCTGCCGCTGTCTCAAACCCCCGCGGGGTCCGAGACCGACCCCGCCTCTCCTCTGAGCCTTGCCGCGCAGGCAGTGCCCCAGACGGACGCCGCCCGCTACTGCCTGCGGGACAGCGGCGGGCGGGTGGCGGTGTACACCTGCCGCGCCGATGGCACCCCGGGCACTTTGATTCGTGTAACCGGCATCTACACCAATCTTCTGCCGGAAAACGATGCCCTGCGCATCAAGCGCGGGCTTGTAGTTAACAGCCCCCGGGAGCTGGACTTGCTGCTGGAGGATCTGGGGGAATAAATGCAACAGGCCGCTGCACATTGTGCAGCGGCCTGTTGCATTTATATGATTCAGGCTTCCATTTCTTCCAGCGGCACAAGGTATTCCTTGCGGCGCTGCTCATATTCCAACATATAGTCCTTGCTGGGGCTATGGTGCATGATGTTTTTCAGGGTGTGGGAGTCGTAATCTTCGCCGGCTTCCATGCCCACCATTCGTACCGCGATGTTAGAGCAGTGGTCGGAGATACGCTCGGCGTTGTTCAGCACATCGAGGAACACCACGCCGGTGTCGATGGAGCAGATGCCGTCCTTCAGACGGCGGATGTGCTGGTCGCGCAGGCGCTCCACCATCACATCAATAATCTCTTCCAGCGGCTCTACCTGCATCGCCTTCTGGATATCGTCGTTTTCAAAGGCATCGTCCGTCAGAACCAGAATGCGCTCCAATGCGTCGTCCAGCAATTGCAGTTCCTTTTTGGCGCTCTCGCTGAAGCTGGCTTCCTTGTCGTACAGTTCTTCGGCCTTTTCCATGATATTCACGGCGTAGTCGCCGATGCGCTCGAACTCGGTGACAAAGTTCAGCAGCTCGGTCACCGCGTGGCTCTCGTCATCGCCCAGCTCCTGATCGGTCAGCTTGATCAGGTAGTTGGTGATCTCCACCTCCATGCGGTCGATCAGGTTCTCGCGCACCTTGATGGCACTCACGGTCTCCTCGTCCATCTTCAAAAGCAGCGGCGCAGCCAGACCCACGTTGCGGGCGGCACGGCGGGACATCTTGATCACCGCGTTCTTAGCCTGCTGCAAAGCCACAGCCGGGCTCTTGTACAGACGCTCGTCCAGCACCGGCATGCTCAGCTCCTGTGCTTCCTCCACGCTGCTGGGCACCGTGAGCATCGCCAAGCGGCTCAGCACCCCGCTGCAAGGCAGGAACAGCAGCATGGCGCACACGCTGGACATAGTATGGATGTTTGCAATGGAGCTCTTGTTCATCACATCGCCCCACATGGGGATGCCGATGGTGAACTGCACCGCATAGATCAGCGCCAGCAGGATCACGCTGCCGATGACGTTGAAATACAGGTGGATGAGCGCTGCCCGCTTACCATCCTTGGAAGAGCCGCCGATGGTGAGCAGCGGGGTGAACGCCGTACCGATATGTGCACCCAGAATGATGGGGATGGCAGAGCTGAAGGTGACAAGACCCGTGCTGGACAGTGCCTGCAAAATACCCACCGAGGCAGAGGAGGACTGGATAATCACAGTGACCACCACGCCCACCAGAACACCCAGAATGGGGTTGGTCATGGTGACGAACAGATTCTGAAAGACGGCGCTCTCCCGCAGGGGTGCCACGCCGGTATCCATCAGGCTCATGCCGGTAAACAGGATACCGAAGCCAAGCATGATCTGGCCGATATTCTTCTTTTTGGCATTGCGCAGGAACACATAAAAAATGCAGCCAATAAACGCCACCACGGGGGCAAAAGTCTTGGGCTGGATCAAGGTCAGCCACAGGCTGTCGCCCGAGATATCCGCCATGCGGATCAACTGACCTGTTACCGTAGTACCAATATTTGCACCCATGATCACGCCTACCGACTGCGTCAGTGTCATGATACCAGAGTTGACGAGGCCGACACAAATAACCACCGTACCAGCCGACGACTGAATAACGCCGGTGATCAGTGTGCCGAAGATCACGCCTTTGATGGTGGAAGAGGTAAGCTTTTGCAATACGCCCTGCATCTTGCCGCCTGCCAGCTTTTCCAGTCCGGCACCCATGATGGACATACCGTACAAGAACAGCGCAACGCCGCCCAGCAGAGAGGTAATGTGTGTGATATCCATAACGATACTCCTAATATGAAACTTCCCTTTTTATCCTTTACAGCACACAGCCATCGGAACCTTACGTACGCACAGCGCCGCACCGTTCCGGAAGCCGCTTATTTTTATTATATCATCAAAGGGGGCGTCTCAACAAGGTTTATTTTACAGGAAAGTTACTTTTTCCACACATTTCGCAACATATTTCCGGGTGTAAAACCAAAAGCTTTCTTTTATTTTACATACATTTTACATTGTGCCTTCTCGGGGCGCAGGATATCCCCGCTTACTCTGCCAACTCCTCCATGGCCTCGCGCACTGTATCGGCCGAAAACAGGAACACACCACTGCCGGTGTATACCTCCACATGACTGCCCACATAACGCAACTCAAAATCCTTCATGGTGTTTCCCTCCTGTGTGTCTGTTTTGTACCCGGGGCTTTCCCGGTGAACCCAGTATCGCACAGTTTCGGTACCATAAAAAGGATTTTCAAGCATTTTGGGAGATTTTTTGCACAAAAATCAGAGCATACTCTCCATTTGCTCACAATGTTTGCAGCCAACACCACATCCGACCGCTTATCTTTCGCTGTATTCCTTTATATAATGTATCTGCCCCGTTTTACAACCGTTCCTTCGGGCGATTTTTATCCGGCAGCAGCGTGCAGACCAGCCGCACCATCTGTCCGGTCAGGGGCAGCCATACCAGCGCACACAGCCCGTTGAACAGGGTGTGTGCGTTAGCGATCTGCCGGGCGATCACGGCGCACTCTGCCCCTGTGGGCGAGCACAGCCGCACCAGCGCCGCAAAGGGCTGCAAGAGTGCGCAGCACACCGCCGCGCCGCTCAAGTTGAAAATCGCGTGGGCCGCCGCCACCCGCTTAGCGTCTCTTCCCTGCCCGATGGCGGCAAGCACCGCTGTTATGGTGGTGCCGATGTTATCCCCCAGCAAAATGGGAATAGCAGCCGTCAGCCCCAGCAGGCTGTGTACACCGTCTGCCCCGGGCTGCGCCGCCATGCTTTGCAGCAGCGCCACCGTGGCAGAACTGCTCTGCACCGTCAGGGTCATGCAGACGCCTGCCAGCAGCCCATGCAGAGGACTTTGCTGCACCCGGGCAAGCTCCAGCCGGAGCAACGGGCTTTGCAGCAACGGCTCCATGGCGCTGCGCATCACCGTAACGCCCTCGAACAGCAGTCCGAAGCCGAACACCGCCTCGCCCACGCAGCGTCCCCGCCAGCCCTTACAGACCAGACAGAGCAGCACCCCGCCAAACAGCAGCAGATACCGCCAGTTTTCCACCCGGAACGCCAGCAGCTGCGCCGTAACCGTTGTGCCGATGTTCGCTCCGAATACCACCGACACTGCCTGCCGCAGCTGCAACAGCCCCGCCGCCAGAAAGGCAATGACCATGACCGTGACCGCCGAGCTGCTTTGCAGCACCGCCGTTACCGCCGCACCGGTCAGCAGCCCTGCCACCGGGTTTGCGGTGCACCGCGCCAGCAAACTGCGCAGACGCCTGCCCGCTCCCTGCTGCACCGCCCGGCACAGGCTGTCCGTTCCATATAAAAACAGCGCCAATCCGCCGAATACCTGTAACAACACTTGGAATCCCTGCTCCATCCGCACCCTCCGTTTCTGCCTGTCCTTTATTTCTATGCAGTAGAAGTAGTTTTTCACCCTGACAAAGCTCACAATTTTTTTGTGAATTTTTGTTTAACATTTCCCTATCCCCTTGCAATCCGGCTGCAAAAGGAATATGCTTATCAGGCGTTAATACTTAACAGCTGTTAAGTATTTGAAAAATGCAAACGAGGAGGGACTGTTGTGTCCGAGCCAAGCACCCCCAGCTTTCAGGGGATGTGCCACTATATCGGGCAGCTGAGCAAGGCATCCAAGGCCGGGATACGGGCGGCGCTGGCCGATTGCCCCAAATGCCACTTTAATATGCTGGAAGGCCTGCTGCATTCCATCAACTGCCACGGCAAGGACGGTGCCATCTATGTCTCTGACCTTGCCCGGGAGATCCGCCAGCCGCTGCCGGCGGTCTCGCGCGGGCTGCGGCTGATGGAGCAGGACGGCACCGTGGTGCGGGAACCGGACCCCGCCGACCGCCGCAAAACGCTGGTGCGCATCACCCCCAAAGGGTACGAGCTGTGCCACCAGTGTGAGCAGGCTCTGCGCGACTACTTTGCCAGCGTGCTGGCACGGCTGGAGCCGGAGCAGGTAGCCCAGATGGACGCGCTGCGCGGCGCGCTGATGGATGCCATTCTTGCGGAAAATGCCGCGCGCAACATTGACCCGAAGGGAGAAACGAACCATGACAAAGATCTTTAAGCAGCTGGCCCGGCACTGGGCGGTCTGCCTTGTGGTGTTCGCGCTGCTGTTCGTGCAGGCGTACTGCGACCTTGCCCTGCCGGACTACACCAGCAAAATCGTGGACACCGGCATCCAGCAGGGCGGCATTGAAAGCCCCCTGCCCCAGACGGTGCGCCAGAGTACGCTGGACGCGCTGAGCCTGCTGATGAGCGAGGAGGATGCGCAGAAGCTGCAAAACGCCTACCAGTACTATCTGCAGGACGATGGCGTATTGCAGCTGCGCTCCGACCTGACCGAGGCCGAGCGCACCGCACTGGAAGACGCCGTGACCACCCCGGACATCGTGCTATATATGGCCGCCGCACAGGCCGCCAACACCCCCGCCGGGCAGAACAGCATGGGCATGACCGGCCTTACCGAGATGCCCTCTGCCGCTGCGGACACCAACACCGAGACCGTCACCCCCACGGCAGCGGATCTGGACACCGTTTGCAGCCAGTTTGCCGCCATGAGCCAGATGCCCGGTTTTGACCGCAGTATGCTGCAAAAGCAGCTGGACAGTGCCATGAGCCAGCTGGACAGCACCCTGCTGGAAAACCTGAAAAGCCAGTCTTTGCTGCTGGTGCAGCTGGAATACGAGGCACAGGGCGTTGCGCAGGATGTACAGATGCGTTACCTCTTCCGGGTGGGCGGTCAGATGCTGGCACTCACCCTGCTGATGGTGGCCGTGGCTGTGGCCGTGGGCTTCCTTGCCTCCCGGGTATCTGCCGCCATCGGCCGCGACCTGCGCCGCGAGACCTTCTCCAGCGTTATCGGCTTCTCCAATGCAGAGATTGAGAACTTCTCCACCGCCTCCCTTATCACCCGCACCACCAACGATATCCAGCAGGTGCAGTTCGTCTGCGTTATTTTGCTGCGCATGGTGGCCTACGCGCCCATTCTGGGCATTGGCGGTGTGCTGCACGTTGTGGGCAGCAGCTCCGGCCTTTCCTGGATCGTGGTGCTGGACGTGGCCATCCTGCTGTTGCTCATCATTTTCCTGATGAGCGTTGCCATGCCCAAATTCAAGATGATGCAGCAGCTGGTGGACCGGTTGAATCTGGTCAGCCGCGAAATTTTGACCGGCATCATGCCGGTGCGCGCCTTCAGCCGCGAAAAGTTTGAGGAGCAGCGCTTTGACAAGGCCAACCGGGAGCTGATGGGCACCCAGCTGTTCACCAACCGCGCCATGGTGGCCATGATGCCCTTTATGACCCTGATCATGAACGGCACCAGCCTGCTCATCGTCTGGTTCGGCGGCAAGGCCATGGACGCCGGCACCATGCAGGTGGGCGAAATGATCGCCTTTATCACCTACACCATGCAGATCGTCATGTCCTTTTTGATGCTGGCCATGGTGGCCGTCATGCTGCCCCGCGCCGGTGTGGCTGCGGATCGTATCGACGAGGTCATCCGCACCAAGGCCACCATCCACGACCCGGACGAAGCCACCGCAAAAGCCGCACAGGCGCACACCGACTGGCAGGGCGTGGTGCAGTTCGAGGATGTAAGCTTCCGTTATCCCGGTGCGGACAGCGATGCACTGGAGCACATCAGCTTTACCGCAAAGCCCGGCGAGACTACCGCCATCATCGGCTCCACCGGCTGCGGCAAATCCACCCTGCTCAACCTGATTCCCCGCTTTTACGATGTGACCGGCGGCAAGGTGACCGTGGACGGCATTGACGTGCGCGAGATGCCGCAGGCACAGCTGCACGACCTGCTGGGCTATGTGCCCCAGAAGGGTGTGCTGTTCAGCGGCACCATTGACAGCAACCTGAAATTCGGCGGCGAGGATATCACCGACGCACAGGTGCAAAAGGCTGCTGCCATTGCGCAGGCCACTGATTTTATCGAAGCAAAGCCGGAGGGCTACCAAAGCCCCATCGCACAGGGCGGCTCCAACGTATCGGGCGGCCAGAAGCAGCGGCTTTCCATTGCCCGGGCAATTGCCAAAAATCCCAAGGTCTATCTGTTTGACGACAGCTTCTCGGCACTGGACTACAAGACCGATGTAACGCTGCGCCGCGCCCTGAAAGCGCAGACCGACAACGCCACTGTGATCATTGTGGCGCAGCGCATCTCCACCGTGCTGCACGCGAACCAGATCCTTGTGCTGGACGAGGGCAGGCTGGTAGGCAAGGGCACCCACGCCCAGCTGATGGTCAGCTGCCCGGAATATCAGGAGATCGCCCGCAGCCAGCTGAGCCAGAAGGAGCTGGCGCTGGATACCCTGAATACAGAAAAGGAGGGTGAGTGATATGCCCAGACCCGGACGTCCCACCACCGAGCGCGCCAAGGACTTTAAAGGCACGCTGCGGCAGCTCATCCGCACCATGAGCCACTACAAGCTGCCCCTTGCGGCAGCCATGCTGTTTGCTGTTCTGTCCACCATCTTCAACATTGCAGGCCCCAAGGTGCTGGCAAAGGCCACCACCGCCCTTGCCACCGGCTGGATCGCCCGGCTGCGCGGCACCGGCAGCATCGATTTTGTGTATATCGGCCGCATCCTGCTGTTTTTGCTGGGAATGTACCTGCTGAGCAGCGCCTTCAGCTTTATTCAGGGCTGGCTGATGACCGGCCTTTCCCAGAAGGTCTGCTACGACTTCCGCCGCCAGATCAGCGAAAAGATCAACCGCCTGCCGCTGGCGTACTTTGAAAAGCGCACCGTGGGCGAGGTGCTCTCCCGCATCACCAACGATGTGGACACGCTGGGTCAGAGCCTGAACCAGAGCATCACCCAGCTGATCACCAGCGTGACCACCATGATCGGTGTGTTGGTGATGATGCTTTCCATCAGTCCCCGCATGACCCTGATTGCTCTACTGATCTTACCGGTATCGCTGGCGCTGGTGCTGGTGGTGGTCAAGTTCAGCCAGAAGTACTTCAAAGCGCAGCAGGCCACGCTGGGCGTGGTCAACGGTCAGGTCGAGGAGATCTACGCTGGTCACAACGTGGTCAAGGCCTTCAACCGGGAGGCCGTGGTGCTGGCAGACTTCAACGCCGCCAACGATAAGCTGTACGAATCCGCATGGAAGAGCCAGTTCCTCTCCGGCCTGATGATGCCCATCATGAACTTTGTGGGCAACCTGGGCTATGTAGCGGTGGCCATCGTGGGCAGCATTTTTGCTGCAAACGGCGTTATCACCATTGGTGATATTCAGGCCTTTATCCAGTATGTCAAAAACTTTACCCAGCCCATCCAGCAGCTTTCGCAGGTGTCCAATATGCTGCAAAGCATGGCTGCTGCTGCCGAGCGCGTGTTCGAGTTTTTGAACGAGCCGGAGGAAGAGCAGCTGGCAGACCCTGCCCGCCGTGCCGACCCCGCCGACATTGACGGACAGGTCACCTTTGACCATGTGCGCTTTGGCTACACCCCGGACAAGACTGTTATCCACGACTTCAGCTGTACGGTGCAACCCGGCCAGAAGGTGGCCATCGTAGGTCCCACCGGCGCGGGCAAGACCACTATGGTCAAGCTGCTAATGCGCTTTTACGATGTGGATGCCGGTTCCATCACCCTGAACGGCCACGATGTGCGGGACTTTGACCGCAGCGCTCTGCGCGAGGGCTTTGGCATGGTGCTGCAGGACACATGGCTGTTCAAGGGCACCATCATGGAGAACATCCGTTACGGCCGACTGGACGCCACCGATGAAGAGGTGATCGCCGCCGCAAAGGCCGCCAACGCCGACCACTTTATCCGCACCCTGCCCGGCGGCTACCAGATGGAGTTGAACGAGGACGCCTCCAACGTCAGTCAGGGACAAAAGCAGCTGCTTACCATCGCCCGCACCATTCTGGCAGATAACCGCATCCTGATTTTGGACGAGGCTACCAGCAGCGTGGATACCCGCACCGAGCAGCGCATCCAGACCGCCATGGACCGCCTGATGGAGGGCCGTACCAGCTTTGTCATCGCCCACCGCCTTTCCACCATCCGCGATGCCGACCTCATCCTTGTCATGCGAGACGGCGACATTGTAGAGCAGGGCACCCACGACCAGCTGATCGAGGCAGGCGGCTTCTACGCCGACCTGTACAACAGCCAGTTCGAGGACGTGGTGGATTAAAGCACCTGTCACCGCGTTATAACCGCAACAAGAGCACCTGTTGCCTTTTTAGGGCAATAGGTGCTCTTTTGTATAAACTCCCTCAGTCAAAGCCTACCGGCTTTGCCAGCTCCCTCAAAGAGGGAGCCTCTGGCGAGAAGGAACACTTTTATGTTTTACCGGAAACTGCACCGTTATGCCGAAGGCCCCATCTCCGAGGGGGCTGTCGCCGCAGGCGACTGGGGGAGTTTTTATTCCTCCACCGGTTCCAGCTTCAGGCCGAACAGCTTTTCCGAGAGGGACGGCAGCTGTTGCTGCAGCAGATGCACATATTCTTCCACCACCGGATCCGGCTCTGCTTTCGTAACAATACCAAACCTCATTCCCTTGTTCCAATCCAGAATAAACACCTGTGAGGGATCCGGTCTGCGGTAGTACACTGCCGGGGTCAGCATCAGGCTGGGCAGTTCATACTGTACACTTTTTACGCTGCG
>CAKSZF010000025.1 GCA_934525405.1 uncultured Faecalibacterium sp.
CTTCGTCTATTTGGCAAGTGTTTTTTGCAGAAAATTACGATTTTTCTTTTTTATTTTCTCTGTTTTGTCAATGGCCGTATTTTCTGTGCAAGATGCACAATCTCAGCGCTTTTTGCCGGTGGAAAACTCCCCCGTTCCCCTTTGCAGCATCAGTATGGGCGGGAAAGGCGGGGGTTATACCTATTATATAGGGAAACTCCCTCCGTCAAAGCCTGTCGGCTTTGCCAGCTCCCCCTCGGGGGATCTGGCACGTAGCGACTGAGGGGCTATAGATGGAGAAGCGAAAAAAGCGTTAAAGCGATAGCGCCGACTGGCGCAGCGCTAGCTTTTTTGTGCTTCGACTTCTTCTTTAGGTTTGTTAAGGGCGTGCAGCCCTTGACCCGTTGCGGGGTGGGTGGAGTCCAGAGGTAGGGAGGGGGGAGTCGGAACACCCCTCCCTGCCTCTGGCCCAGCGGAGCGTCCCTGCACGCTTGCGACAAGCAGAAGCTTTCCCCGCAGCGCCGCCGCTTCCGCAGGAAGCAGGCGCTGCAAATGCCGTTCTCCTCCACGACCCCTCCCGTGAAAATGGACTGCCGGAGCGTCCGCAGACGCTCCGGCAGTCCGAAATAATAAATGTTTTTTCCTTAGCTTATGGCCAGAGCAAAGCGGAGGCCATTCCAAATCATTTCTTCTTCAGCTGTTCCTCCAGCCCTTCCCGGGGCGTGATGTAGACGGTGGTGTACACCTCGTACAGCACCATGCCGGGCTTGGCACCATTTGCTTTCCAGATGTTCTTCACCTCGGTGGTGTCCACTGCCACCTTGGCGCCGGTACCCGCCTTGTAGGCGCTGGAATGGATGACCGCCAGCTCCGCCGCTTCCTGCTTGGTGGTGTCCGGGATGTCCTCGCCCCGGCTCATGACCACAACATGGCTGCCGGGGGCTTTCTGCACATGGAACCATAAGTCCTTGCCCCGGGCGGTGTGCAGGGTGAGCTTGTCGTTCTGGGCGTTGTTGCGGCCTACCAGGATCTCAAAGCCGTCGCTGGAGGTATAGCGCAGAAAGTCCGCAGGCTTTTGCTTTTTGTCCCGCTGCTTGTAGTATTTCAGGTAGCCCTGATTTTTCAGTTCCATGCGGATCTCGTTCAGCGCGGCTTCACCGGAGGCACTTTCCACCTCGTAGAGCACCGTTTCCAGATAGGCGATCTCCTTTTCGCCCTCTGCCAGCAGGTCTACCAGCATCCGGGCGGCGGTCTGCTTCTTTTTGTAGTTCTTAAAGAAGTTCTGGGCATTCTGGCTGGGGCTGAATCGCAGATCCAGCGGAATGGTCACCTCTTTGCCCTCGTCGTACCAGTTGGGCACGGTCAGGCTCTTCATGCCCTTTTGCGCCAGATAGAGGTTGGCAGACAGCAGCTCGCCGTACAGGCGCAGCTTTTCGCTTTTGCCGCTGGCAGCAAGCTCTTCCTGCCGTGCTGCCTGCTTGCGCAGAGCGCGGTCGTACATATTGTGCACCGCCTTGTGCAGCTCCTTGCTCTTGGTGCGCAGCCGCTCGGCGCGGTCCTTCTCGGCGTAGTAGCCCTCCAGCATCGCGTTGAAGGACGGCCACTCCCGGATGGTGTACTGCTCGCCGTACTGCTGCGGACGGAAAAAGGTATACTCCACCGGCTTGCCGTCCGGTGCGGTGACGCTGCAGGGACAGCCGCCCTGCGCGTGCAGTTCCTTTAGCTCGTCAATTGCTGCCATCAGGCTGCGCTTCTGGGCATCGGTCAACTCGTTGGCAGGCAGGTGCTCCCCGTCAAAGGCGCGCCATGCCGCCTCGCGGCAGACCACCGGCCCAACGCCGGCCACCGTCTTGTTCAGGGCATCCGCCACCGGCAGCTCCCGCTGACAGGCTGCTGCCACGATGGACGCGCTGCTCACCAGCAGAAAATCCGGGCGGGCGGGCTTGGGGGGCGTGGTGTAGGGCAAGCCCGGCAGCAGCTGCCGGACATCGCTGTCCTCAAAATCCACCCGCTTGAGGGCGTCGATGATTTTGCCGCTCTGCACCAGCACAAGGTTGGAGTAGCGTCCCATCAGCTCCGCGCACAGGGTATTGCGCACAAGGTCGCCCATCTCGTTGGTGCACTGAAAATCAAAGTAGACGATGCGGTCGCCCGGCTCCATGTGCACATCCAGCAGTCTGCCGCCGGTCAGGTGCTTGCGCATGAGCATACAGAAGGAGGGCGGCGTCTCGGGGTTTTCAAAGGTCTCCTCGGTCAGGCACACCCGGGCAGAGCCGCTGCGGGCAGACAGCAGCAGCGCGTAGGTATCGGTGCGGGTGCGCAGGGTGATGACCAGCTCATCCCGGGTCGGTTCAAAAATTTTTGCGATCTTGGCATCGGTCAGGGTGGCTTTCAGTTCCGCTGCCGTCAGCGCCAGTGTCGCGGCATCCAGTGCCATAGTGTTTACCTCGTTTTATCTATAACCCTCTCAGTCGCCTGCGGCGTTGCCAGTTTTTCGGTTTATGCTGAAAGACCTCCCCCTTTCGGGGGAGGTGGCATTGCGCAGCAATGACGGAGAGGGTTCTCTCTTTATAAATAAGTATATGGGTCGCGGTTCTCGGTGCTCACCAGCACCTCCAGCTCCGGCAGGGCGGCGCGCAGGGCAGCCGCCACGGCGGCGGTTACCGGGAACTCGGTGGCGTAATGCCCCGCCGCAATGAGGGAAAGCCCCAGCCGCTTGGCGTCCAGTGCATGGTGGTGGTTGGCTTCGCCGGTCAGCAGACAGTCCGCACCCTCGGCGATGGCTTCGGCAAACAGACTGCCGCCCGCGCCGCTGATGACCGCCAACCGGCGCACCGGCTTTCCGGCGTCGGCAAACTTCACCTGCACCGCTGCGCCGGTGTCCGGCGCGTTGCACAGGGCAGCCAGTTTGTGCTGTGCCAGCGCGGCCAGTTCCGGCACAGTGAGGGGGTCGATGTCCCCCACCCGACCGCAGCCGTCTGCAAAGGCGGTGCGCTGCCGGATGCCGAAAATATCCGCCAGCACATCGTTCACCCCGCCCTCAGCGGCATCCAGATTGGTGTGCATACAAATGGCGGAAATGCCCGCCTGCACCAGCTGATAAGGCACATCGGCAGGGCACAGCCGCTTGAGCGGGTCAAAGATGACCGGGTGGTGCGCCACGATGACTGTGCACTGCTTTGCCGCAGCTTCTGCCACCACTTCCGGGGTGATATCCAGCGTCACCAGCACCCGGCGCACATTGCCGCCGCAGTCCACCAGCAGGCCGGGGTTATCCCAGTGCTCTGCCAGCTCCGGCGGGGCAAGCTGCTGCATTACTTCGTATACCTGCTGTACCGTGGTCATTTCAGTTTCCCTCTTTCAGAATGGCATCCATCTCTGCGGCAAGCGCACTGCCATCCGGCACGCCCAGCCGCATCCGGGGCAGCTTTGCCCGCTGCCACGCGGCGTAGCCCGCGCCCTCCGGCCAGCGGGCGGTGTCCCCCAGCAGACATTGGGTAAAGGTGGGCTCTGTCACCTCGCCGGTGTACTCTGCCGCCATCACCGCATACCAGCGGCCTGCGGCCTGCACCGGGCGGTCAGCCACAAGGGCAAATCCGTGCTGCCACAGCCAGCGGCGCAGCTCGCTGTGCCGGGTGGCGGGCACCATGACAAGGCGCGGCCCGCCCACGGTGGACACCCACGGCGCTTTTTCGATGATCTCCCATGTGGTCTGTGCGGACACGCCCGCCAGCACGATGCTGCCCACCTCTCCGGCAGACAGCACAGAAAGACCGTCGCCAAGCCGAAGCTCAGCGCGGTCCAGACAGCCTGCATTTTCCAGCGTCTGCTTTGCCTTTGCCAGCGGGCCGGGGCGCAGGTCTGCCCCGATGACCTTCGGGTACCTGCCCGAAGCCGCCAGCACCGCCGTCAGCTTGCCGTGGTCGCAGCCGATGTCCGCCACCGGCTGTCCCGGGCGCACCAGCTCTGCCGCTGCGGTCAGACGCGCATCCAGTGTGGGCAGCACTCAGGCCTTCTTGGCTGCCAGATGGGTGTTCAGCTTCTCCAGCAGCTCGTCGCAGTTCACGCCGTGCACTTCGCAGGCTTCCTCGATGGTCTCGCCGCGGGAGGCCGGGCAGCCCAGACAGTGCATGCCGATCTCCATAAAGTAGGGTGCGGTGGTCTGATCCATATCCAGAATGTCGCCGATGATGGTATCGCGGGTCACCTGCTTGGGTGCGGTGTGTGCCTCTTTTTTGAGCATATTGAAAATATCAAACATGATAGCTTTTCCTTTCTGTTTTGGGTGAGATACAGTATAACCTACTGTTCCTCTATACTATACCCCAAACCGGGGCAGTTTTGCAAGAGCCTTGGGGAAATCCGCTTACTGCTCCGCCTGATAGTCCTTTTCCAGCGAGAAGCCGCGCCCGCTCACCTCGGTAACATGGCTCACGATCATAAAACAGGTGGGGTCGATGGCGTGCGCCAGCTTTTCCAGCCTTGGCAGCTGCCGGTTGGAGACCACGCTCAGCAGCACCGACTCCGGCTCCCGCAGGTAGCCGCCCTCGCCGTGCAGGATGGTCACGCCGCGGTCCAGCTGCGCAAAAATAGCGGCGCAGATCTCGTCGGACTTGGCGCTGATGATCTTTACCTCGGTGCGGGTGGTACCCAGCATGAGCACCTTGTCCAGCACGACCGTGTAGATAATGGCCATCACCACGCCGTACAGGGACTGCCGCACCGGGCTGAACGCCGCCTGCGCCGCCAGAATGATAAAGTCGAAGGTCATCATGGTGCTGGATACCGGCAGGTGGAACCACTTGTTCAGCACCAGCGGGGGGATATCCATGCCGCCGGTGGAAGCACCGGCGCGGATGGTGATGCCCAGCGAGATGCCGATGCCAAAGCCCGCGAATACGGTGTTCAGCACCAGATCATCGGTCAGCACAAGGTTGCCCAATAAGTGCTCCCACAGTGCCATAAAAAAGGGACTGAGCACCGTGCTTGCCATAGTATTCAGGGCAAAGCGGCGTCCCAGCACCCACCAGCCCAACAGCAACATGACCACGTTGACCACGAACAGCACTGCGGACACCGGCAGTCCGGTGACCTTGTTGAAAGCCAGTGCGATACCGGTGGCACCGCCGGTGATGAGGCCGGAGGGCATCAGAAATAATACCACAGTCAGCGCATACATCGCGTTGCCCACCACGATGGACAGTGCGTTGAAGAGCTGCTGTTGCTTGTGTGTTAATTGCGTCATCTTCATCTTCCTTTGTTTATAGTTGAAGTTCCTTCTACTATGATAACGAAAATATCCGCATTTATCAAGCCTTCAGCGATAAATGCGGATATCGGGTTCAATTTTTAAGGGGTCAAAAGGCGGCTTCCGGCTGGGCTTCGTCCTCTTCCATCAGCCGCAGACCGGCGGTATCGGTCACCGGCAGCGAGAACACGATGGCGCCCGCCTTGGGGTTTGCCCCCTCCATGATGGCTTTCATGATGGTGTTTTTCTGGCTGGTGCGGCTGACGATGAGCACCAGCTCCTTTTCATTCACCAGCTCCACGCCCAGAAAGGCGGCTGCACCCTCCATGCCGGTGCCCTTTGCGTGGATCACCGTGCCGCCGCCTGCACCGGCGGTGCGGGCAGCATCCATAATGGAGCCGGTGTAGCCCTGATTTGCCACCACCAGCAGCAGTTCGTAGCGGGTATCCTTCAAGGTGCTCTCCTCCTTCCATGTAAGGGACTGGTGCTCGGTAAGGAACATCAGCGCCCGTTTGCCGCCGATGCTGCTCAGCGGCACAATGAACGCAATGCCGGTGCCCGGCACATCGATCTGCATTTTGCGGCGCAGATCCTTCTGGATCTTCTGCCAGCTTTCTGCCGTTACTACGGCCAGCAGCACCGCCTTTTCGGTCTTTTCCAGCCCAAGGGTGGAAAGCGTCTCCTGCACCGCCGTGCCGGAGCCCACGGTGCGCATACTTACCGTTACGCCGTGGCTTTTGTACAGCTGCAAAAAGCCATCGGTAGAGCGGCGGTCGGTGATGGTGATCATCAAAAACAAACTGCTCACGTTCTGCCTCCTTTACAGCTCAATAATGGCGTCATCCGGCAGGTCTGCAAACACGGTGGCAAGCACCGCAGAGGGCTGCGCCGTCCGCGCCTTGCGGGTGCGCAGCTGTGCCACCAGACCCATCATCTGCACGGTGATGAGCGGAGTCATGGCGACCATAGCCACCACGCCGAAAGCGTCGGTGACGATATTGCCGCCCACCGCCACACAGGCCCCCTGCGCCAGCGGCAGCAGGAAGGTAGCGGTCATGGGACCGGAGGCTACGCCGCCCGCATCGAACGCGATGGCGGTGAACAGCTTGGGCACCACAAAGGAGATGCTGATGGCGAACACATAGCCCGGCACAAGGAACCACAGGATGGAGATGCCGGTCAGCACCCGCACCATGGCAAGACCCACCGAGATGGACACGCCTGCGGAAAGCGCCAGACCCATAGCCTGCGCCGAGATGGCACCGTCGGTCACCTCTTCCACCTGCTTGTTCAGCACATAGACCGCAGGCTCGGCCTTGACGATGAAGTAGCCGATAAGCATCCCGATGGGAATGATCACCCAGCGCATCCCGCCGCCTGCCAGCACCTGACCCAGATAGTTACCGGCGGGCATAAAGCCCACGTTTGCGCCGGTCAGAAAGAGCACAAGGCCGATATAGGTATACACAAGACCCACGCCGATGCGCCCCAACGTGCGGCGGTCCAGCCGCAGGGCGATGAGCTGAAATGCCCCGAACATCAGCACGATGGGCAGCAGCGAGCGGGCGATCTCGGCCAGATAGGTGGGCAGACCCTCCCGGAACAGCTTCCACAGCTCCACCGAGTCTGCCACCTCCGGCAGAACAGGCGGGATGTAGGTGCTGTCCGCTGCGCGGAACGCGATGCCCAGCGTCAGCACCGCCAGAATGGGGCCGATGGAACACATGGCTACCAGACCAAAACTGTCGTCTGCCGCGTGGCGGTCACTGCGGATGGAGGAGACACCCACGCCCAGCGCCATGATAAAGGGCACGGTCATGGGGCCGGTGGTCACGCCGCCGGAGTCAAACGCCACGGCAAGGAACTCCTTGGGCACAAAGGCCGCCAGCAGAAAGATGAGCCCATAGAACAGCACCAGCAGCTTTGGCAGCGCAATGCCGATAAGCATACGCAGGAAGGCAAAGACCAGAAACAGGCCCACGCCCGCCGCCACCGAAAGGATCAGCGTACCGCTGGGGATGGAGGGCACCTGATCTGCCAGCACCTGCAAGTCCGGCTCGGAGATGGTGATAAGGAAGCCCAGCAAAAAGCCGAGCACGAGGATGAGGGGCAGCTTGCGGCTGCGGGTGATGACTGCACCTACCCGCTCGCCCATGGGGGTCATGCTCATCTCTGCACCCAGAGTAAAGAACATGATGCCCACCACGATCATGGCAGCGCCCAGCAAAAAGCACAACAGGATGCTGGGCGATACCGGTGCTACCGTAAAGCAGAGCACCAGCACAATGGCCACAATGGGCAGCACCGCCTGCAGCGCCTCCAAAAGCTTTTCCCGCAGCTTGGGGAGTGATCGTCTGAGAATGATGTCCACCGCCTTTCGTCTGTATCCTGTTTGTACACTTTTGTACAAGATATATTTATAGTATACAGATTCAGAGCTATGCCGTCAATCCGCAGAAGGAAAAAACTTGAGCATATTCCATAAATTGTAAAAAACATTGCTTGGAAGCAAACCCTCTCCGTCACGCCGCTGAACTCCCCCAGTCGCCTACGGCGACAGCCCCCTCTGAGATGGGGCCTTTGGCATGGCGGGAAAGTTTCCGTCTAAAGTGCAAAGTGTCCGGGCGCGCCAGAGGCTCCCTCCTAGAGGGAGCTGGCAAAGCCGTCAGGCTTTGACTGAGGGAGTTCGTTCCAAACCCCTCCCGTGAAAATGGAATACCGGAGCGTCCGCAGACGCTCCGGTATTCCGAAATCACAAATAAATTTTCCGTTTTACGCCTTTTTCGGCTTCAGCCAGCCGTCCACGGCGGCTACTAGTGCCTTGCCCCGGCGGCCCAGCAGGCGGGGCAGCAGCACCCGCGCCATCGCCCATACGCCCGCAAAGTTATACAGGATGATAACCAGCGTGATCAGCCCCGTCCACAGCCCGTACAGCGGCGGTTCTGCCAGCAGCACAAAGGCTTCAAACACCAGTACGGCGGCATTTGCCAGCACCCGCGCCGGGTGGACGTGCATCCCGATCATGCGGCGGGCGTCCACCGCACGCAGGGTGAACACCAGCGCAAGGCCAAGGAAGGACGCATAGGTCGCGCCCACAGGTCCCCACCACTTGATGAAGAAGTAGTTCATGATGCAGTTGCTGATGGCACCCGCCATCATAGTGACCATGCTGCGCTGCGACTTTTTGGTCACCACATAGACGCTGTTCATGAACTGGTTGAAGCAGCTGCAGGTGGAAGCCAGCACAAGGAACGGCACAAAATGCCATGCGTAGTAGTAGTTGGACTTCATGACGTGCATCACCGGGCGACACAGCCAGATAATACCCGCCGCACAGCAGAACAGCACGCTGGAATAGGTGCGGAAGATCTGGGTAAAGAACCGCGCACGCCCTTCCTCCTCGGTGACGGCGGAAAGCTGCCACGCATCGTAGAAGATCAGGCCCAGCGTGGTCAGGATGGTGGGCAGGAAGTAGCCGGTGGAAAGCAGGCCGCTCCATGCGTTGCCGGTGCGCCCGTCCAGCCCTTCGCACATCTCGCGTACGAAGAACAGGTCGGAGGCGTTGATGATCCAGAAGCTGATCTGCGCCGGGATCATGGGCAGCGAGAAGTTGAGCATCTGCCGCCACAGCTTTTTGTTGATGCCCTTCAGCTCCACATAGTTCCACAGCTTGCCGGTGAACAGCAAGAACAGCACGCTGGTCAGGTCACCGCTGATAATGGCCAGCAGATAGCCGTTGGCGCCCCACTTGAAGCCCACCAGATACAGCACATAGAAGGCCATGGTCGCCACGGTGCACAGCACGCCGTCCACTGCCACAAGCTTATTCCACTGGCGGCTGCGCACGAACTGGGTGCACAGGGTGCGCAGGCAGCTCATGAGCACATAAATGTAGATCAGCAGGCCGTACTGCGCCATATCCGGCAAAAACTGGGTGATGGGCCAGCACAGCACCAGAATGCCAAAGCCGCCCAGAATGGTCAGCAGGCCATTGGTGAACACCTGTTTTTCGCTGTTGCCCTTGTCCAGACCAAAGCGGATGATGGCGTTGGACATGCCCATGGACACAAAGGGGATGAGCAGGTTTGCGTACTGGCTCAGGATCTTGGACAGACCCAGATCCGAGATCTCCGCCATGGCGTAGGTCAGAAAGGGCTGTACGATCAGGGTGAGCAGCTTGGACGAAAAGCTGGAGATTGCAAAGATCAAAGTATTGCCGGCCAGTTTGGAATATTTATCGCCGGTCTTTTTTTCGTTTTCCAAGGGAATTTCCCTCCGTTTTTACGATAGATTATCTTTTCAGCAGCTCCCGCCGGGCTTTCCAGTCCGGCAGCAGCTTTTCCACTTCTGCCCAGAAAGCCGGGCTGTGGTTCAGCTGCAAAAAGTGACAGTACTCGTGTACTACCACATAGATCTGCGCCGCAGGGGGCTGGTTATACAGCTGCAAGGCAAGGGTGATCTGCCGCTTGGCCGGGCAGCACACGCCCCAGCGGCTGGTCATGCTGCGCACCTTCAGAATGGGCTTCTGCCCGCCCAGTACCCCGGCAAAGGCCGGGTAGACCTTATCGCTCATGGCGGTAAAGTAGGCCAGCGCCGTGGCTTTGTCCGGCAGGTCGGCGTTGTCCTTGTTGAGCTTCGTGATGTTCTTCACCCGGGTATCCCGGATCCACTGGGCGTTTTGCAGCACAAAACGGTCAGCCTGTTCCAGACTGGCCGTCAGGGGGATGCTTACCATCACGGTGCCGTTGTCCCGCACCCGCAGGTGCAGCTGCTTTACCTTTTTGCGCACCAGCTCGTACTGGATGCCCTCCACGCTGCGCAGCTGGGCGCACGGCTTTGCCGGCATCTCAGGCCTTGCTCCGCTTCAGGCAGCCAAGGGGCAGCTGCGCCAGCACCACGGCGGCAAACAGCAGCACGCAGCCGGTAGATTCCCGGAAGGAAAGGTTCTGGTGCAGCAGCAGCCAGCCGCCCAGGGCGCTGAATACGCTTTCCAGACACATGATCAGGCTGGCCACGGCGGGGTTCAGGTCGCGCTGACCCAGAATCTGCAGGGTGTAGGCCACGCCGCTGGACATGACGCCGCAGTACAGGATGGGCCCGGCGAAGGTGACAAACTCTGCCATGGCAGGCTGCTCGAACAAAAACGCCGCCACGGTGCTTTCCACCGACACCACAAAAAACTCCACAAGGCTCAGGCGCACGCCGTCCATCTGCGGGGAGAAATGATCCACCGCCATGATCTGGAAGCTGAACAGCACCGCACACAAAAGCAGCAGCCAGTCGCTGCTCTGGATGCTGCCAAAGCCGTCCTTCATGCACAGCAGATACAGCCCCACCACGGCAATGGCCATGCTCACCCACAGCTGCGCGCTGCCCTTGCGGCCCAGAAACAGGCCGAACACCGGCACCAGCACCACATACATGGCGGTCAGGAAGCCCGCCTTTGCAGTGGAGGGGTCCAGCGTGATGCCCAGCTGCTGCGCCGCGCTGGCCAAAAACAGCAGCGTGCCGCACACAAGCCCGGCTTTCAGCAGCAGCTTGCGTTCTGCTGCGGTCTTGGGCTTGCCGTCCGGCCTGCCCTGCCGGTGGTGCAAAGCGTCAAACGCCTTGACCGTGGGGATCAGCACCAGCACCGCCATCCAGCTGCGCCCCGCCAGAAAGGAGAACGCGCCCATGCCGGAACCGGCGCTCTGCGCCACAAAGGCTGTGCCCCAGATCAGGGCGCACAGCATCAGCAGCATTGAATTTTTTGTCTGGTTCGTCATCCGGCAATGCCCTCCACCTTCATCAGGCCGTACAGGTAGTACCGACTGGAATCATACGAGATGGTCACACGGTACTGCGCCGCCGGGTCCAGCCCGGAAATGGTGCAGCGGTAGTCGGTGCCATCGGTCTTGACATAGTAGGTGCTGTCCGGCACATACTCTGCGCCGCCGTCCACCTTTTTCCACAGTGCAACCTTAAACTTCTGGGTACCCTCGGCGGTGCCGCAGGCCATAATGTTCACACTGCCGCCCGGCACGGTAAAGTAGCCGGTGTTGCGGCTCCAGATGCCGTTGAACACCGCATACAGGCAGCCGTCTGCGGTGGCGGTGGCATACTTTGCCGAGGCGTCCGCAATGCCCTGAATGATCAGCGGGTCAGTGGTGGCTTCCGCCCAGCGGGTGGTGTCCTCCTCCTGTACTTCCTCGGAGTGGCCTGTTATCTTCTGCGCCACCTTTTTCAGGGTATCCTTGCAGCCGGTCAGGCTAAGCACCATCACCGCCGCCAGCAGCAATGCCAAAAGCTGTTTTTTCATCTTCATAGCTTTCCTCATAGAAACAAAGAAACTTTTCTTTTTCGTGCGTCTCTGCCAACGGGCAGATACAGGGTAAGTATACCGCATTTTGCCGCTCTGCACAAGATACCTGCATTTATTTTGTGCGGTTTGTCGCCTGTTTCTGCACAAATTTTCACGTATTCAGCGCCCGCAGCGCCGCGCACTCGGCCTCGGCCAGCGCGGGATCCTCCGCCCCGAACAGGCTGCCATAGCGGTACAGCGCCCAGCCGCCCGCCGCCTGCTGCCGTAAGTCCTTTACCTGTGCCGCCAGCGCACTGCCGGTGCTCCAGCCGGATACGCTGTCCGGGTTCGCGCCGCCGTCCCCGGTGCCCACCCGGTACGCACCCAGCCCGAAGTACAGTGCCACATCCCCCGCCCGGGGGTAGCTAAGCCACGCCGGGACGATGTTTTCAAAGGCAAAGCGGGTGCTGCCGGAGTGCAGCGTAAAGCCGTAGCCCCAGTACACCTGTGGGCAGAGGTAGTCGATGACCTTCTCTTCCCCGCCCGCCGCCAGCCATGCGGTCACATCGCTGTACTGCTGGTCAAGGTCGTTGTCCGGGTTACCCTGCGGACTGATGCCGAACCGCAAGGTCGGGTCTGCCGCCTTTACGGTGCGATACACCGCCGCCACCAGCGCGGTAACGTTCTGTCGCCGCCATGCGGCAAGGTCGGCTGCGCCGCTTGCCGCAAACTGCACCGCGTCCACAGCGGCGTCGATGGTGGGGTAAAAGTAATCGTCAAAGTGGATGCCGTCCACCGGGTAGTTCTGCAAAAGCTCTGCCACCCCCTGCACCACATAGTCTGCGGCGGCGGGCACGGCAGGATTCAGGTACAGCCCCTCCCCGGCGGTGCACAGCCAGTCCGGGTGGGTGTTTGCCAGATTATTCTCTGCCAGATTCGGCGGCATCGCCGCCGAGGAGCGCAGACGGTAGGGATTGACCCACGCCTCCACCCCGATGCCCCGGCGGTGCGCCTCGGTCAGAAAGACATCCAGCGGGTCAAAGCCGGGGTCTTTTCCCTGCACCCCGGTGCACAGATGGCTCCACGGGAACAGGCTGCTGCGGTACAGCGCGTCCCCGAAGGGGCGCACCTGCGCCAGCACGGTGTTCAGTCCAAGCCCGGCGCAATTGTCCAGCAGCTGCGCCGCCCCGGCGCGGAAGGTGTCCTCGGTGGAGAAATCCAGCAGCGCCCAGTCCAGATAGCTCACCCACACCGCCCGCCACTCTCCGGCGGGCAGGGCAGGGTTTGGTGCCGGAGGCGTATCCTGCCCTGAGGCAGCAGTGTGGTCTGCATCGCTTTTCTGCCGCAGATACCACCCCGCCGCAGCACAGGCGGCAACGCCCGCCCCGGTCAGAAAGGCTCTGCGGCCAAAGCGGCGTTTTGCCTTGGCTTTAGACGTCCTGCGGCGCTGGGTCACAGGGTCTCCTCCTGCGTCTTATACAGGGTAAGCCCCGCCCAGCCCCGGGCACAGGTCAGCAGCACGAACATGATATTCGTCCAGAAGGCAAGGCCACTCATGCCCGCGTACTTGGTCAGCATCCAGAACACCAGCCGCAGCACCTCGGCGGCGCTCACCAGCTGCAGCTGCCGCTGGATGGGTCTGCCGCGCTCGTACTCCGTTGCCAGCAAAGTGGGCCACACCAGCGCCGAGCAGATATCGCCCGCCCAGCCGCTGGCACCCAGCTTGCTGAGCATCAGCACCACGAACACGCCGGTGTAGTTGCGCTTTTCCCTTGCCGGTGCGCCCTTCTGCGCCGCCAGAAACAGCACCGCGATGCCGGTAAGGCAGAACACGATCATTTCCAGCCCAGAAAAATCCATTCCGCCCAGCACGGCAAATCCGCCCAGCATGGACACCGCCGCTGCAGCCAGCAAAAAGAAATACCATGTCTTGCGTGTAAATTTAAGCTTCATGAAGCCCTCCCCCGGGCGTTTGCGCCCGGCTTGCAGAAAAATTTAAAAAAGAATTGTAAATATTATAGCACAAACCCCCGCAGGTTGTGTTACAATAAGGAAAACTCTTTTGGGGAGGGTCTTTCCATGAACGCTGTCGTTTCCGTCTGTCTTTTAGCCTGTGCGCTGGGCATCATCGTGTACCTGCTTTCCCGGCGGGAGACGAACCGCCGCAGCCAGTACGGCCCCGCCGGCCTGTCCGAGTTCCGCACCGACCTTGCGCTGGACGAATGCTTTGACCGTCTGGACACCCACAGCGACACCGACCTCTTTGCCTATGAGTGCCGCCGGGAAAACGACGGCGGCTTTCTGCTGCACCTGACGCTACACCAGCCCAGCCAGCAGCCGCTGGACACTTTGTACACCCTGCGGCTAGACCCCGGCCGCCAGACCGTGGTGACTTTGATCTTTATCCGGGAGGCTTTTGGCTACAAGGAGCCGCTGTTCCCGCCCGCCATGCTGGACGAATTTATGCTGCAAAAGCTGGATGCCCGCCGCACCAAATGATTTTTGCGGAAAATGCTTTCCTTTTTGCGCGGTTTTTGTTATACTAGTGCGTGTTGCAGCAATGCAGCACCACATACGGGCCAGTAGCTCAGCTGGTCAGAGCTGGCGGCTCATAACCGCCAGACCTTACCGTTTCCACCTTTTCCAAACAGCGTTTTTTCGTTATTTTTTGAAGTTTCAAACTTCAAAAAAGCGGTTTCACCTACTTTTCACCTACGAAGGGTCATTTGAACGTCCCTCACAGGTACGTTCAAATTTCATAAGGGCCATTAGCTTAACGGTTAAAGCCGGCGGCTCATAACCGCTCCAGTGGGGGTTCGAATCCCTCATGGCCCACCAAAAAAGCACGAGATTTTGCGTCTCGTGCTTTTTCTTTTGCCTGATGGAGCAATCTCACTTGTACAGTTCCTTGCTCATCTGCTTCCGAATCTCATCACGCCGCCTGTCGTAGACCTGCGTATAGATTGCAAGGGTCGTGCTGGGTTGCGCGTGTCCGGCTTCTGCGGCCACCGTTGCCACACCGATGTTGGGATTGGACAGCAGGATACTGACGAAGGTGTGCCGGAACATATGCGGGTGAATTTTTTCGATGCCCGCTTTTTTCCCGACCCGGCGCACCAGTGCTGCATAGCTGTCAGGGTTGATGGGAAAGCCGTAGTCGTTGCAGATCACAAAGTCATTCCCACGCAAATCCAGAAGCGACTGTGCGTACTTAGCACCTTTCTTTTCCAGATTTTTCTGCCAGCTTGCACCCATCAGCTTTTTTCTGGACTTCCACTGTTCGTGATAGTCCTTCAAAAAGGCCATAAACTCCGGGGCAACATCCACATCACGGATGTTGCTTTCTTTCGTTGTGGTAAGCTGATAGCCATAATTAGGGAAAACCAACAAAGATTTTGACACATGGATTGTTCCATCACGGAAATTCACATCTTTCCATGTAAGACCAGCCAGTTCTCCACGCCGGACACCAGTGTTCAGCAGGCACAAAACGATTGCCTTTTCCAGCATGGAGCACTCTTTCAAAGCCGCTTGTAAGGCTTCTACTTCATCACTATGTAAGCAGTCCACAGATTTTCCTTTTCGCCCAGATGCTTTTATCATTGGCATTTGAAGTGATGTTCCATAGTTATCATTGGCGTAGTTCAGGACTGACCGAATAAACAGATTGTACTCTCGCATCGTCTTTTTCGTCATGGGGCGGCGGTCAATCTCCACCTCAAACATCTGCTCAACGGTCTTACCCAAAGCCATTGCCACCTGTTGTGCCGAGTCCAAGGAAACCGTTTCACCACGGAAAATCCGCTCAATGGTTTCCTCTCGGATGGTGCAGTTTTTCGCAATTTTAGGGCAAGACACCGTTTTGAACTCTTTAGATTCTGGCTTCAAAACCGCACGTTTGTAAACGCGTGCATCACTATCTTCCAGAAAGCGAATGACTGCATCGCAGTCTTGCCGGGTAATCGTCCCAATCGCTTTTTCAGAAAATTCCGGGTAACTTTGGATGCGTTGAAGATACTTTTCTTTTTTCAAGCTAGTGTTCTCTTTGTTGCGGTTTGCGTCATAGTCACCTTTCAGACGAACCGAGGGAGCCATCCGAGAACGGTTTGAAGCTATGTACTCTTGCGCTACAACCGCAAAGGTCTTTCCTGCGTTGCTGGCTTCTTTATCGGCCTTTTCCTGTTCCTGCCGCTCAAATTCAGCGGCGGCAGCATTCGCAGCAGCGTTGCGCGCACGAGCGTTTTTCAGTTCAGTGGGGTCAAAATCAAACCGACCATAACGGCGTTCGATTTTGCCGTTCACCAGAACATTTGCAGTGATCTGGTAATACCGAGGCTTCTTCTTGGGTTCGATCAATTTAACGGATGCCATATATTTACCGTCCTTTCTGTGTGGTGGTTATCTCTGTCACGATGAGTATAGCAGTTCAGGCGGTTAATTTTTAGGATGTCGCAGTTTATGCCCGCATCCTTGACAAGTCAAGAAGTTGTCGTTCCACCGTTGAAGTAGTCAGCCATCTTTCCAAGGTTGATATACCATTTGATGCCCGACTGAAATGCCATGCCCGGCACTTCCCGGCAAAGGCGGCGGATGTAATATTCAGGCAAGCCCATACGCTGACTTGCCTGCTTGATGCTGACGATCTGCGGCAGGACAACTGCCTCACTCTGGATCTCCGGCGATACCATCACTTTTTCATTCATTGGCATTCCTCCTGTCCCATTCATTGATTTCCAAACTGTTCATCAGGGCTTCTTCGATCCGGCGCATTTCATGCCGTGTAGTCTGCCCTAAGAAGCGCTGTATGCGGCTTTTGTCTATCGTGAAGATCTGTTCCAGCTGAACCACAGACGGCTTCTCAAAGGCTGTATTGTGGGCTATCAGAACGTGTGTGGGCTGGTATTTCTTTTTCTCGGTGCGGGAAGTCACTGTCGCCACGATAAGGGTAGGCGCATAGCGGTTTCCTACGTCGTTTTGCAGAACCACCACAGGGCGGGTGCCACCCTGCTCGGAGCCGATGTGCGGCTCCATGTCTGCATAGTAAATGTCCCCTCTGAGGTATTTCCAGTCTTTTGGTATGATAGCGATCAGACCTCCTATTCTTCTATATGTAGCAAGAGCCGCCTGTCAAAACCGGGCGGCTCTTGCTAGAAAAAGGAGTATGCCTAGAAAGGCAAGAATGTCACTGCTTGATGGGAAGATTGAAGCGGCGGCTGGCACCGTTGTAGGTGCGCAGGATCAGCATCATATATTTGTAGCTGACCGTGCCGCTCAGAGATTTCTCGTCGTTTACCAACGTCATGGGATGAACAGTGTGCAGCCGCTTGACCAGACGCTCCGGGTCATACTCGCCCTGATACAGAGCCACAAAGCGAACCATGCCCTGCAGGATGCCGGAGCGGAGGGAATCGGGGTCACCCTCCCAGCCCTTTGCGAGCATGGTCAGGGCTTCTTTGTAGAGGTCTGCGCCGTAGGCTTTGTACTCCTTGAAAGCCGTGCGGATGCAGATGATCTTCCACGGGGCACGGTAGCTGTCCAGACCAAGCTGCAGACCGGTGCTTTCGGTGGCTTTCACGAATGCGAGAGATTCCGGGTCTTTGCCCACCAAAGCGGCGCGCAGTTCTGCGCCAGCGGTCAGCGGCGTGGAAACGCCCGTCTGCCGGGAAAACAGCATGGCTTCTTCTTCCTCTGTCAGTCC
>CAKSZF010000026.1 GCA_934525405.1 uncultured Faecalibacterium sp.
ACAAGCTGCTGCAAAAGCTGGACGAGGTGCTCAGCGACCGGGTGCACACCATCCGGGTGCTGCTGCCCTACGACAAGTTGGGGCTTGCCGCCCCCATGCGGGAGCGCGGCAGCGTACAGGTGGAGGAATACCGAGAGGACGGGCTGTATCTGGAAGGCATCGTCAAAACCGAGGACCTGCACTGCTTTGAGGGCTATCTGGTCTGATAGGCGCATACGATTTAAATAGCCTCCGCTGCGCTCTGGCTATCATCAGCGGAATAGTATTTTGATATAGAGCAAGCCCGGAAAGTCTGCGGACTTTCCGGGCTTGCATTTTCACGGGTGGAGTCGTGACCGGAAACAGCTGCTCTATGGGTCAAGTACGTTGTCTACCACTGTTTTTTCATAAATAAAAAGCCCCAACAAACACAAAAACCCGCCTGGCAGCGGGCTTTTGTGTATAGAGGGGTGGGAAAGTATATAAAGTGGTGAATCTCAATATTATTGGCAGGCTTTTGTACATTGCGCTGCCTTGCATGATGTATTATACCCGTTTTTCTTTTCTTGTCAAACAAGATTTTCGGATTTTACTTTAAAATAATACTTTACTTTTTCACAAAAACTTTATATAATTAACATAGAATTTCAGAAACGAAATTTTATTCCATTTCTGTGGGTTTGCACAACATAAAAACTTTACTTTCAGAAAATTTTATACAATCCAACATATTTTTGAAGGAGGCTCTTCTCATGGACGATCTTGACCGCAAAATCCTCACCCTTCTGGCAAAAAACGCACGGATGCCCGTCAAAGAAATTGCGGAGCAGGTGTCCCTTACCAGTCCGGCAGTCTCCAGCCGTATCCATAAGCTGGAAACGGACGGCATCATCAGCGGCTATACCGTCACGCTGAACCGTCCGGCAGACCGGATGTATGTGGATGCGCTCATCAGCCTTTCAGTTGCCCCCTCCAAGCAGGATGCCTTTCTGGAGCTGCTGCAAAACAGCCGCGAGGTGCTGCAGTGCTACCACGTTACCGGTGCGTACACCTTTCTGGTCAAGGTCAGCTGCGGCAGCATGGCACAGCTGGAGCATCTGATTTTGCAGTTCCAGAAGCTGGGCACCACCAGCACCCAGATCATCCTGTCCACCCCGGTGAACCACGGCGATCTGGACGCTTTGATGCTGTAAGCGAGTGCTGTTCATAAAACTGTTACTTTTCCCTGCAATTTTGCGGTGCGGTGGTTCGTATCCAGAATAGCAGCCCAAAACCGGCACACACTACCTGTAACGTGTGCGCCCGGCTGCGCCTTCCACACACAGCACTATGAAAGGAATTGCAATACTATGAAAAAATTCATCGCCGCCCTGCTGGCAGGGCTGACCCTGTTTACTCTGGTGGGCTGCTCCGGCGGCAGCAAGGCCGACAGCTCCACCCCCAAGGACTACTCCCAGATCATCCACGACGCCCGCAGCGACGAGGACAACGAGTACGATATGATCTTTACCAAGGGCGAGGACGGCAAGTTTACCGCCATTGACGGTTACAGCGCCGAGTACGAGGCTGACCAGCTGGACGAGGAGATCCGGGACATCCTGATGCCCCTGCTGAACCTGGAGGATGACCAGTACACCGCCTTTGCCGCCAGCATTTCCAGCATGATGGTGCGCAGCTACGCCGTTGCCATCGTGAAGCCTGCCGAGGGCAAGACCGATGAGGTAAAGGCCGCACTGGAGGCCTACGTTGCCAGCGAGCAGCAATCCATGGAGCACTATCTGGAGGATCAGTACCTCGTGGCCAAGGCCGCTACCGTCACCGTAGCCCCCACCGGCGAAGTCATCCTTGTCTGCTGTGAGGGCAGCGATACCGTCCTTGCCAACATCAAAGCCGCTCTCGCAAAATAATTTTCCCGCATAAACCCCGGCCTTTGCAGTATGTTTCATCTGCAACGGCCGGGGTTTGGTTTTTATGCTTATTCCAGATCCAGCTTATTTTTCATCAGCCAGCTGGTAAGGACAAAATAGACTGCGCCGATCAGAATCGTTACAAGAAGGACGAGCCAGAGATTGCCGCTGGCGGAATAAGCCATCGGCATCGCTGCCACAGAGCCAACGATCACCCGGATCCCGCCGCCTGCATCCAGTTTGCCCTGAATCAGCTGCAACAGGAAGAAGGCCAGAATGCTGGCAATCGTGGAATGGTTCCTGAACTGATGCCCGATCATGCAGGCGGCGTAGATACAGAGGATGAGGACTGCAACGCCCGCCAGACCAAGGACGATGATCCACGCCAGCTCGCTCCAGAATTCACCGCCGATGCTCTGGATCGCCTTCCAGCTGAATTTCAGGACATCGCCCCAGCCCGTCGTGATCGTCTCCCCATTGATGACCGTTTTGGAATCCTCGAAGGCGCACAGGCCGACCAGCATCAGAAGGACGGACAGGATCCCGACCACTCCGCTGCAGATCACCCAGACCATGCTGGAAATGAGTTTGGACGCAACCAGCTGCTCTGGATGGACCGGAAGGGTGTGCATGAGATAGCCCTCCCGCCCCAACAGATTTTTGGTGAACCGCTGGATGATCGTCACAATACAGACCACTCCGATGGCAACCCCGATGGCAAAGTAGGCAAACATCAGGTATGCCCAGATCTGGCTGCTGCCATTGTCCCAGACTTCGTCCCGCATCGAGATCCCCATTGCCAGCGCAACCAGCAGCCAGACCAGATACAGGCCGCCATAGGTCCGTCCGGTCGCCCGGAATTCATACTTCAACAGATTTTTCAGCATTTGAATACCTCCCGGAAATATGCGTCCACGCTCATTCCCTCATTCTCACGGATCTCATCCACACTGCGGTGAGCAAAGACCGTTCCCTCTTTCAGGAAGATGGCCTCATCCAGCACCGGCTCGATATCCTCGATCAGGTGGGTCGAGATGAGGACGGTCGCGTCCTTGCTGTAATTGGACAGGATGGTGTGCAGGATATAATCCCGTGCCGCCGGGTCCACGCCGCCGATGGGTTCATCCAGCAGATAGAGCCGGGCATTCCGGCTCATGGCAAGGATGAGCTGCACCTTTTCCCGGTTGCCCTTGGAAAGGGTCTTGAGGACGTCTTTGGGGGAAAGTTCCAGATTTGCCAGCATCTCATTCGCCCGGGCCGGATCGAAGTCCTTATAGAAGTCCCCAAACATCTTCACCAGCTGCTCTACCCGCATCCAGCCGGGAAGCCAGTCGGCATCGGGCAGGTAGGATACGATCGCCTTGCTCTCCACGCCGGGCTTCATCCCGGCGATCCGGATGCTGCCGCTGTCAGGCTGCAGCAGACCGTTTGCCAGTTTGATCAGGGTGGTCTTGCCGCTGCCGTTCGGCCCCAGCAGGCCAACGATCTTCCCAAAGCCGATGTGCAGATCCACACCGTCCAGCGCGGTTTTTGCGCCGTAGTGTTTTGTCAGCCCTTCACAGGTCAGAAGTTCACTCATGATTCGGTTCTCCTTTCGTCTGACGGGCCAGCAATTCGGCGACCTGCGCCGGGCTGTACCCGATGCCCCGCATCTTTTCCAGAAATTCTTCCGCGAACTTTTCCGCGGTCGCGGCACGCAATTGTTCGATCAACATGGTATCCTCCGTCACATAGCGGCCCGCCGTCCGTTCGGTCCGGACAAGCCCCTCCGTTTCCAGCTGTGCCAGCGCACGCTGCATGGTATTCGGGTTCACCCCTGCGGCTGCGGCCATATCCCGCACCGAGTCAAGATGTCCTCCGGGCGGGTATGTCCCCGCAAGGATCTTCGCCTTCAACCGCTCTACCAGCTGCGCATAGATCGGACGGCTGGAATCAAATTGTTCACTCATCGTAGCCCTCCCTGCATTTTGTGTTTCTGTGTTAAGTGCCTAATACAATAATACTCATTTTTCAGATTGTGTCAAGGGGTTCATACAATTTTTTTAGCCAATTCTGTCACAGCTCCCCGGGCATTGCCTTGCAAACGAGGGCAGGCGTTATCCGAGAGGTTTGCATTTTTGCGATAATATGATATACTCTCTCTGTAATTGACGAAAACAGGAGTAACTTTTATGATAAAAGCGACCATCATTATCCCAAACATCAACGGCAAGGGCTGGCTGAAGGACTCCATCGAGTCCATCTACGCCCAGACCGAGCAGGATTTTGACCTGATCGTGGTGGACAACGGTTCCACCGATGAAAGTCTGGAACAAGCCCGCAGCTACTGTACCCGCCCCAACTTTACCCTGATTGAAAACGGGCGCAACACCGGCTTTTCCTACGCAGTGAATCAGGGCATTGCCCGGGCGCAGAGCAAATATGTGGTGCTGTTCAATAACGATGCCTTTGCCGAGCCGCAGTGGCTGGCTGAACTTTTGCGCACCGCCGATGCCGACCCAAAAATTTTTGCGGTACAAAGCCTGATGATCCGGCACTTTGAGCGGGAACTGGCCGATGATGCCGGGGACTATGTAACATGGATGGGCTTTGCCTGCAAGACCGGCGATGGCCGCCGCGCCAGCCGCTACACGAAACAAAAGCGCATCTTCTCGGCCTGCGGCGGCGCAGCGCTGTACCGCAAAAGCATTCTGGACGAGATCGGCGGCTTTGACGAGCACTTTTTTGCCTACTTTGAGGACGTAGACCTGAGCTGGCGCGCCAACAATGCCGGTTACAAAAATGTACTCTGCCCCGCTGCCAAGTGCTACCACATCTGCGGTGCCAGCACCGGCGCTGTGCGCTACAACGCCTTTAAAAGCCAGCAGAGCGGCCGCAACAGCATTCTGCTGCCGCTCAAAAACGAGCCGCTGCTGATGCTGGTACTCAACTTTATCCCGCTGGCGCTGGGCTATCTGCTCAAGTGCTACAAGTTCCACAAGCAGGGCTTTGGCGAGGCTTGGGACAAAGGCATGCACGAAGCCTTTGCCCTGCTCAAAGCGGGCAAGCTGGGCAAGCGTCCCTTCCGCCTGAAAGACCTGCCCAACTATATTCTGATGGAGCTGTGGATGATCTGGAACATGGTGCCCTACCTGTGGTATCGGCTGGTGGTGGTACGGTTTGATTTGAAATAAAACGTACAAAAAACACCCGACTGTGAAATCAAACTCACAGTCGGGTGTTTTCATTTACATTTTACGCTGCGGTGCTGGCGGCATCCTCAGCGGCGGGGGCTTCTGCCACGGCGCTGTCAGCGCCCGTTTCTGCCTGCGCCTCCGGCTGCACAGCCGAGGCAGCAGCCGAATCTGCCGCAGCGGAATCTCCGGCAGTGGCCAGAATGGCGTCCTGCACATCGCTTTCTGCCATGGGCTCCGACTGCGCGGCAGCGGAGCTTGCGGCGCTTTCGGGCTTGGTCTCGCTCTCGGTCAGGCCGGTCAGATACCAGCTGCCGCTCTGGCGCTCGAACAGGTAGTCCATATATTTGGTGGGGGTGTCCGAGGAGGGATTGATGATGCTGTCATCCGCGCTGGCGGTGGGGATATAACCCACAGTGACGTGCAGCTTGCCGCTGCGCTTGAACAGCTTGACCACGGTGGCGCGGTAGTAGCCCACCGTACCGGTGATGGGGATCTTGTAGCACTGGGTGGTCTCGTCAAACTCGACGGTCATATCCTCCATATCAAAGCTGCGGTGGGTCAGCTTGAAGCCGGGGCCCAGCAGCTTTGCCAGATAGGCATCCACTTCCACCGAGGGCAGCAGCAGCTGCTCGGTCTCGGGGTCGGTGTTGTAGTTATCAAAGCTGCCCTGCGTCTCCTGAATACTGTACACACAGCCCCACACGGCTGCTTCCCGCAGGGTCAGGTCGTCGATGTTCTCAATGCCATCAAAGGGCATGGGGTCGAACAGTACCAGGCCTTCCAGCTTGTCCTCATATTCCTGCTTTTGTGCGGTATCGTCAAACAGGTTTGCCACAAGGCCCACACCGGCCCGCAGCACCGTGATAAACCCGATGAGCACCAGCACCGTGATCAGCAGACCCAAGGTCTGCCGCCAGCGGCGGCGCTTGATCCGGGCGTGTTCTTCCGGGGTGATCGTATTTTTCATTGGTCTGAGTCTCCCAAAGTTTTTTGTCTACCCAACAGTATACCACATCCGGCCGCAGAGTGCAAAACCTGTACCGGTGGTTTTTTTGTGAAAGCAGGCTTTTTATTCCCAGTCCTTCCATATCTCGGGCTGGTAGCCCACGGTGGCCTTGCGCCCGTTGCGCACGATGGGGGTCTTGAACAGCTGCTGGTTTTCAAACAGCTTGTCCTCCTTCTGCCAGTCCACCAGCGCATCCAGCAGCGCAAGGGTCTGCTTATCCTTTGCCGCCGGATTTACCAGCGCTTCCCAGCCGCCCAAGGCGCGCGCCACGTTATCAAACTCGCCCCGGCTCATGCCCTTTTCCTTCAGGTCGATCATCTGGAACTTTATGCCGCGCTCCTTGAAATAGCGCTGCGCCTTTTTGGTATCAAAGCACTTGCTCGTGCCAAAGATCTGGATATTCATCTTATCTCCTCCTGCCGGTTCCCGGCGGTCTTATTGTACCACACCGCAAACCGCTTGCATAGGCATAATTTGCGGCAAAACGGGCAATGCTTTCCGCAAGGAGGTGTTTGCATGAACGCATTCGTAGACCCTGAACTGTGCATCGGCTGTACCCAGTGCGCCGGGCTGTGCCCCGCCGTGTTCCGCATGGAGGGGGTTCTGGCTGTGGCAGAGCCCGGCCCCATCCCGCCGGAGGAGGTGCCGCAGGCCGTTACCGCAGCCCAGAGCTGCCCGGTAAGCGCCATCCGCATCGAGGAATAAGCCCGGCATCGCTAAGGCTGCTGCACAGCGTGTGCGGCAGCTTTTTTTGCGGCGGGACGATTTGAAATGCCCTCCGCATAAATTATACGATTGTCACGGCTTACGAGCCGTGACAATCGTATTTTTACGAGAGATGGCATCACGAAAAGCAGCCGCTTCTCTTTTTTGCGCAAAAAGCTCCCGCGCGGTACAGTTTTGTGCTATACTATAAGATGTGAGATTACGCAACGGAGGAACTGCATTATGCGTTTACTGGTCATTGACGGCAACAGCATTGCCAACCGCGCTTTTTACGGCATCAAGCTGCTGACCACCAAGGACGGACGTTACACCAACGCCATCTATGGCTTTTTGAACATTCTGCTCTCCCTGCTCAAGGAGTGCCAGCCGGACGAGGTCGCCGTGGCTTTTGACCTGAAAGCCCCCACCTTCCGGCATAAAATGTACGATGGCTACAAGGCCACCCGCCACGCCATGCCCGAGGAGCTGGCGCAGCAGATGCCGGTACTCAAGCAGCTGCTGGCAGACCTTGGCTACCGCACCGTTACCGCCGAGGGCTGGGAGGCGGACGATATTCTGGGCACGCTGGCTGCTGCCTGCGCCGCCCGGAAGGACGACTGCTTCCTTGCCACCGGAGACCGGGACAGCCTGCAGCTGGTGAGCGAAAGCACCACCGTGCTGCTTGCTGCCACCGTGATGGGGCGCAGCAAGACCGTGGTGATGGACGAGGACGCCATTCAGGAAAAATACGGTCTTGCGCCCAAGCAGCTCATCGAGGTGAAGAGCCTGATGGGCGATACCTCAGATAATATCCCCGGCGTGAAGGGCATCGGCGAAAAAACTGCCCTCTCGCTGGTGCAGGCCTTCGGTTCGCTGGATGGCGTGTACGAAAACATAGATGACAAGCGCATCAAGCCCAAGCAGCGGGAGCACTTGTTGGAGGATAAGCCCATGGCTGAGCTGAGCCACACACTGGGCACCATCCGCACCGATGCCCCCATTGACACCGCCGAGGGTTCCTACACCGTGGGCGAGGGTAACAAGCCCGCCGCCGTGCGGCTTTTGCAGGAGTTAGAGATTCACTCCCTGATTCCCCGGTTCGGGCTGGACGGCGTAGCGCCGGAAGCCGCCGCCGAGGAACAGGCCGTGGAGCTGCCGGAGGCTGACCTCGCTCCCCTGCCCCTGACCCCTGCCGGGCACTATCTGGTAGCCGCCCGCCCCGCCGTTACCGGCAAGCAGGGCACCCGCAACGTGGTATTGCAGCCGGAAAGCTGGTACGCCGTGCAGGATGCCACCGTCTACCCGCTGGAGGATGCCGAGTTGCTGCGGCTGCTGGACAATACCGATGTGACGCTGGATGTGTTCAACTCCGCGCCCCTGTACGCCAAGGCCATGGCTGCCGGCGGCTGGGGCAGCAGCATCGTCTGGGACGGCAAGCTGGCCGCCTATCTGCTGGATGCCTCCGCCTCCAAGTATCAGATCAGCGAGCTGATCCCCGCCTACAAGGCCGCTGCCGCCTTTACCTGCACCGATTACCCGGACGCCGGGCGGCTGGCCGACCTGTTTGCCCGGATGAAGGCCGAGATCACCGCCTGCGGCGAGGATGCACTGTACAACGAGATCGAGTTCCCGCTGGCACAGGTGCTGGCCGACATGACCCGCACCGGCGTGCTGGTGGATAAGGACGGCATCGAGCAGTTCGGCGTAAAGCTGCGGGAGGAACTGGAACAGGTGCTGACCCGCATCCACATGGAGACCGGCAGCGCTACCTTCAACCCCAACAGCCCCAAGCAGCTGGGCGAAATGCTGTTCGATACCATGGGTCTGCCCCACGGCAAAAAGACCCAGCGCGGCTGGTCCACCGATGCCGAAACGCTGGAAAGCCTGCGTGAGTACCCGCTGGTGGAGGACGTTTTGCAGTACCGCGCCTACCAGAAGCTGAACTCCACCTATGTGGAGGGTCTGCTCAAGGTCATTGGCGAGGACGGGCGCATCCACTCCACCTTCAATCAGACCGAAGCCCGCACCGGGCGGCTCTCCTCCGATAATCCCAACCTGCAGAATATCCCCATCCGCACCGAGCTGGGCAGCCAGCTGCGCGCCTACTTTATTGCAAAGCCGGGCTGTGTGCTGGTGGACGCGGATTACAGCCAGATCGAGCTGCGCATCTTGGCGCACATCACCGGGGACGAGCACATGCAGCAGGCCTTTTTGAACGGCGAGGACATCCACCGCAGCACTGCCGCCAAGATCTACGGCATCCCGCAGAGCGAGGTGACGCCCCGGCTGCGCTCCTCTGCCAAGGCTATCAACTTCGGTATCATGTACGGCAAGGGCGCATACAGCCTTTCCAAGGATATCGGCGTGACCGTGAAGGAGGCAGACGCCTTCCTCAAGAACTATCTGGCGGCCTTCCCCAGTGTGAGCGGCTATATGGACAAGACCATCGCGGACGCAAAGGCAAACGGCTATGTGTCCACCCTGTTCGGCCGCCGCCGCACCCTGCCGGAACTGGCCAGCACCAACTTCAATGTGCGCGCCAGCGGCGAGCGTATGGCCCGCAACACCCCCATTCAGGGCACCGCTGCGGACGTGATCAAGCTGGCCATGGTGCGGGTGTGGAAGCGCCTGCGGGACGAAAAAATGGCCAGCCGCCTGATTCTGACCGTCCACGATGAACTGATCGTGGAGGCCCCGGAGGCGGAGGCCGAGCAGGCTGCCCGCATTCTGCGGGAGGAAATGGAAGGCTGCGTGCAGTACGCGGTGCCCCTGAGCACCGATGTGCACGCAGGCAAAAACTGGCTGGAGGCACACTAAAATGATCATTCTCGGAATCGAGTCTACCTGTGACGAAACTGCCGCTGCACTGGTGGAGGACGGACGGCATCTGCTGAGCAACGTCATCTCCACCAGCGTCAAGGAGCAGGCGCTGTACGGCGGCGTTGTACCGGAGATCGCCAGCCGCCGCCACTGCGAGTTTATCAGCGCTACGGTCAAAAAGGCTCTGCTGGACGCCGGTAAGACCATAGACGATGTGGACGCCGTGGCTGTCACCTTTGCGCCGGGGCTCATCGGTGCGGTGCTGGTGGGCGTGAATTTTGCCAAGGGTCTAGCCTACTCGGCAGGTAAGCCGCTGGTGCCGGTGCACCATCTGCGGGGACACATCGCTGCGCTCTACCTGACCCACCCGGAGCTCAAGCCGCCCTTTTTGTGTCTGGTGGCCTCCGGCGGGCACAGCCACATCGTGGAGGTGCAGGACTACACCCACTACCACATTCTGGGGCACACCGTAGACGATGCTGCGGGCGAAGCCTTTGACAAGGTGGCCCGCACACTGGGTCTGCCCTACCCCGGCGGCCCCAGCGTAGCCGCCGCCGCAAAGACCGGCGACCCCAAGGCCTACCGCCTGCCGGTGCCCCATGTGGAGGGCAAGTACAACGTGAGCTTTTCCGGCTTAAAGACCGCCGTGCTCAACGAGGTAAACAAGGCACAGATGAAGGGCGAGGAAGTGAACGTACCCGACCTTGCTGCCAGCTTTCAGGAGCGCATTGCGGGCATTCTGGCTGAAAAGCTGCTGCTGGCTGCTGCCGATACCGGTGCAAAGCAGGTGTGCCTTGCCGGTGGCGTAGCCGCCAACGGCCGTCTGCGCCAGCTGGTGAATGACGGTGCCCAGAAGCTGGGCGCCAAGGTCTACCTGCCGGAGCTGAAGTTCTGCGGCGACAACGGCGCGATGATTGCGGCACAAGGCTACTACCAGTACATTGCCGGGCACACCGCCGGGCTGGAACTGAACGGCCTGCCCACCCTGCCCATCGACTACGAATAAACACAACACCGGAGGTATTCCCATGACCGAGCGCAACCCTATCCTGCAAAGCCTGTTCGACCGCAAGTCGGTGCGGGTGTATGAAGAAAAGCCCATCCCTGCCGAGATGAAGCAGGCCATTTTAGAAGCTGCCGCACAGGCGCCCTCTGCGGGCTGTCAGCAGCTGTATACCATTTTAGATATCACCGACCCGGCGCTGAAGGAATCGCTGGCTGAAAGCTGCGACCACCAGCCCTTTATTGCCAAAGCGCCGCTGGTGCTAGTGTTCTGCGCCGACTGCAAAAAGTGGTACGACGCCTATTTAGAGGTCGGCTGCACGCCCCGCACCCCGGGTGTGGGCGATTTGATGCTGGCAGTCACGGACGCCGCCATTGCCGCCCAGAACGCCGTAGTTGCCGCCGAGAGCTTTGGCATTGGCTCGTGCTACATCGGGGATATCATGGAAAACTGCGACACCCAGCGCAGTCTGCTGCATCTGCCGGACTATGTGTTCCCGGCAGTGATGCTGGTGTTCGGCTGGCCCACCCAGCAGCAGAAAGAGCGGACAAAGCCCCAGCGCTGCGCCATGGAGCACATCGTGCACGAAAACGGCTACCGCACCATGGACGGCGCGGAGCTGCGGGACACCTTCGGCTACAAGGCCGGCAACGCGCCCTTTGAGCAGTGGTGCACCGCCTTTTGCAACCGCAAATATAACTCCGATTTCTCCAAGGAGATGACCCGCTCGGTGGAGGAATATCTGAACCAGTTCCGGTAATCTAAAACGTTTCCGAACCACATATTATAGCAATTAAAATGAGGCAGCTGCACGGCATTTTGTGCAGCTGCCTCTTCTCGTTTATCTCTGATTTTCCGCAAACAGTGCGCCCAGCTCCGGCAGGATATCATGAGGCAGCATTCCGTACTCACCGCGCTTTGCGGCGGCGCGGTCGGCGGCGGCACCGTGCAGGTATACCGCGCAGGCGGCGGCTTCGTAAGCGGGCAGACCGCATGCCAGCAGCGCCGCCAGCATGCCCGCCAACACATCCCCGCTGCCGCCCCGGGCAAGCCCCGGGTTTCCGGTGGGGTTCACGCACGCACGCCCATCCGGGCTTGCCACCACGGTGCGTGCACCCTTCAGCACCACCACGGCGTTCCACGCCTTGGCATAGCGCAGGGCGATACCCTCCCGGTCGGCGGCAAGCTCTGCTGCCGAAAGGCCGGTCAGGCGCGCCATCTCGCCGGGGTGCGGGGTAACTACCAGTTCTCCCGCCGGGTGCGGAAAGGGCTTGCCCTCGGCCAGCAGCTGGGCGGCGGCGTTCAGACCGTCTGCGTCCAGCACCGCAGCGCCCGCAAAGCCGGGCAGCAGCTGCTGCACCAGCGTGCGGGTCTCGGCGGCGCGGGCGGCGCTTTGCGCTGTGCCGCCAAGGCCGGGGCCCAGCAGCAGCACGGTGGCCTTCTGCCGTCGGAGCAGCGGCACATTCTCCGGTGCAATACCGCCCTGTGCGCCCTCTTTACAGGGGCACAGGCAGCACTCCGGCAGGCGGATGACGGCGGCGCTGACCACCGGCTCTACGCTTGCAAGGGTGACGATGCCCGCCCCGGTGCGCAGTGCACCCTCGGCTGCCAGCAGGGCCGCGCCCCGGTAAAAGGCACTGCCCGCCACCGCCAGCACACTGCCAAAGGTGCCCTTATGGCTGTCCCGGGCACGGCGCGGGATGCTTTGCCAGACAAATTCTTCGGTAATTTCCACAGCCATGGGCGCACCTCCAGAGAACGATTTCAAATGCCCTCCGCGTTGCTGTGGGCATTTTTAGCGGAATAAAAATTTTAAGATTGTCGGTTTGGAAAATCTGCGGATTTTCCAAACCGACTTTTTTCACAAGAGAGGATTTTTTCGGGATAGCATTACGCCTGCCCCTGCACAAGGGCGCGGATTTGTTTTTCCACGTTCTGCACTTCTTCGTGGAACATCCGGGCGGAAACGCGCAGTGCGCCGTGTCCAAGGATGATGACCTGCTCCATGCCGTCCGAGGTCGCCACGCGGACGCGGCGGCTCTTGCCGATTTCATGGGTGACCCGCTCGATGAACATATCGGCGGTCTCGGCCTCCTTAGTGTAGACCACATGGATGTTGTGGTACTGCTCGATGGCGCCGGGGCTGCCGGGCACGCGGTAAGCATCAAATACCAAGATGAGCACGCATTTCTGGTAGCCCTGATAGTTGCACAGGATGTCCATCAGCCGATGGCGGGCAGCGTCCAAGCTTTCCTTTGCCAGCGCGTTCAGCTCGTCCCACGCAAAGATGATGTTGTAGCCGTCCACCAGCAGATACTCCGGGGCAATTTCCCACTGTTCGGCGGAAAAATCCGGGCGTTCGGTCTTTTGCACCGGACGGAACGCCGCCAGCGGGTCCCGCTTGATGGGGCCGTAGGTGCGTTCAAAAATTTTGAGCAGTTCGGCGTCCTCCTCCAGCGTGGCGCGGTAGGCCATGGCGCGGCGCTGAGGCGCAGCCTGTACCTCCGGGCGGGCGGGCTTTGCCTTGCCCCAGCCGCTTTCCACGTGCATGTGGCTGCGCACCTCGCTCCACGGCACCACAAAGCCAGCACCATGGGCGCAGAACACAGAATCCGCGGGGTTTTCCAGATCATGCTCCGGCTGGTAGCCTCTCTCTGCAATGACCTCCTGTGCATTGTGACAGGGGCGGTAGCCGTCCAGCGTCAGGCTCAGATGTCCCCTGCCCCGGGTGTAGCTGACCACCTCCATGGGGTAGCTGCGCATGGTGGCTACCGGCGCAAAGCCGGTCAGGGTGGCCGTGTCGGTGCCGCTTTCCGGCGGATCAAAACTGCCCTCCATGCGCTGGATATCGCTCATGGCGCGGCCGATGTTCTCCACCGGCACTTCCAGCCGAAAGGCGTACCACGGCTCTAACAGCTGGCTTTTGGCCAGCATCAGCCCCTGCCGCACAGCGCGGTAGGTAGCTTGCCGGAAATCGCCGCCCTCAGTGTGCTTGAGGTGCGCTTTGCCTGTAAGCAGGGTGATTTTCACATCCGTCAGCGGTGCGCCAGTCAAAACGCCAAGGTGCTGCTTTTCTTCCAGATGGGTCAGCACCAGCCGCTGCCAGTTTTTGTCCAGAACCTCTTCCCGGCAGTCGGCGGCAAACTGCATCCCGCTGCCCCGGGGCAGCGGTTCCAGCAGCAGATGCACCTCGGCATAGTGGCGCAGCGGCTCGTAGTGGCCTACGCCCTCCATGGGCTCGGTGATGGTCTCCTTATACAAAATGCCGCCCGGGCCAAAGGATACTTCCAGCCCGAACCGCTCCGCCAGCAGGCTGCGCAGCACTTCCAGCTGCACCTCACCCATCAGCTGCACATGGATCTCGCCCAGCGTTTCGTTCCACACCACATGGAGCTGGGGTTCTTCCTCTTCCAGCCGGTGCAGCTTTGCCAGTGCAGCGTGTACGTCTGCGCCCTCCGGCAGCAGCACCTGATAGCTGAGCACCGGTTCCAGCACCGGCACATCGCTGTCCCGCTCTGCCCCAAGCCCGGTGCCGGGCTTTGCATGGGTCAGGCCGGTCACGGCGCACACCTGTCCCGGGCCGATGGCCTCGGTCAGGGTATACTTTGCGCCGGAGTACAGCCGCAGCTGGTTCGCTTTTTCTGCCCACGGCTCGCCGTCCGCTTCGCCGGAGAGCAGAGCCTTTACCTTCAGCTCCCCGCCGGTGACACGCAGCCACGTCAGGCGTGCCCCCTGCTCGTCCTGTGATACCTTGAACACCCTTGCACCAAAGGCGTGCAGCGCCGGGGCGGGGCGGGTGTAGCGGTCAAGCCCCTCCAGAAGTGCATCCACTCCGTCCAGCCGCAGCGCCGCCCCAAACCAGCACGGAAAAACGTGCCGCCGGGCAACTGCGGGGATAATGTCTGCATCGGTCAGGGTGCCTGCGTCCAGTATTTTCTCCATCAGCTGCTCATCGCACAGCGCCAGTGCTTCGTTGCGGGCGGCAGGCTCTGCGCCAAAATCCACAAAACCCTCGCCAAGGCGGTGATTCAGCTGGCTGAGTAACTGTTCCCGGGTCATGCCGGGCAGGTCCATCTTGTTCACGAACACAAAGGCGGGCACATGGTAGCGCCGCAGCAACCGCCACAGCGTTTCGGTATGGCTTTGCACGCCGTCCGTTCCGCTGACCACCAGCACGGCGTAATCCAGCACCTGCAAGGTGCGCTCGGTCTCGGTGGAAAAATCCACATGGCCGGGGGTGTCCAGCAGGGTGATGGCGGTATTGCCCGCCGTAAGCAGCGCCTGCTTGGAAAAGATGGTGATGCCGCGCGCTTTTTCCAAGTTGTCGGTGTCCAGAAAGGCATCTCCGTGGTCTACCCGCCCCAGCTTGCGGATAGCACCTGCGCGGTAGAGCATGGCCTCGGAGAGGGTGGTCTTGCCGGAGTCCACATGGGCCAGAATGCCCAGTACGATCTGTTTTTGCGTTGTTTCCATGCGCTGCTCCTACAAGGAAGCCGTTTTCGTAAGCAGCTCCCAAAAATTATTTCTTGTTTATTGTAACACGCTTTGCCGGGAAAAGAAAGTTTTCATGTGCAAATCCTGAAGGCAAAAAAACAGCACCGGACAGAAAATGGTCTGCCCGGTGCAATTTCCTTAAAAAAGGTCCAGCATATTGTCCAGATAGATTTCCTCCCGCACTTGCAGCTGGTATTCCGGCTTTATCATGTAGTAAAGCAGAAATTCCAGCACCAGTGCACTGCCAAGCCCCCTGCCCTCTATCTTGAACTGGGAAAAACCTGCGGGCAAATACCGCTGCCGGATGTCCTCCACCCCAATAAATCCGGGACTGCGCATCGCCTTGGAAAAGCGGTAGCCCCCGGCGGCATCCGGGGCGGTGCAGCGGTGGTCCGGGCAGTCCTCGCCCAGATTCTGACGGCTGACCGTCTCGTAGCAGCGCTTGCGCTCGGTGCAGCCAAACCAGCAGCACTCGTTGCACAAAAACTCCACCTTCGCCTTTTGCTCCGGCGGCAGGGTGCGCAGCTGCTCCGATGCCGGGTTCAGCCGGAAATCCGGCACCACATACCGGAACTGCGGTTTTTCCAGTTCCTGCCGCAGCTCCGCAAACTCGGTGAGCACTTTGGTGGTGGAGGACACCAGATACAGCTCCGGCCAGCGCTGCTGCAGATAGTCTGCCAGCAAATCAGAATGGACGATGACGCCGTTTGGCGCACCGCCCGCCTTGGCAAACTGCTCACACAGGGCATTGCACTGCGGGTCGGCAAGGTGCTCAGCCCGCAGCAGGGAGTTACTGAAGGTCAGCCGCCCGGAGATGCCGTATTCCCGCAGCAGCGCCAGCACCTCGCGCGCAGCTGCCCCGCCGCAGGAGATGCGTCCCCCGCCCCAGATACAGCCCGCCGGTGCGCCATAGATAGAGCCGATGGTGCACCAATCGTAAAAATATTCCCGGTGCTCCCGGTACAGCGGCAAAAAGCGGCGGTACAGCTCGTAAAACTCGAACAGGCCGGGCAGATGATAACAGGCAGCTGCGGGCTTTTCCATAGCGGTTCCTTTCCTGCAAAAAGGGAGCTGCTGCGTAAAAATGCCGTGCAGCGGCTCCCCTGTTTTTATCGTATTTGCCTTTGTTACACGGTAGCGCCGACCTGAGGGGCGCCGCCTGCGAGCTGCTCTGCCGTAAGCGGCTGGGCTTCTGCGGGGGTGTTCAGGCGCTCCTTTGCCACCGCCAGCATCAGCTTGATGCGGTTTTCCTGATTGACCCGGGTAGCACTGGGGTCGTAGTCGATGGGGGTGATGTTGGCGCTGGGGTACAGCGCACGGATCTTGTTCACCATGCCCTTGCCCACGATATGGTTGGGCAGGCAGCCAAAGGGCTGTGCACACACGATGTTGCCGTAACCGCCCTGCACCAGCTCGATCATCTCGGCGGTCAGCAGCCAGCCCTCACCCATTTTTGCGCCCAGCGAGATAACGCCCTTGGGCTTTTCCACCAGTTCCTTGAAGGGGCCCGGCGCATAGAACCCGGCGTCCATCTCTGCCTTGAGCATGACACGCTCAACGCTGTCCAGCCAGTTGAGGAACTGGTCAGTGCCGACCTTCACAGCCAGCTTGCCGCCGTACAGCACATGATCCTCGCCCATGTTGAAGGCGCAGTACTGCACAAAGCCCATCAGACCGGGGAAATTCACCTCGCAGTCCTGACTTTCCAAGAACTTCTGCAGGTCGTTGTTGCCCAGCGGGCTGTATTTGACGTAGATTTCGCCCACAACGCCCACCTTAACCTTGGGCACCCGGGTGACCGGGATAGCGGCAAAGTCCTTTGCAATCAGCGGGAAGGTGTGCTTCATTTCCCGGGAAGTAAAGCCTTTCCCGGCCAGCAAAGCGCGGCCAAGACGGGCGATCCAGCGATCCACCATGCGGTCGGCGGCACCCTTTTCGTTCTCGTAGGGAGCCACCTGATTGCGCAG
>CAKSZF010000027.1 GCA_934525405.1 uncultured Faecalibacterium sp.
CCAAGGCTGAGCAGCATCTCCTTGGTGCGCTCGGCGCTGCAATCGCACTGGTACTGCACCGTGCGCTCGTCCAGCACGTTGGGGGTAAAGCCCGCCAGCGCCAGCTGCATCATATCCTCAGGGGTCTTACCTGCATGGAGCAGCTCGGTGACAGAGGGCATGGCGTTGATGTTCTTTTCCAGCTGGTCGATCTCAGCATCGGTAGCACCGGGCAGAAGCTGCACCATAAAACCACCGGCGCAGAGGATGGACAAGTCTTTGTCCACCAGCACGCCCAGCGCCATCACGGTAGGCACCTGCTCGCTGTAGGCATAGTAGCTGGTCAGATCCTCGGCGATTTCACCGGATACCAGCGGCACCTGCCCCACCGTGGGCTCCTTTTGCAGGCGGTTGTCCCGGATAACGGTCAGCACGCCGTCCTTGCCCACGGCGGTGCCCACGTCCAAGTGGCCGTTGGCTTTCGCGGGCAGCTCCACCAGCGGGTTGTCGATGCAGCCCTTCACGTTGCCGGTACCGTCGGTGCAGGCGATGAGCACGCCCGCAGGGCCGCCACCTGCCACACGCAGGGTGATACGGTCGCGGTCATCCTTGAGCATGGAGCCCATCAGGGTAGCACCGGTGAGCAGACGGCCCAGTGCCGCGCTGCAAGTGGCGCTTGTGGTGTGAAGCTTTTCTGCTTTACGGACGATCTCGGTGGAATCCACACCGCAGAACACGACACCGCCATTCTCGGACAGGCCGCGGATCAGGTTTGCCATAGGTTATTCCTCCAGTTGTGTATACTGTTTTGTTGCGCAGAAGAAGTAGCGCTGGCTTTCCTCAGTCAGCGAGCCAAAAGTTTCGCCATCGCAGACACTTTCCAGCACAAAACCGTGCTTTTCCAGCGATGTACGGATGGTGTCCAGATCGTAGGTATACTCGCAGAATTCCTCGTGGAAATGCTCGCCGGTCTCGTGATAATCAATATCCACCGTGATTTCCACCTTGCGGTCGGCAGCGTTATAGTGGTTGCGCCACACACAGGAGGCATCCTCTTCCTCAAAGGTGAACGCGTTATCGCCCAGAACCTTCCGGTGCTTATAGGGGGTGTTCATATCAAACAGGAACACGCCGCCCTTTTCCATGAAAAAGCCCGCATTGGCAATGGCAGTATCCAGATCCGGGATGTGGTTGAAGGTATCAAAGGTAGATACCGCCGCCCGGATGGTACCGTAGAGATCCAGCTTGAGCAGATCCTGCCGGAGCAGCAGCAAGCGGCCGGAAAGCCCCAGCTGTTCGGCCTTATCCCGCACCACACAGAGCATCTCCTCCGACTGGTCAATGCCGATCATATCGTAGCCTGCCTGCGTCAGCATCAGGGTCAGTTCCCCGGTGCCGCAGCCAAGGTCGGCTACAATGCCATCGTGGATGCCGTGGGCTTCCAGCTTTGCATGGATCTGGCTGTACAGGGCGTCGTAGTCCGCTTCGCCGTTGAATTCATCGTAAAAATAGGCAAATTCGTTGTAAGCCATGGCGTTACTCCGCTTCCTCGTTTTCCGCAGCCACTGCGGCGTTGAGCACTGCTTGCAGCTCCGGGATGCCGTAGCCGTTTTCGCCGCTGGTCAGCACCACCTTCTGGCAGCCGTAGGGGCGGCAGATGTTTTCAAAGTCCTCCTGCGTTTTGGCAAGCTGGCTTTTTTTCAGTTTGTCCGCCTTGGTCAGCGCCACCACATAGGGGATGCGGTGGTAGTGCAGGTAGCGCAGCATCTGCAAATCGTCTGCGCTGGGTGCGTGGCGGCAGTCCAGCAGCTGCACCAGCAAGGTGTGGTGGCGAGGTGCCTCGAAGTAGCTGTTGATGAGGTCGTCCCAGCGCTCGCGGTCGGCGTTGCTCACCTTGGCGTAGCCGTAGCCCGGCAGGTCCACAAAGTAGCAGTCGTCCACCGAATAGAAGTTGATGGTAGCCGTTTTGCCCGGCGTACTGGACACGCGCGCCAGATTTTTGCGGCTGCACAGCTTGTTGATCAGGCTGGATTTGCCCACGTTGGAGCGCCCCGAAAAGCTCAGCTCCGGGCGGTCGCTTTCGGGCAGCTGGCTGGAAATGCCATAGCTGGCAATAAAATCAGCTTTATTGAAGATCATGGCGTGTTCCTTTCTAGTTTTTCAGCAGACAGCGCCCGGCTGGTTCTTCTCAGGCGCGGCGGGAATGCGGTTTTCCCCTGCCTTGGACTTTTTGGTTCTGGGACGCCCTGCGGTGCTCTTTTCCGCCTTCGGCTTGAGCAGAGCAGCGGCCAGCACCTGCGAGAGGTTTTGCATAGGCAGGAAGGTCAGGTTCTTCTTGACCTCCTCGTCCACGTCGTAAAGATCAGGTTCGTTGTCCTTGGGGATGAGCACGGTTTTCATGCCCTCGCGGTAGGCAGCCATGCTCTTTTCCCGCAGGCCGCCGATGGGCAGCACATTGCCGTGCAGGGTGATCTCGCCGGTCATGGCCACATCGCCGCGCACCGGTACGCCGGACAGGCAGGACACCAGCGCCGTGGTCAGGGTGACGCCCGCACTAGGGCCGTCCTTGGGCACAGCACCCTCGGGGGCGTGGATGTGCAGATCGCACTTTTTCAGCCGCTCGGGGTCGATGCCATATTCCTCGGCGTGGACGCGCACCCAAGTGACTGCCAGCTGTGCGCTCTCCTTCATCACATCGCCCAGCGAGCCGGTAACGGTGATCTTGCCGGTGCCATTGTCCATGACCTGCACCTCAATGGGCAGAGTCTCGCCGCCTACGCTGGTCCATGCCAGACCGTTGGCGATGCCCACGGCATTGGTGCGGTTGAGGAAGTCCGGCTTGACGATGCGGGGACCCAGCAGCTCCTCCAGCATGGTAGCGGTAACAGCTACGCTTTCCACCTCGCCGGAAGCGATCTTGCGGGCGCACTTGCGCAGCACGCTGGTGATGGTACGCTCCAGATTACGCACACCGGCCTCGCGGGTGTAGCCGTCGATGATGCCGTAGAGTGCGCTCTGGTTCATGGTGACCTTGCCGGTCAGGCCGCAGGCCTTGAGCTGCTTGGGCAGCAAGTGCTTGCGGGCAATGTTATACTTTTCCACGCGGGTGTAGCTGGGCAGCTCGATGACGTCCATGCGGTCGCGCAGCGGGCCGGGGATGCTGCCCAAGTCGTTCGCGGTGGTAATAAAGAGCACATGGCTCAGATCAAACGGAATATCAATAAAATGATCGTTGAAGGTGCTGTTCTGCTCCGGGTCCAGCGCCTCCAGCAGAGCTGCCGCCGGGTCGCCCCGGAAGTCCCCTGCCAGCTTGTCGATCTCGTCCAGCAGCATCAGGGGGTTGGAGGACTTGGCGGTGATCATGGCGCTGATGATCTTGCCGGGCATGGCACCGATGTAGGTGCGGCGGTGGCCGCGGATCTCGGCTTCGTCCCGCACGCCGCCAAGGCTGATGCGCACGTACTTGCGGCCAAGGCTTTCGGCGATGGAACGCGCAATACTGGTCTTGCCAACGCCCGGAGGGCCGACCAAGCAGATGATCTGTGCCTTCACGTCCGGTGCAAGCTTGCGCACGGCCAGCGTTTCCAGAATGCGATCCTTGACCTTTTTCAGGCCGTAGTGATCCCGGTCCAGGATCTGCTGGGCGCGGTGGATATCCAGATCATCCACGGTCATGGTGTTCCACGGCAGATCCAGACAGGTATCCAGATAGGTGCGGATGACCGTGGCTTCCTGATTGCTGCTCTGCATCCGGGACAGGCGGTCTACCTCCTTGAGCAGCTTTTTCTCGCTGTCCTCGGCAAGGTGAAGCTCCCGGATCTTGCGGCGGTAATCATCGGCCTCGGCGTGGGTATCGTCTCCCTCGCCCAGCTCGTCGTTGATGATGTGCAATTGCTCGTGCAGGTAGTAATCGCGCTGGTTCTTGTCCATGGACTCGTTGACCTTTTCCGCGATCTCCTTTTCGATCTTCATCACCTGACATTCACGGCGCAGCATCTCCACAAGGCGCTGCAAACGGCCGTTGAGGGTGTTCTCGTTCATCACAGCCTGCTTGTCCTCGTAGCGGAACAAGAGGTTTGCCGGCATATACTCGGTGAGGAACATGGGGTCATCGCTGGAAACGATGGTGAACACCACGTCCTTTGCAAGGCGCGGGTTCATGCCCAGATACTCGTCAAAGCCGGTCTTGAGGGCGCGGAGCAGTGCTTCGGTCTCCACAGCTTCTTCGGGCTTTGCGGCACGCACCGGAGCGGAGCGCACGGCAGACAGCAGAAAATCGCCGGTGGTATCCAGCTCGGTCAGCTTGGCGCGGTACTTGCCCTCCACCAGCACCTTGACCAGCTCGTCCGACACACGCAGCACCTGCTTGACCTCGGCCACTACGCCGTAGGTGTACAGGTCCTGCTGGGTGGGCTCGCTGGTCTCCATCTCCTTCTGGGCTACCAGAAATACGTTGGAGTTATTGGCCATGGCCCACTCCACGGCGGCAATGCTCTTTTCCCGCCCGACTTCAAAATGAACAAGGTTGTTGGGGAACACCACCAGCCCGCGCAGTGCGATGGTGGGCAGATGGAGTTCCTTCCGCTCGACCTTGATGGTAACTTTTTCAGACATATACAAACACCTCCCGACTGCCGCTCAAGTTCCCATGCTGCGGCAGTGCTATCTTTTGGGGTCTTTTTTGATAAAAATACAGTTGTTTCCTTATTATACAGATTTCCGGCCAAAATGCAACTGCCCAGCCGGAATGGTCGGTCATTCGGGGCGGTTTTCGTGGGTATTGAAGCCCATTTTGCCCAGCGCGGGCAGCAGCGCACGCAACGTGACCGAGGTGAGCGCACCCATGACAAGCCCCAGCACCAGCATGACAGGCGCGTAGTACAGCGACAAAGACGAGGAGATGATGACCCCCGCGCCCAGCAGCTGCCCCACGTTATGCGCCAGAGCGCCGCAGACCGACAGGATGAACCATGTGGGCCGCACCGGCAAAAGATAATACAGCACCCACATCACCGCAAGGGACAAAAGGCCGCCGCACAGCGAGAGGAAGCCCGCCGTGAAGCCGGAGACCAGAAAGACGAACAGTGCCTTGAGCACATCCAGCACCAGTGCCTGCCGGGGACCCATGAAGAACAAGGCGTACATGACCACGATGTTGGCAAGCCCCAGCTTCATGCCCGGCAAAAGCCCCGGGATGACCAGCGTTCCCTCGATGAAGGAAAGCGCCATGGCCAGTGCAAACAGCAGACCAGACAGGGCGATGTGCCGTGTTTTTTGATAGTTGCGGTGATTTTTAGGCATAGAGGATACGCTCCTTTATTCTTCGGGCTGCTGCGTCTGCTCGTAGGCTTCCTGCTCTTCCATGGCGGCTTCCCATGCGGCAAAAAGTTCCTCCTGATGGAAGCGCAGGTCGCTCAGCTCATCGCTTTTCTGGCGCAGCAGGTCGGGGTCGTTGTACACCTCCGGGGAGTTGATCTCGTTGTCCAGCTCCACCTCGCGTGCACCGCAGGCTTCCATCTCGTCCTCGCATGCCTTGATCTTGGCGCGCAGCTCGGCGCGACGGCGGCGCTGCTCCTTGCCGTAGCCGGTCTTGGCGGGCTCGGCAGCCTTCTGGGCAGCCTGCACCGGGGCGGCGCGTCCCATCAGGGCATCGTAGCTGGGGTAAAGCACCGCCTTGCCGTCCTCAAGATAGAGGATGGGACAGGCCAGACTGTTCATCAGGTGACGGTCGTGGGTGACCAGCAGCAGGGTGCCGGTATAGGCCATCAGCGCTTCGGTCAGGTTTTCGCGGGTATAGATGTCCAAGTGGTTGGTAGGCTCGTCCAGAAACAGCAGATTCGGGCGTTCCAGCACGATCTCTGCAAAGCGCAGACGCGCCAGCTCGCCGCCGGACAGAGCCTCGCAGGATTTGAACACCGTATCGCCCCGAAAACCCAGCTTTGCAAGGTGGCTGCGCACTTCCAGCTCGGTCATGCGGGGGTACTTGTTCCAGATGACGTCAATGACTCTGCCCTGCCCCAGACGGTTCTGCTGCTGGGCAAAGATGCTGGGACGCGCCCCGGTGCCCAGCCGCACCATGCCGCCGGAGGGGCGGCGCTTGCCATCCAGCACCTGCATCAGGGTGGATTTGCCCGCACCGTTGGGACCGGCAATGATAAGCCGCTGCCCGCGGCAGACCGTATAGGTAAAGGGTTCCAGCAGGGTGCGCTCCCCGATCTTGATGCTGAGGTTTTTCAGCATCACCAGTTCGTTCCACGGCTCTACGTCGTATTCAAAGCGGAATTTCAGCTGGTTGGTCTCGTCCTTGGGTGCTTCGGTAATCTCCAGCTTTTCCAGCTGCTTGCGACGGCTCTGCGCCATTTTGGTAGTGGAGGCGCGCACAAGGTTGCGGTCCACATAGTCCTGCAGCTTTTCAGCCAGTGCTACGTCGGCATCGTGCTGCTTCTGGCGCAGGGCATCGGCGGCTTCCTTCTGGGGCAGATAAGCCGAGAAGTTGCCCTTGTAGGTGGTCATGGTCTGAAAGGATACCTCCCAGATCTTTGTGCAGACATTGTCAAGGAAATAGCGGTCGTGGCTGACCACCAGCACCGCGCCGGAATAGCCCTTGAGGTAGTTTTCCAGCCATTCCATGGTGGCAAAGTCCAAGTGGTTGGTGGGCTCGTCCAGAATGAGGACATCGGGCTTTTCCAGCAGCAGCTTTGCCAGACGCAGCCGCGTCAACTCGCCGCCGGAGAGCACTGCAATGTTCTTTTGCCATGTATCCTGCGCAAAGCCCATGCCGGACAGCACCTTTTTGATGTTCACATCCATATTGTAGCCATCGGCGGCATCCACGATGTTTTGCAGCGCATCGTGCTGAGCCAGCAGGTCGGCATTCTCCGGCTGGGCAGCCATGCGGCGCTCCAGAATTTGCATCTGCGCCATGGCATCCAGTACCGGGGCAAAGGTGGCGCGCATCTCGCCGTAGATATCCAGTGTGGCGTCCAGCTTTGCGTTCTGTTCCAGATAACCTAGTGTTACCCCGTGGGTCACGCTGAACTCGCCCTCGTAGTCCTGATATTCGCCGGTAAGGATCTTGAGCAGGGTGGTCTTGCCTGCGCCGTTTTGTCCCACGATGCCGATGCGGTCCTCCCGCTCGACACTGGCGGTCACATCGTGCAGCACCACCTTTTCGCCAAAGGTCTTACCCAGTTTTTCCAAATGTATCAGCATAGTTTTAATCCGTTATCCGTTCTTTTTCTAGTTTCAGCACTGGTGGCGGCGGTTCTTCAGGCCAACGTTGGCCAGCTCCTCCTGCTCCATCACCAGCGGATACAACTCTTCCAGACTGGCAATCTCGTAGGTGGGGATCACCTTACCGGGGTTTTCGGCGTGGTTGGGGTTGTACCAGCAGGTATCCAGCCCGGCGTTGCTGCCGCCCTGAATATCACTGGGCAGGCTGTCGCCCACCATCAGGACGTGCTCCCGGTTCTCCACGCCCAGCGCGCGCAAGGCTGCATCAAAGATGCGGGCATTGGGCTTTTCGCAGCCCATTTTCTCAGAGATGAACACGTCCTCCATAAAGTTCATCACACCGCTTTCTGCCAGACGGCGGGTCTGCACCTTCTGGGCACCGTTGCTGACGATGGCCAGCGTTGCCACCTCGGAAAGCTCCCGCAGCACGTCCAGCACCTCCGGGCTCATCAGGTCCGGGTGGGTGGACAGCTGCTCCAGATAGTATCGGTTCATCTCCACGCCGTCACCGGCGGCATTGATGGCCTTTAAAAAGCGGCTGAACCGCTCGCCGAACAGCTTCTCGCGGCGAATCTGGCCTTTTTCCAGCTGCCGCCACAGTTCCTCGTTGATGGTGCGGTAGGTCTGCACGGTCTCGGCGTCCGGCTCGATACCGTAGTTCACCAGTGTTTCGGCCAGCGCCTTGTTTTCGGCTGCGTCAAAGTTGAGCAGCGTATTGTCCGCATCGAACAGGATGCAATAATATTTTGCCATAGTATCTCACTTTCTTTTCAGCATTTCCCACTTTGGTGTATCAACAGGGAGAAGCCAGCCCCACCCCCGGCAGAGCTGGCTTCTCTTTATTCAGAAACGATTTCATACGCAGACAGGTCTGTTTGTGCCGGGGTGTTGTCCGGACACATTGTTTTACCCTCGCAGGGCGTCAGACTGCATTTCTGCATTTCTTCCTCCAGTGCGCTGTTATCCACGTTTTCCCAGTCGGTATCGTAGTAATCCACGCTGCCGTTGGTCACGTCATTCTCCCCGGGCAGGGAGGGTGTGCGCATCGCTTCCCAGTACATAAGGGCTTCACCTTCCTCTCACGCCAGCCTATGCGGCGCGGGTGCGGAGTGTGCTCTTAGTTGGCAGCTTCCTTGCTGGCGCTGGTCTCAGTCTTGGAAGACGCGGGCTTTTCCTCTTTAGAAGAAGCCGGTTTTTCCTCCTTGGAGGAAGCTGAATGTTCCTGCTTAGAGGAGGCAGGTTTTTCCTCCTTGGAAGAAGAGCTGCTCTGCGAAGAAGAACCGGGCTTTTCCACCTTAGAAGAAGGCGCAGAGGAAGCAGGCTTCTCCACCTTGGAGGAACTGCCAGTGCTTTCAGAAGTACCGTTCGAGGAGGAAGAAGTGGGCTTATCCTCCTTGGAAGAGGCCGGTTTGTCCTCCTTAGAGGAAGATGTTTCTTCCTTGGAAGAAGCAGGCTTATCCTCCTTAGAGGATGCACCAGAACTGCTGGTGCTGCTGGACGAGCTGGACGGTGCACCGCTGACTGTAAGTTCCAGCTTGTTGCTGGTCACGGTGCAGTCGTTATAGCTGGCGGTGGCGTACACCCGGAAGGTGCCGCCCAGCATAGAGGGGTCCACCTCGCCCTTTACGGTGGTCTTACCGGCAGCTTGTGTCACCTCGCTGCCATTGACATACCAGCGGATGCTGGAAGCGTCCAGATACTTGCCCTTGAGGGTAGCTTTAAAGGTGTAGGAATCTCCCAGCACAGCCTTGCCGCTGCTGCTGATCTGGATAGAGGCTGCCGCAAACACAGCAGTCACATCCACGTTCTGGTCAAAATTGGTATCGGTGCGGGTGCGCTTGGTCACGCCATCGCTCCACTTGACGAACACATAGCCGTCATCCGGCACAGCGGTAACAGTCACGCTCTGGGCGGCGCTGGTCACCTTGACCGTAAGGGACTTACCGCTCTCATTGCCGCAGGTCAGGGTGCCGCCGCCGGTTTTATCCACACGGTAACCGGCCTGATACTCCGTTTTTTCCTCAACAGCCGAGGAAGAGACTTCCTCCGAGCTGCTGGGCGCTTCCACCGCAGAGCTGGGGTTGGCGGTATATTCGGCGCGGGTGGGGATGTTATTGGTATCCGGGCGGCGATCCTCGGTCTCATAGGCGTGGGTGCGCAGATACTTCAGCAGCACCTTCAGGCCTGCAGGTTTGAGGTGGATATCGCCGCTCTGGTAATAATCGACATTGCCATAGCCGTTGGCGTCCTTGAGCGCCTCGGCAGAGTTGAGGAACTTGACCCCCAGCTGCTCACACATGGTCAGCAGCGCCATGTTGAAATCATCAATGCGGGTCTGGTCCATATTGGGGTAATTGGAGTGGTTGGACGGAACCGGCGGCACCGTGTTGACGATGATATCAGTATAGGGATAGCTGGCCTGAATGGCCTGTACCAGCGCGGTGTAGTTGCTGATAAAGTCCTCGGTATTCATGCCGTTATCGTTGGTGCCCAGCATGATGACCACCCGGCGGGGCTTCATTTTTGCCACTGCCTGTGCGATGGTGTAACGGTTATCGTCCCGCTTAAAAGTGACGATGCCTTCGTTCAGGGCGGCACTGGTACCAATGCCTTCTTTGGCACAGAACTGCTGCAGCGAAATCAGACCGTTGGCGTACAAACGCACCGTGTTGGAATCGCCGATAAAAAGGGTCTGCTCCTGATAGGCGTCACCAGCATCAGCAGTCCCGGTGAGCAGTGCGCTGGAAGTCTCGTTGATCTGGTAGTGGTCGGAGATATCCTCCTCCCCTTCCGGTGCGGGCGCGGGGGTAATAATGGAAGAATCCCCCGGCTGCTCCGTCGGGTTCTTGCCCCGCTTGAGCATGGTAAGGGTGATGCCGATGGTCAGCAGCGCCGCCAGTGCACACACGATGCACACCAGCACCGCCTGCTTCTGCATCGGGGTCAGAGCCTGATTCTCCTTTTGGTTATTGCTTCTCATATTCTATCCATTCTCCTTCCGAAGGAATGAAACTTCCTGTCATACCCGGGCTGCCAGCAGCCGGTCGGTAAGGTCGGCGCAGCTTTCGGCCAGCAGCACCGGATGGAAGGGCTCCAGCTCTTCCCGGCTGCCGTAACCGTACAGCACACCGGCAGCATCCAGACCGCAGTCGGCAGCGCCCCGCATATCATCGTTGCGGTCGCCCACCATCAGTACCCGCTTGCCCTGCAAGGCGGGCTGGCTGAGCACATAACGCACGACCTCGGTCTTGGTGTCCCGGCTTTCGTCCATAGAGGCACCGCCGATAAAATCAAAATACTGTGCCAGCCCCTGCTCTTCCAGAATGGGCGTGACCACCTTGGTGGGCTTGGAGGTAGCGGTGCACAGGAGAAAACCGGCCTGTTTCAGGGTTTGCAGCATCTGCGGAACGCCCGGGAACACGGCACACTCGTGGCTGCCCTTCACCGCGTAGCTCGTGCGGTAAAGGTCGGTAGCCTTTTCGATCAGTGCCAGGTCGGTAAAGTGTTCGCCGAAGCTTTTGCGCAGCGGCGGACCCAGATACCGGCGCAGGTTTACGCCGGATACATCCACACCCATGGTGCAGAAAACCTCTTGCAATGTATGAATGATACCGGGGGCCGAATCGATCAGCGTCCCGTCCACATCAAATAGGATTGCATCATAATGCAGCAATGTTATATTCCTCGCTTTCATGGTGATACATCCAATAGTATAGCACAGATTTGATACATCAGCAATTCCAACAAAAGATTTTTCTGTCTCTTATGCAGAATTTTCACGGACGTACCAGCAAAAAGAAGGATTCTTTGCCGTGAAAACGGGATAGCGGAACGCCCGCAGACGTTCCGCTATCCCGAAATCTAAAATTATTTTCTGCCGATATGGTTACTGCGCAGGCGATGGGCAGCCGCTGTCCCCCGGGACATAGAGGTTGTTGGAAACGAACTCCAGCTTATCCTTGAGCACCAGTTCAAGGTTTGCTACGGCGTGCACCATGTTGGTGGCAGAGTCGTTCACCTCCAGCAGCTTGCAAAGATCCAGACCATCCAGATCCATGGCCTTCTGCATCTTCCGGCTTTCAGCGCACAGGATGTGGCTGAGCGCTGTTTCCTGCAGGGCAATGCTTTCCATCAGGTCCACAACAGCCTGATCCAAGCTGACCTTTGGCATCTCCGGGCACTGAGAACGGGCACAGGGGGTATCGATCATCATAGGGCAAAACCTTCCTTTCCGGTCGTGTGCCCTATCCTATGCTGCGGCGGGTGCGGCTGTTACTGCTTTTCTGCCTGTGCGCGCACCTTCTCGATGGTGTCACGATAGCCGCCGGAGCCGTATTGGATGCAGCGATTGATGCGGCTGATGGTGGCGGTGCTGATCTCCACCGCCTTGACGATCTGCTCATAGGTAGCACCGTCCAGCAGCAGCTTTGCCGCCTGCAAACGCTGTGCCATATCCGAGATCTCTTTTACGGTGCACAGATCCTCAAAAAAGGCGTAGCACTCTTCCCGGCTCTCCAAACTGAGGATGGCATCAAACAGCGCATCTGTTGTCTCGTTTCTTCTTGAATTTTTGTCAGCCATTGTTTTTCTCCTTATTATAATAGCGGCGGCAGCGGGCAAAACAGACGATGCTGCCGCGCGGGATATTCTGCACCTTATTACTTTAGCACTTCAAAGTGTGAAAGTCAAGACCTGTTGGTGAATGCTTTTCAATTGTATACGTGTTTAGTTTTATTCTCTTCACACATGAAAGAAAATCACCTAAAAATTATTCCCGGAAAATGGCTTGAATTGGCGCTTCCTCTGAACTTGTGACAGAAATATTGACAATTGGTGAAAAGCGGAATAAAGTAGAACACAATCATTCAGCAAATGCAAGGAACAGGACATGATCTTCTGCATCACCCTCTTTCAGCGAGCCGCTTCTCGGGTGAAAAAGCGGCAGTCAGGAGCAGAGGACCCTCGCCTGCGAGCAGCCTGTGTGAACCGGGTTTTGTGCCCCTTAGTAGCACGGTGCCGTCCAGCCCACGTTATCGGGCAGCATGGTCAGTGTACCATGCGTGGGAGAGTGGCTGTCCTAAGACAGCAAGCGAAGTGGTACCGCGGAGTAATGCCCCTGCCCTGGCAGGCGGGAGCAGAAGCCTTCGTCTTCGGAACGTGGCCGAAACACCGGTCATGTGCTGAGGACGAAGGTTTTTTTACACTCTGGGGCAACGCTTTGTCGGACGGCAGCCTATCGTTCCGAACCTGTTGCGGAGTGAAAAAAGGAAAGAGGTAGAAAACTATGAATACGCTGGTCATCGTATTGATCGCAGCGGTGTGCCTGTTTGGCGCTTATGTGCTTTACGGCCGCTGGCTGGCTAACAAATGGGGCGTCGACCCCGCTGCCAAGACCCCGGCAGTGGTCCACGAGGACGGCCGGGACTATGTGCCCACCAACGGCTGGACGGTGTTTGCCCACCAGTTCAGCTCCATTGCCGGTGCAGGCCCTGTTACCGGCGCCATTCAGGCCGCAGCCTTCGGCTGGCTGCCGGTTCTGCTGTGGGTGCTGCTGGGCGGCATCTTCTTCGGCGCTGTCACCGACTTTGGTGCCCTGTATGCTTCCGTTAAGAATGACGGCAAGAGCATGGGTATGCTGATTGAAAAGTACATCGGCAAGACCGGCCGCAAGCTGTTCCTGCTGTTCTGCTGGCTGTTCTGCGGCATCGTGATTGCCGCTTTTGCGGACATGGTTGCCGGCACCTTCAATGCCTTTGGCGCAGACGGCGCAATGGTTGAGGCTGCCAAGACCAACGGTGCTGCCGGCATGGTGTCCATCATGTTCATGGTGTTCGCCGTTATCTTTGGCCTGCTGCAGAAAAAGTTCAACTTCTCCGGCTGGAAGGAAAGCGTTATCAGCATCGTGTTCATCGTGCTGTCCTTTGTCATCGGCGCAAACCTGCCTCTGATCCTGGGCAAGGCCGCTTGGAGCTACATCACCTTTGTGTATATCTTCTTTGCCGCTGTGCTGCCCATGTGGCTGCTCAAGCAGCCCCGTGACCACATGACCACCTTTATGTTCGTGGCCATGATCGTGGGTGCTGTGGTTGGCCTGCTGGTGGCACACCCCACCATGAACCTGCCTGTGTTCACCGGCTTTACCAACGAAAAGCTGGGCACCATGTTCCCCATCCTGTTCGTCACCGTGGCCTGCGGTGCAGTTTCCGGCTTCCACAGCCTTGTTTCCTCCGGTACTTCCTCCAAGACCGTTGAGAACGAGAAGGATATGCTGAAGGTCGGCTACGGTGCCATGATCCTTGAAAGCCTGCTGGCTGTTCTGGCTCTGTGCGTAGCCGGTGCTGCCGCAGCTGCCGACGGCACCCCTGCTGCCGGTACCCCGTTCCAGATCTTCAGCCGCGGCGTTGCCGGTTTCTTTGAGATGTTCGGTGTGCCCGCCTACGCTGCCACCGTGTTCATGACCATGTGCGTTTCCGCACTGGCTCTGACCAGTCTGGATGCCGTGGCCCGCATTGGCCGCATGAGCTTCCAGGAGCTGTTCAGCGTGGACGACATGGAGCACGCTGAGGGCTGGCGCAAGCTGTTCTGCAATGTGTACTTCTCCACCTTCATCACTCTGGTGTTCGGCTTCATCCTGACCAAGATCGGCTACGCCAACATCTGGCCTCTGTTCGGTTCTGCCAACCAGCTGCTGAGCGCACTGGTGCTGGCTACCCTGTGCGTGTTCCTGAAGGTGACCGGCCGCAGCAACAAGATGCTGTTCCCCCCGCTGGTCATCATGCTGTGCGTCACCTTTACCGCACTGGTGCAGCGCCTGATTGCTATGGTCAAGGCCATCAGCACCGCCGCTTCTGTTACTATCCCTGCCGGTGAGACCACCTGGGGCGCTGTATTTATCGCAAACGGCCTGCAGCTGATCCTTGCTGTGCTGCTGATCGTGCTGGGTCTGAATATTGTGTTCCATTCCTTCTCCGCATACAAGAAGGCTGAGCACAACAGCGAAGCAAAAGTCTGATCCTGCTTCTGCCATTCACAATCCTGTTTTCAATAAACAAAACGCCGCTGACGATGCACAAAGCCGTCAGCGGCGTTTTGCTTTATTCCGGCAGTTCCATTTCATGTTCCATGGGTACAAAGCCGAACTTTTCATACAGCGGCCTGCCCATTGCGGTCGCTTCCAGCGAGATGGCCGTCACCCCGCGCCGGTGTGCATCCTCCACCAACCGGGTCAGGATGCGGGTCGCAATGCCCTGCCGCCGGTACTGCGGTGCGGTGTACAGATTCATAAGGTAGGCTTTCCGACCGGTGGGGTTATGGACGGTGGGCATGACCTGAAAATAGCTCACGGCGCCGGTGCCTGCCAGCGTTTCACCGTCCCAAAGGAGATACGCCGTGTGGGTGTTCTCGGCAAAGGCCTTCTGGTAATAGGTCCGTGTCTGGCTCTCCACCTCCGGCAGCGGAGTATCTTCCGGTAGCTGATTGGCTGCCCGCAGCACCCGGCAGCGCACCGCTACCAGCAATTCCAGCTCTGCCAGTGTGGCTTTCTGTTCGGTAAGGTTCAGCAATTGTGTTCCTCCCAGCTTTGCAGAGCGGCCAGCTGGGTCTCGGTGTGGAACCAGTGTTCCCCGCCCTCCAGAATAGTCAGATGCGCCCCGGTCTGCTGCCGGAACTGCTCCATCGCGGTGTGCCCGGTAAGTGGGTCTGTATCGGCATAGAGCACCTGTGTGGGCACTTTCCAGTGCAACGGATGTTCCCGCACCCAGCACAGATACGGCCACGAGAGGGTCTCACCCATATCAGTGGAGATTTCCCCTGCCGCGCGCAGCTGCTCCTCCGTTACTCCTGCCTGCTGCATCAGGCCAAGGATGAGCTTTTCCATATCCACCACCGGAGAGACCAGCAGCGCCTTTTCCGGCGTTTGCGTCTGCAACGCCTGCATGGCAAACCACGCCCCGATGCTGACCCCGTACACCCGGATATGCTTCCACACCGGCTTCATCCGGGCGTAGACCGCCTGCAGCTCCCGGGTGACCACCCACGGCACCAACTTTTCCGGGCTGTTTTTCCGGGCGCCGTGCTCCGGCAGATCGACAGCCAGCACCTGCCAGCCTGCCGGGCAAGCTGTACGGGCAAAGCGGGCTGCCTCGACCGCGCTGCCGTTTTTGCCATGGACATAGAGATAGACCTTACGGCTGCGCTTGCCGTACAGGACAGCCGGAATGCCTGCAACCTCAAGCTTGATTTTTTCCATAACGGCTCCCTCCTGTTTTGGGGGCGTATTGCGCCCTGTTTTCTCTATGATAGCACAAGGAACAGACAAACACAAACTGGAAAAGAGTTAACAGATTATTTTTTATGTTTGTCGCGAGATGGATAAAAAAGAGCCACCGCACAAGGCTTGTGCGGTGGCTCTTGGGGTAGTGCTTTAGGTTTTGCTTAGCCGAAGATGTTGATCAGGATACCAGCAGCAACGGCAGAACCGATAACGCCGGCCACGTTGGGGCCCATGGCGTGCATCAGCAGGAAGTTGGAGGGGTTCTCGCTCTGACCGACCTTCTGGGAAACACGAGCGGCCATAGGCACGGCGGAAACGCCGGCAGAACCGATCAGGGGGTTCACCTGACCGCCGGTCAGCTTGTACATGACCTTGCCGCACAGCACACCGGCTGCGGTGCCGAAGGAGAAGGCGATCAGACCCAGCACGATGATGAACAGGGTGCGGGTGTTCAGGAAGGTGTTTGCACTGGTGGTGCAGCCAACAGACAGAGCCAGGAAGATGGTGATGATGTTCATCAGCTCGTTACCGGCAGTCTTCTGGATACGATCCACAACGCCGCACTCCTTCATCAGGTTACCCAGCATCAGCATACCGACCAGAACAGCGGCATCAGGCACGATAAGGGAAACGATGATGGTGACCATGATGGGGAAGATGATCTTCTCGGTCTTGGAGACGGTGCGCAGCTGCTTCATGACAACAGAGCGCTCCTTAGAGGTGGTCAGTGCCTTCATGATAGGCGGCTGAATGACGGGCACCAGTGCCATGTAGCTGTACGCTGCCACGGCGATACTGCCCAGCAGCTCAGGTGCCAGACGGGAGGTAACGAAGATAGCGGTGGGGCCGTCGGCACCGCCGATGATGGCGATGGCAGCGGACTGCTTCTGGGTGAAGTCCACCAGACCGGTAGCGGCCAGCAGACGGGCACCCATGTAAGTACCAAAGATACCGAACTGTGCGGCAGCGCCCAGCAGCAGGCTCTTGGGGTTGGAGATCAGGGGTGCAAAGTCGGTCATGGTGCCGATGCCGAGGAAGATCAGCGGCGGGTAGATGCCCAGCTTAACGCCCATGTAGAGCATATCGGCCAAACCACCGTTGTTCAGGATCTCGACCCACATGGGGTGCTCCAGACCGTCACCAACGAAGTACTGCATGTGGATGATGCCGCTGCCGGGAAGGTTGGCAAGAATCATGCCAAAGGCCATGGGCAGCAGGATCAGGGGTTCGAACTCCTTGACGATAGCGAGGTACAGCAGAAAGCAACCCACGCAGATCATCACGGCGTACAGCCAGCCGCCGGGCTGGCCAAACTGTGCAAAGCCGGAACTTTGGAAAATACC
>CAKSZF010000028.1 GCA_934525405.1 uncultured Faecalibacterium sp.
GCGGGTGATCGACGTCCATGTGGGCGGTGCCTTCAACTGCTCCAAGGCCGTGCTGCCCGACATGATGGAAAAGCGCGAGGGCAAGATCATCAACATCTGCTCCATGATGAGCGAGCTGGGCCGCGAGACCGTTTCTGCCTACGCCGCCGCCAAGGGTGCGCTGAAGATGCTGACCAAGAACATCGCCTCTGAGTACGGTGAGTACAACATCCAGTGCAACGGCATGGGCCCCGGCTACATTGCCACCGCCCAGACCGCTCCCCTGCGCGAGCGTCAGCCGGACGGCAGCCGTCATCCCTTTGACCAGTTCATCGTTGCCAAGACCCCCGCAGGCCGCTGGGGCGACCCGGAGGACATGGTTGGCCCCTGTGTGTTCCTTGCCAGCCACGCATCCGACTTCGTGAACGGCCAGATCCTCTACGCCGACGGCGGCATTCTGGCTTATATCGGCCGTCAGCCTAAGTAAATCCTGAAAAAATCCCCCCGGTGCTGCTCGCCGGGGGGATTTTTTATAGGAAAATCAGACGATTTTAAATGCGCTCCGCTTCGCTCTGCGCATAATCAGCGGAAAAATTATTTTAAATTTCGCGTTTGGAGCGACCGCGTTTGCGGAGCGCAGCGGAGCAATGAAAGCCCCAGTGGGGCTTTTAAGCGGCAGAGCGGTCTGCGTTAGCAGATGGAGGGGCTTTGCCCCGACAAGCTCTGCGGAGCGCTCCAAACGCATTTTCACAGGAGGGGTTGTAACGAAAAACCGGCTGCCGCACGTTTTGTGTGCAGCAGCCGGTCGGTGTTTTATTTAGAGGTTATCCGGCCAAAGTGGCCTTTTTCCTCTTCGTCCTTTTTGGAGTCAGGCTTTTCTGCGGGGGTCAAGCGCACCTCGGTCACGCGGCGCTTGGCGGTACGGGTGACCACGCCGTCGTAGCTGCCCAGCGTAAAGCGGTCGCCTACCTTGGGCAGACGGCAGGTCTTTTCCTGCACCAGACCGTTCACCGTGTTGGAGTCGATGTCCTCGTCCTCCGGCAGACCCAGCCGCTCGTACAGGTCATCCACACCGGCGCTGCCCAGCACGATCCAGCTGCCGTCCGACTGCTTGCGGAAGTCCTCGGTCACCTCATCGTGCTCATCCCAGATCTCGCCTACCAGCTCCTCCAGAATGTCCTCCAGCGTGATGATGCCCTCGGTGCCGCCGTACTCGTCCACCACCACAGCCATGTGATGGTGCTGCTCGCGCAGGGTGCGCAGCAGCTGGGAGATCTGGGTGGAGCCGGTGGTGTAGAGGGTGGGCTTGACCAGCTCCTCCAGCTTCACTTCCTTTTTCAGGCGTGCCATATAGAAGTCCTTTTCATGTACCACACCAATGATGTTATCAATGGTGTCGTGGTACACCGGCAGACGGGAGTAGCCGGACTCGGCAAAGGTCTGTGCCACCTCTTCCAGCGGCATGTCATCCTCCACCGCGATCACATCCACGCGGGGGGTCAGGATTTCTTCCACCTCCACGTCATCAAATTCGATGGCGCTGCGGATCAGCTCGCTTTCCCGGTCGGTCAGCTCGCCGTCATTCTCGGCTTCGCTGACCATGGTTATCAGCTCGCCCTCGGTGATGGTGTCCTCCTCGGTGCTGTGGACAAAGTGCCCCAGAAAGCGCTTCCACTGGCTGAACAGCCATGTCAGCGGGGTAAACACCAGCATCAGCAGGCTCAGTACCGGTGCAACTGCGGTGGCAACCGTTTCCGGCATCTCCTTGGCAAGGCTCTTGGGTGTCACCTCGCCAAAGATCAGCACCACCACGGTCAGCACCATAGTAGACACCGTAGCGCCCTGCTCTGCACCCAGCATCTTGGTGAAAATGATGGTGCCGATAGAAGCTGCGGCAATGTTTACGATATTGTTGCCGATGAGGATGGTGGAAAGCAGCTTATCGTATTTTTCAGCCATTGCCAGCACCCGGGCGGCAGAGGCATCGCCGTCCTCGGCGCGGCTTTTCAGGCGGATCTGATTCAGGGAAGAAAATGCGGTCTCGGATGCGGAGAAAAAGGCGGAGAATGCCACCAATACTACCAGCGCTACCCAGAGCGTCATACTGCCATCGTCCATAAAAAGGGGAATCACACTCAACTTTCTGTTTTAAATTTAGATTTATTTGCCCGTTGTATTTTCATTGTGCTTCAACCGTGCCAAGCGGGCTTTTCCGTATACAAAAATGTGCTTTCCATCGTTGCCATTTCCACGATGAAAAGCACATCAATGTTATTTTCTATAATAACATATTCTGCACACGGGTGCAAGCGTTTGGGCTGTACTCCATGTACAAAACCGGTAAATTTTAGCGCAGAACCAGTGCGCTGCCGTCATAATCCACCGTCAGGGTATCGCCCTCGGCATAATTGCCCTTGATGATGGCCTTGGCGATCAGGGTCTCCACGCGGCTCTGGATGAAGCGCTTGATGGGACGTGCACCATAGACGCTGTCGTAGGCAGAATCAATGATGAAGTCCTTGGCGGCGGTGGTGACCTCCAGCTTGAGGTGCTTGCCCTCCTCCATACGGCTGCGCAGATCCTGCAATTGCAGATCCACGATCTTGCGCATTTCATCCTTGGTCAGGCTCTTATAGTAGACGATCTCGTCCAGACGGTTCAGGAATTCGGGGCGGAACTTGCTCTTGAGCAGCAGATCGATCTGGTGCTTTGCGTCCTCGCTCAGCTCGTTGGAGCCCTGCGCACGGCGCTGCTCCAGATCGTTCAGGATGATATCGCTGCCAAGGTTGGAGGTCAGGATGATGACCGTGTTCTTGAAGTCCACGGTGCGGCCCTGACTATCCGTAATGCGGCCATCGTCCAGCACCTGCAGCAGGATGTTGAACACATCGGGGTGGGCTTTTTCCACCTCATCGAACAGCACCACGCTGTAAGGCTTGCGGCGCACAGCCTCGGTCAGCTGGCCGCCCTCTTCATAACCGACATATCCCGGAGGCGCGCCGATCAGACGGCTGACGCTGAACTTCTCCATATATTCGGTCATGTCGATACGCACCATGTTGCGCTCGTCGTCAAACAGTGCCTGTGCCAGTGCCTTAGCCAGCTCGGTCTTGCCCACGCCGGTGGGGCCGAGGAACAGGAAGCTGCCGATGGGGCGGTTGGGGTTGGCGATACCGGCGCGGCTGCGCAGAATGGCTTCGCTTACCTTGGTCACGGCCTCGTCCTGACCGATGACCCGCTGGTGCAGCACATCGTCCAGATGCAGCAGCTTCTCGCGCTCACCCTCCACCAGCTTCTCCACCGGGATGCCGGTCCAGCGTGCCACGATGCGGGCGATCTCCTCGTCGGTCACGCGGTCACGCAGCAGGCTGTCCTCCTTCTTGGCGGCAGCCACCTTTTCCTCTTCGGCCAGCTGCTTTTGCAGCTGGGGCAGCTTGCCGTATTTCAGCTCGGCAGCCTTGTTCAGGTCGTACTCGCGCTGGGCTTTCTCAATGGCGGCATTGGTCTGCTCGATCTGCTCACGCAGGGTCTGCACCTTGCCAATGGCGTTCTTCTCGTTCTCCCACTTTGCCTTCATGCTGCGGAACTTATCCTGCAATTCGGCAAGCTCCTTTTCCAGATCCTTCAAGCGGCTCTGGCTCAGGGCGTCAGTCTCCTTTTTCAGGCTCACCTGCTCGATCTGCAGCTGGGTGATGCGGTGTGCCAGATCGTCCATCTCGCTGGGCATGCTGTCCATCTCGGTCTTGATCATGGCGCAGGCTTCATCCACAAGGTCGATGGCCTTATCCGGCAGGAAGCGGTCGGTGATATAGCGGTCGGAAAGGGTGGCAGCGGCGATCAGGGCGCTGTCGTTGATCTTTACGCCGTGGAACACCTCGTACCGCTCCTTCAGGCCGCGCAGGATGGAGATGGTATCCTCCACGGTGGGTTCATCCACCTGCACCGGCTGGAACCGGCGCTCCAGTGCGGGGTCTTTTTCGATATACTGGCGGTACTCGTCCAGCGTGGTCGCGCCGATGCAGTGCAGCTCGCCCCGGGCCAGCATGGGCTTGAGCAGGTTGCCTGCGTCCATGGCGCCGTCGGTCTTACCGGCACCCACGATGGTGTGCAGCTCATCGATGAAGAGGATGATCTTGCCCTCGCTCTTCTTCACCTCGTTCAGCACGCTCTTCAAGCGCTCCTCGAACTCGCCGCGGTACTTTGCACCGGCCACCAGAGCGCCCATGTCCAGGCTGAACACGGTGCGGTCTTTCAGGTTTTCGGGCACATCGCCGCGCACGATACGCTGCGCCAGCCCCTCGGCGATGGCAGTTTTACCAACGCCGGGCTCACCGATCAGGCAGGGGTTGTTTTTGGTCTTACGGGACAGGATACGGATCACATTGCGGATCTCCTGATCTCGACCAATGACGGGGTCCAGCTTCTGCTTGCGGGCAAGCTCCACCAGATCCTGACCGTACTTCTGCAGCGCGTTGTAGGTGTCCTCCGGGTTATCGGTGGTCACCCGCTGGTTGCCGCGCACGGCGGTAAGCTGCTGCAAAAAGGCGTCCTTTTTCAGGTTGAAGGCGCGGAACAGCTCGCTGGTGGTCTGGTCCTGCTCGTCCAGCAGGCCAAGGAACAGGTGCTCCACGCTGATGAAGTCGTCCTTCATGGCCTTGGCTTCGCGGGCGGCGGCGCTGAGTACCTTATCGGTGGCCTGCGAGATATAGACCTTATCGGGGTCACGGCCGGAGCCGGACACCCGGGGCAGTGCGGACAGCTTTTCTGCCACGGCGGCGGCAAAGCTGCCGGGATCAACATTCAGCTTTTGCAGCAGCTGGGGAATCAGGCCGTTTTCCTGCGCAGCCAGTGCGTGCAGCAGATGGGCGGGCTCCAGCGCGTTGTGCTGATACTCCACAGCCAGCTGCTGGGCTGCCTGCAAAGCCTCAAGGGTCTTTTGGGTATATTGATTGGTATTCATAAAGTTAAGCCTCCATTCATACCGGAAGGTTTATTTTAGCGGACAGACAAGTTCTGTGCTAACAGTTCCGTGCCCGGCGGCGGCAGAACCGTGCGTTCACTGTATTGATGTTTTTCTTCATGGTCTTGCACACCTCCTGCGGAGCAGTTCATTTTGTTTTTAGCACTCTATCTGCTCGACTGCTAAAAATATACTCCTATTCACCCACTTTGTCAATAGGGTTCACAAAAAGTTTGCAGAATAGACGCAAAACCATGCTTTTTGTTTTAGCGGGCTGAACCCTCTCAGTCATCGCTACGCGCCAGATTCCCTCTTTTGTCACCTGCGGTGACATCTTCCCCCGGCCGGGGGAAGTCTTTCCTCTCAGGGGGAGCTTTTATAGTGCTGACCCAAAGCTCCCGTTGCAAAACAGTGCCGAATGCAGCTTCTCTTTACGGCTCTTTCCGTGAAAAACGAAATACAGCCAAGCCCGCAGGCTTGACTGTATTTCAAATCAAAAATATTTTCCGCTGAAATCGTTCCGCTTACAGCAGCGGGATACCGGCCTTGGCGCAGGCTTCGCGGGTGGACTTGTCCCAGACACTGGCCTGAACCTCACCGATGTGGACACTGCCCAGCAGCAGCATACACAGGCGGCTCTGGCCGATGCCGCCGCCGATGGTATAGGGCAGCTCGCCGTTGAGCACCGCCTTGTGGAAAGGCAGGGTGCGGCGGTCATCGCAGCCCGCCATGGTCAGCTGCTTGTCCATGCTTTCCGGGCTGACGCGGATGCCCATGCTGCTCAGCTCGTAGCTGCACTGCAGCGGGTCGTTCCAGAACAGCAGGTCGCCGTTCAGATCCCAGTCGTCGTAGTCCGGGGCGCGGCCGTCGTGGGGCTTGCCGCTGCGCAGGGGTGCACCGATCTTCATCAGGAAGGTGGTGCCGTTCTCCTTGACAAAGGCATTCTCCCGCTCCTTCGGGGTCAGGTCCGGGTACTTGTCCTCCAGCTCCTGCGTGGTGACAAAGGTCACGTTGGGGGTGTGCAGGGGCAGATCCTGCAGCTGGGGGAACATGGCGTGCAGGTTCATCTCGGTGGCGCACACCGCAGACACGATGCAGCGCACCACGTTTTTCAGGTAGGTCTCGTTGCGGTCCTCCACCGTGATGATCTTTTCCCAGTCCCACTGGTCCACATAGACCGAGTGGAGGTTGTCCAGCTCCTCGTCCCGGCGGATGGCGTTCATATCGCAGTACAGACCCTTGCCCACGCGGAAACCGTAGTCCTTCAGCGCCTGACGCTTCCACTTAGCCAGCGACTGCACCACCTGTGCCTCGGTGCCGCTGTCCTTGATGTCAAAGGTCACCTTGCGCTCTACGCCGTTCAGGTCATCGTTCAGACCGGTGGAAGCTTCCAGAAACAGCGGTGCGGACACGCGGTACAGATTGAGCGTGGCGCACAGGGTATCTGCGAACAACCGTTTCACCGTGCCGATGGCGCGCTGGGTGTCGTACAGGTTCAGCGCAGGTTTGTAGTTTGCCGGGATGATGATCTTGCTCATAACGTTTACCCCTCATTCTGTGTGGTTTGCGCCCCGCTTTCCCGAGCCGGGGCATGGCTTTTGTAAAGCCGGAATACTGCACCCATTATGGCACAATTTTTTACGAAAGTAAAGTGATAGCAGGAAAAAGGGGCTGCTGCGGCGGCAGAACCTCATTTTTTATTCCTCCGGCAGCTTTGCCACCAGAACGGTAAAGACCACCAGCCCCACGCAGGGCACGATGTTGGAGGCCATGCCGGCGGCAAGCCCCGCGCGCTCGGCCACCATGCCGATGACCCACGGCATCAGGATGGCGCCGCTGGAGGCCACCGGCAGCATGATGCCCATGCTGGTCACGCTGGTCATGCGGCCTGCGCTGGCCACGGCGGTGGGGTTCAGCCCGGACATGGAAATGGCAAAGGCGAACAGCAGCGCAATGGCTGCGCCCTGCGTGTGCGCCATGACCAGCAGCACATAGAACACGGTGCACAGCACGCTCATGCCCACCATGGCCCTGCGGGGATTTTTTAAGGGGAACACAAAGGCAATGAGCAGCCGTCCCACCAGCGTAGCGCCCCACATCACGGTGACGGTGTAGGCCGCCAGCGTACCCGCAATGATGCCGCTGCCCTTGAAGTAGGTCACCATCCAGCCGTTGACGCTCTGCTCGGCGGCGTTCTGGAAGAACAGCAAGCCGGTCAGCAGCCAGAAGCGGGCAGAGCGCAGAAAGCTCCAGTCGATGGCTTCCTTCTCTGCACTGCTTTTGCTCTTTCCGCCGCGCAGCGGAGTAAAGACGTACACCAGCCAGAGCACAAGTCCCATAGCTGCCAGCAGAAAGACCGCCAGCTCGGTGCTTACCCGGGCTGCTGCCGCGATGAGAAAGGGGCACAGCAGTGCGCCGCAGGCATAGCAGCTGTGCATCAGGTTCATGCCCCGGGTGCGGTCGGCAGAGTGATCGCTGACCAGAATGGTACAGGTATTGATGACGCTGCCCTTGGCGATGCCCACCGCAAAAAAGGCCGCTGCCAGCAGTGTCACTGCGCCGGTCAGCCCCATGACGGCATAGCCCACCGCGTAGCCGATGGTCAGCAGCAGCACACTGCGCTTCATGCCCAGCGTACTGGGCAGCATGCCCATCAGCAGCCCTGCCAGCAGGTTGCCCACGCTCATCAGGGAGAGCAGCGTACCGGTCATGCCGTAGGCAAAGCCGTAGCGCTCCTGCAGCAGGCTGACCACCACACCTGCGCTGATGGCGCAGATGCCGCTGAAGAAAAAGGTCGCAAAGCCCGCATTGCGCAGGCGCGTGTTCTGTTGTTCCATGGTGTTCCTCTCCTTGCGGAAATATCCTTTCTCTATTTAACCATTTTTTCGCAGCTTTGCAACCGGATTTTCTTACAAAAAGCAGCAAAAAAGCCACTGCACAAAAACGTGCAGCAGCCTTTTGCTTTTATAATATGTATTTCTCAGTCCAGATCTTCCGCTTCCAGCACCGCGACGCCCTCGTTTTCAAAGGTCTTGCGCAGGATATCAGCCAGACCCGGGTTGGGTGCCTTGTTATGGATGCACAGGATGATCTTTCCGTTCAGGCTGGCAGCTTCCACGCCCAAAGATGCGCCGTCCGGCGGCACCCAGACGCCAAAATCCGTGGTGTACTGTGCCAGTTCCGGGGTGGCGGGCATGAGCGGATTCCCCAGATAGCTGAGCCAGAAATCCGAAATGGTGCCGCTGATGTACTCACCCATCTGGAACACCCGCTGCTTGATGCGCAGGGGCGCTTTTTGCTGGTCCACCTTGTACACCCAGCCCATCTGCTCGGCCATGCGGCGGCGCTTGGACTGCGGCTGCAGGTCCCGCCGGATGTCTGCATCTACATCCGCTACAAAATCCGCAAGGCGGGTCTGGGGGTGCAGCTGCACCGTATGCTCAAAGCTGCACACGCAGTTGTACAGCGCATTCGGCACACCGGCCACATCGCGGGTATCGGCAGAGTAGGAATACCGGATCTTCTCCTTGCCCAGATACTCCCGCATGGCCATACACAGCAGACCCATCAGAGCGCTTACCGGCTTTGCGTTGTTCGCCAGCGCTTTTTCCACAAGGCTCTGCTTGCTCAGGCACACCCGGGTGCGGCGCAGCGCACCCTCGTAGGTCTGCACCACATCCCGCTGGATGGCGTCACTTCCGCCCTCCACAGGCGGGTACTCTGCCAGCATGGCCTCCATATCATAGGGCGGGTCGCACACGATCTGCGGCACCGCAAAGGCCGTACCGTAACGCAGGTTGCAGTACTGCTCCAGAATGCTGGTGAGCAGGGGCGATACCCCGTGGCCGTCCAGCAGGAAGTGGTGCCAGTCAAAGTAGATGGTATCCCCCTCGCAGCTGACGCAGAACAGATAGCCATTCGTCTGTTCCGGGATATTGCGCATGGTGCTGCCGGGGTAGACAAGGCAGGGCTCCGTATTGGGCTCCAGCCACATCTCCCGCTTTTCCTGCACCAGACGCTGGGTATAATAAGGCGCACTTGCCAAGGCCGCTGTCAGTGCCCGCTGCAAAAGGGCGATATCCACCGCATCCCGCAGCGAGAACTGGTACCGGCACTGGATCTTTTCCCGACGGAAAAAGTACATGATTCCCTGAAAGTTATATTCCGTCGAGCGCTGTTGTGTTTCCATTGGTTTTTACCCCACGTTTGCTGCCAGATAATCCACCAGATCACCCATGGTGACAAAGTTGCGCAGCTCCTTTTCCGGGATGCGCAGACCAAAGGTCTCCTCAAGATCCGCCACAATGGTCAGGATCTCCATAGAGGACAGATCCAAATCGTCCATCAGGACGCTGCTTTCGGTCACATCCTCCGGCGATACCTCTGCGACATCCTCCAGAATAGCCGTGATCTGAGAAATGATTTCTGCACGTTCCATCGTATTATGCTTCCTTTCTGTTGCGTTTTACTTGCGCACCAGCTTACCTGTAGCGTTGCGGGGCAGCGGCGTTTCGCTGAACTCCACCACACCGATGCGCTTGTACAGCGGGACGGCGCGGTTCATCTGGGCAATAAAGTCCCGCACGGCCTGCTGGTGCTCCTTTTCACAGTATACCACAACACCTATCTTTTTGCCCAGTTCTTTTACGATACATTCCTGTACAGCGGGACATTTTTCTAACATGCCCTCCAGCTCCTCGGGGCTGACGTTCTCGCCGCTGTCCAGAATGATCAGGTTCTTCTTGCGGCCGGTGATGTAATAGTAGCCGTCCTCGTCCACCCGGGCAAGGTCGCCGGTGTGGAACCAGCCGTCCTTGTCAATGACCGCCGCGGTGGCTTCGGGGTCCTTGTAGTAGCCCAGCATGATGCTGTCGCCCCGGATGCACAGTTCTCCGTCCGGCTCGAGCTTGTAGTCCAGATAATCGTTGCCCTGTCCCACAGCGCCGATGTGCTTTGCATCCTGCGCGTAGTTGATGATGCCATCGCCGCAGGTCTCGGTAGCGCCGTAGGTCTGCACCACGAACATCCCGTTGGTGGCCATATCCAGCATCACCTGCGGGTCAAACATGGCAGAGGAGCAGATGGGCACCCACAGCTCGCCCAAGCGCTCCTTGCGGCCGCGCATCACGTCCTTGTGCAGGGAGTTCATGATCACCGGCACCACCGCCATGACCTGACTGGGCATCCGCTGGATCTCCTTATAGAAATTGCGGATATCGCCGCTGATGTTCAGCGCCCAGCCCCCGTGTGCCCAAGAGAACAGGCAGATGAATGCGCCCAGATGGAACATGGGCAGCACCGTGTACTGGCTGACCACAAGCTCCGGGTCGTGCTTATACTCCATCATGCGCTCACCAATCTGCACATGGGCGCGCATCACGCTGAAGAAGTTGCGCTCGCTCAGCATCACGCCCTTGCTGCGTCCGGTAGTGCCGGAGGTGAACATCAAAATCATCAGGTCATCGTGATCGATGCAGCGGGGCATCTCCACAACCGGCTCATAAGCGCGGAAACCGTCCATGGGGCGCAGGATGCTGCCGTAGGCGGCCTGCAGCTGCTCCTTGGTGCCGTAGTCATCGCCGTCGGTCAGGATGGCGGCAGGTTCCACCAGCCCCAGCTCATAGGACAGCTCGTCCCAGCTCTTGCGCTGGTTGAGCAGTACCAGCACACCGCCCGCCAGAATGATGCCGAAGGTGTTCACGGCATACTCGTAGCAGTTCTTGTTCAGCAGGCAGATCTTTTTGCCCTTGATATCCGGGATAGTGCTCTGGAAGTAGCTGACCGCACGGCGGATATCCCGTGCGTAGTCCTTATAATGGACTTCGGTCACCTCATCCGTTTCCTTATCATAAAAGCGGAGCGCCACGCGCTCCGAAAACCGCTGTTCCATATTCAGGGTGACCAGATCGTATACGTTATCCAATACCTTGATCATTGCTTTTCCTCCCAAGTTGTCATTCCATGCAGCAGTGTGCCGTACTGCGCCCAGTATACAATATTTTCCAGTGCAATGCAATACTTCCGCAACATTTAATTTCTTACTTTGACAATTTTTTATTGCGTATTTCGGGATGCAGCTCGGCCAAATTCTACCTTTCGTTGCAATCTGCCGGTTCCTGTGCTACAATTTTTAGCGCAAAATACCAGTTCCGGTATGGCGCGGACTGCAAAACAAAATTGACAGTCTCTATAAAAAGCATTATACTAGCCATATATCATGGCGATGTTGTATAAAAACTGTTCATTTGCGCCGCATCCGGCTTTTTTTCTTGAGGGGTATTGGCTCGGCGCAGGGAAGGAATCTTTCATGGAAACAACCAAGCCCCGCACCGTCAGCTCCATCGGGATGTTTGATCTGCTCAAGGGCGCAGGAATGCTGTCCATCGTGCTGGGGCATACCGCAGAGCTTTATCCGGTTCAACTGTCGAACGGCTTGTCGCTGACCGCCTTTTTCGGCTTTATCTACCGCGAAACGTTGATGGCTGCTTTTTTTATTGCCAGCGGCTACGGCTTCCGCAAGCGCTCCATCGGCAAGTGCATCCACCAGCAGCTCAAAAGCCTGCTCAAGCCCTTTTGCTACACTGCGTTCTTCACCACGGTGCTGCATTTTATCATTCATTATAAAACTTTTCACTATCTGCCCGGCTCCCTGACCGAGAGCATCAAGGTGGCAGGCGGTTTTCTGCTGGGTCTGCCCCACACCGCCACCTACTTCGGGCAGGAGTTCTTTTCCTGCGGGCCCATGTGGTATCTGCTGGCGCTGCTGATGGGCTGGATCGCGCTGGACGTTATTCTGAACATCTTCCCGGAGCGGTACATCCCGTGGGCGGTGGGCGGCTGCGCCCTGCTGGGCTGGGGTGCCAGCCTTGTATGGGAGCTGCCCTTCTGCCTGATCCAAGGTGCGGTGATCACGCCGTACCTGTACCTTGGCTACCTTGCCAAGCGTCAGCACTGGCTGGATCAACCCTTGTCCCGCCGGATGTCCTGCATCCTGTGGGCAGCCGTGCTGCTGATCCCGGTGGCTGCCTTTGCCACCGGCCGCACCGACTGTGTGTCCATGGCAGAGTGGACCTTAGGCCCCATCAGCATCCTGCTGGACGGCCTTGCCGGCCTGCTGTTCGTCCGGCTGTTTCTGTGCTTGAACCGGCACCGGAATGCGCTGGTAAACTTTTTCGAGGCCATCGGCCGCCGCTCCCTGTATATTTTCTGCATACATACGGTGGAGCTGATTGCCATTCCGTGGTATCTGCTTGCGGCAAAATACGCCGACCGCCCGTTGGTTGGCATCGGGCTGGAATACGCCTTTTCGCTGGGCTCCATCTGGCTGATCTGCGCCCTGCTGCAGCGGCGGCGGGATCTGATCATCAAACTATTCCCCGCCCGGCGGCACACCCCGCAGGTACACTACACCCCACGGCACTGATATTCCGCATATTCCGGCTGCGGTGCAGCCGAGCTTAAAAGCTGTTTGCATAAGCGGGGTGCAATGCTTATGCAAACGGCTTTTTAGGATAAGGAAGAGGAGGAACCCGTTATGAACCACGACGCTCCCGTGACCCCTGCCGCCCTGCAGGCGCACATTGCCGAGCTGGAGCAGCAGCTCAAGCTTTCAGACGAGGGTGTTTCCCAGCTGGCGCAGCGGTGTCTGGAGCTGGAACAGCAGCTGCTGGCCTGCCAGACCGAGCTTTCCAAGCACAGCACCGAAGCCGAGAACATCACCCTTACCCTGCCGCAGCTGTTCTATGATACCGGCAGCGGCTTTTCGCCCCGGGAATGCCTGATCGCCACCGAGGAGGTCTATAACGAGCTGACCCACGAGGTATCGGTCACCTTTATTCTGCCGGAGGACGCACGCGCCGTCCGTCTGGACCCCGGCGAGCTGGCCTGCTGCATCACCGACCTTGCTATCTCGGACGAGCGCATCAGCTTTCAGTCGGTCAACGGCCTTGTATTGCAGGAGGACAGCCTGCTGTTTTTGGATGTAGACCCCAACCTTTCGCTGCACTGCACCACTGGCTTTGGGGCCGGCATGAAGTTTGCAGTGAATTATCACTACTACCCGCTGGGACGTTTTCTGCACGAGCAACCCGGCAAATCTCTGCTGCGGGCACTGAACGACCTGAAGCTGAAAAACGCCGCCGCCGCACAGGAAGCAGACGAAGTGCTGCAGGCCAGCCGCGCCGAGTGTATGCGGCTGAACCAGCAGCTGCTGACCTTGCAGGGCATCCAGCACGAATATCAGGTCTCGCTGGAAAATATGCGTGCCAGCAGCAGCTGGCGGCTGACCGCCCCGCTGCGCAGACTGCTGAATCTGCTGCGCGGCGGTCACTAAGCCCGCCCGATATTCTGCCGGAGGAGTTGGATCATGTACACCAGTTACAGTACCCTGCAGCGCAAGCAATTGTCCAAGCAGGTCTATACCGATACCCAGAGCACCTATCTTCTGGTCTACGCGCCGGGGCGTCACAAAGCGCTGGAAACGGCGCTGCAAAACCAGCTGCACCGAAAGTTCCGTCTGGTGACGCGGCTGGAGGGCGAACTGACCCCTGCTGTGGCCGGGGTGCTGCTGGTAAGCGAGGATGTGGAGTGCACTCCCACCGCCCTGACCTATTTTGCCGCCGCCCTGCGGGAGGGCGCAGACCTTGCGGTCTGTGACGCCGCCTTTGGCTTTGACGGCGCTACCGCCCTGTACCTGAGCACCCAGCACCTGCCGGGCAGCCGCTGCGCCATGGTGTCCCGCGCATTGCTGGACGAGGTACGCGCCGCCGCCCGGGGCAGGGACAGCGTAACCGAGCTGCTGCGTCTGGCGCATGCCATGGCGCAGCACAGCTGCTGCATCCCGCAGGCGCTGCTGCACTTCCGCCGGGAGCTGTGCGCCGACGACGTGTTCTCTGCCAAGGGACGCCGTGCGCTGATTTTAAGCCACGAGCTGACCATGACCGGCGCGCCCATCGTGCTGGTAAGCGCCGTGCCGGTGCTGCGCAGCTTGGGTTTTGAGGTCGTGGTGCTGGGTCCCGCGGACGAAGGCTCGCTGCCGCTGTTTCTGGAAGCCGGAGCCGCCGTGGTCACCCGCCCGGACTGCGTTACTTCCAGCGCCCTGTGGGGACTGGCCACCAGCGCAGACTTTGTGCTGGCCAACACGGTGGTGGAAGCGCCGGTGGTGAGCACCCTGAACGGCTCCTTTGTGCCGGTGCTGTGGTGGCTGCACGATGCCTTTGCAGGCTACCCCTTCATCGCCCACAAGATTCCTAAGGAGCTGGGCAAAAACGTACACCTCTGCGCCGTAGGCTCCCACGCCACCGCCGCCATGCACTCCGTCCGGCCGGATTTTGCCATTGAGCAATTGATCTACGGTCTGCCGGACTACGCTGCCGAGCAGTTCCCTCGCTACGACATCAGCTTTGCCGGGGGGCGTCCTCTCTTTGTGACGGTGGGCTCGCTGGAGCCCCGCAAGGGCCCGGATATCTTCTGCAATGCCATTCGGCTGCTGCCCTCTGCGGTGCGGGAGAAAGCCGCCTTTCTCTTTGTGGGCAAAGCCGCCGACAAGGGGATGTACAGCGCCGTGGACAGTCTGGTGCGGGACTACCCCCAGACCGTTTTCTATCGCAAGCGGCTGGAGCGCCCGGAGGTCAAATCCCTGATGGAGCAGTGCAGCTGCGTGGTGTGCGCCTCCCGGGATGACCCCATGCCCACCTTCGTCACCGAGGGTCTGATCTTCGGCAAGCCCTCCATCGTATCGGAGCACACCGGCACCGCCGGGCTTGTGACCGAGGGCGTGGACGGCTTCCTCTACAAGGACGACGACCCGCAGCAGCTGGCCGATAAGCTGTCTTGGGCCATCGAGCACCCGGAGGCACTGGCCGCCATGCACGACAGCTGCCGCCGCCTGTACGAGCAGCAGTTCTCCAACGAATCCTATGTCGCCACCCTGACAAGGCTGGTAAAAGAGCTGACGGACGGGGAAGAATAATGAAAAAAAGCACTGCCGGACAGCTGCACGCTGCCCGGCAGTGCTTTTTCACGGGAGAGGTCTCCCCATTTTATCAAATCCCCCAAATTGCAAAACAAAGTTCCGCTTCCGTTCACAAAGGGCGGCGGGAGATGTGCTATACTGGTTCCAGAATTTCCGGTACCGAAAGGAGTTTTGTTTCCATGAGCCAAGCCGCCGCGCAGCAGCCCTCCCGCAAAAAGACCGTGATCTCTCTGCTGGTGCTGCTGGCACTTACCTGCATCATCGTGTTCATTTTTAAGGATCACTGGGCCGAGATCACCACGGCGCTGGCGCAGCTGTCGGTGTGGCAGGTGCTGGCGGTGCTGGCGGTCGGCGTCAGCTACCCCCTGCTGGAAGGCTGCGTGGCGTGGGTCATCGTGCGCAGCCGTCTGCCGCAGTTCAAGCTGTGGCAGGGGCTGGATGTTGGCTGGTGCGGCACCTTTGGCAACGTGGTCACGCTGGGTGCCGGTGCGGTGCCGGTACAGCTGTACTACCTGCACAAGGCCGGGCTTCCGCTGGGCCCCGGCGCAGGCCTGATGACGCTGGAATACGTTTTCCACAAGAGCACGGTGCTCCTGTACGCCACCGTGATGCTGCTGTTGCAGCACCGCTGGCTTTCCGCCAACACCACCGGTGTCATGCGCTACCTGCCCATGGCATACGCTGTGGTAGCGGTGATTATCGTGGCGCTGGTGCTGCTGTGTGTCTCGCCGCTGGTGCAGAACCTCGCCCGCTGGCTGCTGGGCTTTCTGCCCAAGACCGAAAAGTGGCAGCAGCGCCGCGCCGACTGGCTGGAACAGCTGGAGGTGCTGGGCACCGAGAGCCGCCGCCTGCTGGCAGATAAGCCCCGCTGCCTGAAAATTTTTGCCCTGCAGGCGCTCAAGCTGTTCGGGCTGTTCTGCCTGCCCTACCTGTGCATCCGGTTCATGGGGCTTTCCCCGCTGGGCTTTTGGCAGGTGCAGCTGCTCACCAGCCTGATGCTCTTCGTCTCCAACGCCCTGCCCAACGTAGCCGGGATGGGCTCGATTGAAACCGCCTTTCTGCTGGTGTTCGGCAGCTTTCTGGAGCGGGGCGAGGTGATGAGCGTGCTGATGCTCTACCGCATCGCCAGCTATTATGTGGTATTTGCCGCCAGTGCCGTGGGCTTCTTCATCGCCCAGCGGCATCTGGCACGAATGGAGCCGCCAAAGGAGGCGTAAACGGATGAAAAGTTTCCACATTCCCCGCACCGCTTTATTTTTTATCCTGTTTGCACTGGCAGCTTTTGCGGTGCTATACCATCCCATCGACCTGAAAGCACTGGTACGCGCCAGCTCGCAGGGCACGCTCCGCACCGAGGAAGTGGCGCATTTTGGCAGCACAAACGACATGGACTATCACCTCCTCTCCATGGACAGCGAAGAGTTCCAACAAACGGCAGAGCTGCTTTCCACCGTCTCCTGCCGCAAAAAACTGAACCAGCGCTATTCTGCCTACACCCACACCACCTTCCCGGTGCAGTCAGTCACTGTCAGCTTTTATGACGATGCCGAAAATCAGAAGTTTCTGCTGACGGTATACTCTGACGGCGTGTGCATCCTGAACAGCGCCTTTGTCAGCGTAAAATACCCCGGCGGCGGCGCAGCGCAGCTGTATGAACAGCTGGCGGAGATGGGGCCTTTGGCATAGCGGCACAGTTTCCTGTTAAACCGGAAAGTTTTCCGTTGCGCCAGAGGCTCCCTCCCAGAGGGAGCTGGCTTTGCGCAGCAAAGACTGAGGGAGTTTCCTCACAAAAACAAAAATCGGGGCACTCAGGTGGTCAAGCTGAGTGTCCCGTTTTTTGTTTTCTTTGCGTCGGCTGTGGTACCAAACACAGCCGGTGCCGCGCCGGAAGCAGCAGAGCAAACCGTGCTG
>CAKSZF010000029.1 GCA_934525405.1 uncultured Faecalibacterium sp.
TACGGCCCCATCCTGCAGGGTCTGAACGCTCCCATCAACGATCTGTCCCGCGGCTGCAACGCAGACGAGGTGTACAAGATGAGCCTGATCACCGCTTGCCAGTCCTAAACAGTTTTAGCACAAACGAGGAGAAGCCTTCGGGCTTCTCCTTTTTGTTTTGCCCCTCTTGCAATCCGGCGGGGTTTATGGTACAATATCTTAGCATCCACAAGGATGTGTCGGACAGCGCCTGCTGCGTGGTTCGGCATACGGATGCGGGTCCTGTACGATGGGCTCGCTGTGAACCAGGTCAGGTGGGGAACCAAGCAGCCTTAAGCAGTGCGTTCGTGCGTTTCAGTAAGCCTGCATCCGTATGCCGAGTTACGCAAGGCGGGGACAAAACCCCGTCGAGCGCTGTCCTTTTATTTTTGCCGCAAAGGCCGGGAAAGGGGAGAAATCGCCGTGTATCGTGCGCTTTACCGCAAGTGGAGACCCCAGCGGTTTGAGGATGTGGTGGGTCAGCGTGCCATCGTGACCGCCCTGAAAAACCAGATCACCGCAGGGCGCGTAGGCCATGCGTATCTGTTTACCGGCGTGCGCGGCACCGGCAAGACCACCTGCGCCAAAATTTTTGCCAAGGCGGTCAACTGCCTGCACCCGGTCAATGGTGACCCTTGTGGGGAGTGCGAGATCTGCAAAGGCATCGACAACGGCAGCCTGCTGGACGTGGTGGAGATGGACGCAGCCTCCAACAACGGCGTGGATGATATCCGCGACCTGCGGGACGAGACCGCCTACACCCCCAGCGCCTGCCAGTATAAGGTGTATATCATCGACGAGGTGCACATGCTGTCCACAGCGGCCTTCAATGCGCTGCTGAAAACGCTGGAAGAGCCTCCCGCACACGTCATCTTCATTCTGGCGACCACCGAGATCCAGAAAGTGCCCGCCACCATCCTCTCCCGCTGTCAGCGGTACGATTTTACCCGCATCGGGCCGGAGGATATCGCACGGCGGGTGGAGTATATCGCCGGGGAGGAAAAGCTGGAGCTGACCGCCGACGGCGCGGAACTGATTGCCCGTCTGGCCGATGGTGCGCTGCGCGATGCCTTGTCCATTCTGGACACCTGTGCCGGCGTCACCGCAAAAATCGACGCGGACGTGGTGCGCCGCATGGCGGGCGTGACCGACCGCAGCTACCTGTTCCACATCTCGGACGCCTTGGAAGCACAGGACGCCGCCGCCGCGCTGGCACAGCTGGCAGAGCTGCGGCAGCAGTCGGTGGACGTGAAGCGCCTGACCGAGGAGTTGATCGCCCATTACCGCGCCCTGATGCTGGCGGCGCTGCCCGGCGGGCAGGCGCTGCTGTCCGGTGTTTCGCCGGAGGAAGAGGCGCTGTACCTGCAAAAAGGCCCGGAGATGGGGCAGCGGGAAGCCATCCGCGCCATCCGCACGTTGGGCACGGCGCTGGAGCACATGACCCGCGGCAGCGACCAGCGCATCGAGCTGGAGCTGGCACTGTTCAGCTTGTCCGAGCCGCCCCAGCAGATGCAGGCGGTAACGGTACAGGCAGCCCCCGCCCGCGCGGCACAGCCGGAAGCACTCCGTCCCTTTGCGGCAGCGGTGCAGCCCTTTGCCAGCGCCCCGGTGCAGCCTGCCCCCGCAGCAGCCGCACCCCAGACCCCGACAACAGTAGCAGAGCCTGCCCCTGCTGTGCAGCAGACACCTTCGCAGCCTGCCACACCGGAAGCTCCACCCGCCCCTGCGGAGGAGCTGTCGCCCATGCCAGAGGAACCGCCGGTACAGCAGAGCGATGCCGCCCTGCCGTGGGACGAGCCTGCCCCGCAGGCACCGCCGCCGGAGGAGCCGGAGCCGGTCAGTCAGCTGGAGCGGCCCGCCCCTGCAGAACCCGCGCAGTCGGCTCCGGCAACAGAGGAGCAGCCCACCCCCGCGCAGGAGCACCCCGCAGACCCGGTGCTGACCAAGCCCCGCAGCGTGGCGCAGCAGGGGACGAACCCCTTCCCGTACTGGGGACAGATTGTGCAGAAGCTGGAAGGTATCGACCCCATGCTGTATATGTATCTGCGCAAGTCCAAGGCTTACTTTGACGGCACCCGCGTGCTGATCGACGGCGGCAAGACCTTCCGGGATTTTATCCGGGTGAACAAGGACAGCCAGAAGCTGATCAAAAAGCTGATTGCCGAGGTATCCGGCGTGCCGGTGCCCATCGGCCCTTACGAGCCCAAAACAGCCGGAAAGACCGCCTCCAACGCGGAGCAGTCCCTTCTGGCACTGGAAAAGCTGGGGTTAGAGGTCAGCATTGAGGATACCGCCCGCAAAAAGCGATAAAAATTGTTTATAATAAAGGAGAATACCATTATGAAAGCAAGAATGCCCGCAGGCTACGGCCGCCCCGATATGAACGCCCTGATGCGTCAGGCCCAGAAGATGCAGGAGGACATGAAGAGCAAGCAGGCCGAGTTGGAAGCCGCCGAGTACACCGGCAGCGCTGCCGGTGAGATGGTGACCGTGAAGATGAACGGCAAACACGAGGTGCTGTCCATCAGCATCAAGCCTGAGGCCGTGGACCCGGATGACATCGAGATGCTGGAAGACATGGTGGCTGCTGCCATCAACGCCACCGTGAAGCAGGTGGACGAGACCGCCGAAGCCGAGATGGGCAAACTGACCGGTGGCCTGAACATTCCGGGTCTCTGAGCCGGGAAGGGGAGATACCATGGACTACACTGCCGCACCGCTGGAAAAGCTGATCGAGGAGTTCGGCAAGTTTCAGGGCGTGGGCCGCAAGGGCGCTACCCGCATGGCCTATCAGGTGCTGAGTATGTCGGATCAGGACGCTGCGGCGCTGGCAGACGCCATCCGCGGCGCGCACACCCGGCTGCATCGGTGCCGCATCTGCCAGAACTACACGGACGCTGACCTGTGCCCGGTGTGCGCCAGCGCCAAGCGGGACACCTCGGTGATCTGCGTGGTGGAAAAACCCCGGGACGTGCAGGCCTTTGAGCGCACCCGGGAGTATAACGGCCTGTACCATGTGCTGCATGGTCTGCTGGACCCGCTGGCCGGTGTGGGCGCAGAGCAGCTGACCGTCAAGGAATTGCTGGCGCGGCTGAAGGACGACACGGTGAAGGAGGTCATCATGGCTATGAACCCCACCGTGGAGGGTGAAGCTACCGCTATGTATCTGGCAAAGCTCATCAAGCCGCTGGGCATCCGGGTCACCCGGCTTGCCTCTGGTCTGCCGGTGGGTGCCAGCCTGGAATACGCGGACGAGACTACCCTGTACCGGGCACTTTCCGGCCGGGGAGAACTGTAAATCTGTAAAAATTTACAATTCTGTCAGAAACAGCCCTTGCATTACCCTGAAAAAATGGTATACTGAAACAACAAACGGAACGGAGAAAGGAGGCGCGCAGCATGGCACCCACAAAGGAGCGCCCGGCGACCAAGACCATCGCCACCAACCGCGAAGCGCGCCACGAGTATTTTGTTCTGGAAGCGCTGGAGACCGGTGTGGAACTCAAGGGCACCGAGGTGAAAAGCCTGCGGGCCGGCGGGGTCAACCTGAAGGACAGCTGGGTGGATATTGAAAATGGCGAGCTGCTGGTAAAGGGGATGCACATCAGCCCCTACGACCACGGCAACCTGTTCAATCAGGATCCCATGCGCGTCCGGCGGCTTCTGGCGCACAAAAGTGAGATCCGGCGTCTGCACCAGCAGTGCAAACTGCAGGGCTATACGCTGGTGCCGCTCTCGCTTTATTTCAAGCATGGCCGCGTAAAAATGGAAGTGGGCCTGTGCAAAGGCAAAAAGCTGTACGACAAGCGTGCCGATGCCGCCCAGCGCGATGCAAAGCGCTCCATTGACCGGGCTGTGAAGTCCAACGGCAAGTATTATTAAGCATTCCAATTGCAGACTGCGGCTCACCGCAGAAAACCAAGCTTTCCGCACATCGCAAGATGTGCTTTATATGGGGGCGTAAAGGTTTCGACGGGGGGAGCGAGGTCTGGGCAGCGGGTAGCAGTGGGGGAACTGCTCTATAACTCCTCCAAAAAATTAACTGACAACAATAATTATCAGTTGCTCGCAGCCTGAGTGCTGCGCGTTCCGCCCACTCTTGTGTCGTGTGGGGCCGGGGCGTCCTTTAGACACAGCACCTGAACGGACCTAAGCTTTGCGGACCGGCAGGAACTCATGAAGCTACCAAAGCGCTAGCCTGACGATCGGCGTGGCGCGGCGGGAATGTTGTAGATCGCCTGCACCCGGAGATACCTACACTGAGCTCTTTTCGGACATGGGTTCGACTCCCATCGCCTCCACCAATAAAAAGCCGCCTGAAAACGTAAGTTTTCAGGCGGCTTTTGCTATACAGAGCACTATCGTATTGTTACGCCAGATCCGGCAGGATATCCGACCACAGAGCCTGCTCCTGCCGCAAGGCATCGAAGCAGCAGTCCAGATATATTTTGTTGACCGCTGCAAAAATGGTGCTGCGCAGCAGCAGACGCTCATCATTGAGCGTAGTATCCGGCTGGGCTGCCTTGCCGCCGAACACCACAGCAAGACTAGCCTCCAGTTCCTCGCAGAAGATATCATAGGCTGTTCCGGCGGAGCAGTGCTCCCGCTGCATTTTGAACAGGGTGTCGATGTTTTCGATCGAGAGCACCGTTTTGGAAACTGCAATGTACATCAGGGATGCGATCTGATCCCGGGTGTATTTTTTGCGGATGGGGTGATCCACCACCCCTTTTTTGACGTAGTTGCTCACCATAGATGGGGTCAGCTCCACCCCGCAGAAGCTGCGGAAGTAGCCGTTGACGAACTGCACCGTCTGGTCCAGATACAGCCCTACCGAGGGGAGATCGTTGTACCGGGGCAGGGCAAAGCCCGCAGCACACGCCGCAACGCGGAGTTTGGTTTCAGCTTTCATAGTATCTTGTTCCGTTCATGCTCCTGCACTTTTTGCAAGCAGGAACGTTGTTTTTGTGCAAAGGCAGGGCAATTGCTTTCCATAAGAGCACTTCTGCCTGTGAAATAGTATACTGCATTTTGGAAAATTGGTCAACGGGCAATGAAAACTTCGTAAAAGAATTTAATAAAACAGTTGACAGGGTTTTGAAAAACTGATATGATGGTCACGGACAAAGGAATGACTGCGGCATGCGCCGCTTGAAAATGGAGAAAAATATGAAAAGCAAAATCGTTGTAGATTCCTCTGCAAATGTGTATGAGCTCCCTGATGTGGGTTTTGCCTGTGTGCCGCTGAAGATCCTGACCGATGAGCAGGAGTATGTGGATACCGCAGAGGTGGATGCACCCGCGCTGGCTCAGCTGCTGCGCACTTATAAGGGACGCACCAGCACCTCCTGCCCCAACATCTCGGACTGGATGGCTGCCTACGAGGGCGCAGACGAGGTGTACGTTGTAACCATCACCGGCACGCTGTCCGGTGCCTACAATGCCGCCCTGCTGGCAGGTGAAGAGTACGAGCAGAGCCACGAGGGCGCGCGGGTCTTTGTGCTGGACAGTCTGTCCACCGGTGCGGAATCCCGGCTGCTGGTAGAGCGTCTGGCGGCGCTGATCAAGGCGGGCAAGTCCTTTGATACCGTGTGCGAGGAGATCCGGGCGTACCATGAGCACACCCACCTGCTGTTTGCGCTGGAATCTCTGGCAAATCTTGCCCGCAATGGCCGCGTGAAGCCCGCTGTGGCTGCGGTGGCGCGGATGCTGGGCATCCGTGTCATCGGTCAGGCCAGCGAAGCCGGTGATCTGGAGGTTCTGTGCAAGACCCGCGGCGAGCACGGCGCACTGGAGCGCATGGTACTGGAAATGAAGGCGCACGGCCTGACCAACGGCCGGGTGCACATCGACCACTGCTGCAACGCTGCCGCTGCGGAGCGGCTGAAGCACATGGTCCATGCTGTGTTCCCGGAGGCCAAGGTGGAGGTGGGCACCTGCGGCGCTCTGTGCAGCTACTATGCGGAGTACGGCGGCCTGATGGTGGGCTACGAGGATAACGAAGCACCGACCGTCTGAGCGGAAAATATGTAATAAGATCTTGGTTCACCGGGGCATCTGCGGACGCTCCGGTGAACTTTTTTATGAGGGATAATTCCGGTGTACCCGACACCAAAAACTTGCAAAGGGTGAAAAAACGCGCTATACTTACCTATATATAAAGTGGGATAACATGGAAAGGGGGAGATGGTATGCTGTTCCGGCTGCCCATCGTCAAGTTTTTCAACCGCATCCTCAACCGCATCACGGTCACGGTGGTGCTGGTGGCGCTGCAGCTTGCATGGCTGGCGTGGGTGTTTTTTGCCCTCACCACCGGTACGGCGCGGGTGTGGGTCACGGGGACACTCAACGGGCTGAGCCTGCTGATCGTTTTATATCTGGTGCGCAAGGACGAAAACAGCGCTTATAAGGTGGGCTGGATCGCCCTCATCGGGCTGCTGCCGCTGCTGGGCGGGGCGCTGTATCTGGCTTTTGGCAACAAGCGTCCCTCCCGCCGTCTGCGCAGCAAAATGCAGGCAGTGGAGCAGGCACACCGGGCAGACCGCGCCCAGCAGCCCGGACAGACCGCCGGCCTGTGCGACGAAAACCGGGGCGTGAGCCGTTACCTGACCCAATACGGCTGCTATCCCGCGTGGCAGAACACCGCCGCCCGGTATTTTTCCTGCGGCGAAGCCATGTATCCGGCGCTGCTGGCCGACCTTGAAAAAGCGGAGAAGAGCATCTTTCTGGAGTTTTTCATTGTCAGTCAGGGCAAGATGTGGCAGGGCGTGGAGGACATTCTGCGGCGCAAGGCGGCGCAGGGGGTGGACGTGCGGCTGATCTACGATGATTTCGGCAGCCTGCTGGGTCTGCCCAAGGACTTTGTGGTGCGCATGGAGCGGGCACATATCCGCTGCATCCCCTTTAACCCGGTGGTGCCGCTGCTTTCGCTGGTGATGAACCACCGCGACCACCGCAAGATCGTGGTGATAGACGGCAAAGTAGCCTACACCGGCGGTATCAATCTGGCAGATGAATACATCAATGCGATCACCCGCTTCGGCTATTGGAAGGACGCGGGCTTGCGTATCGAGGGCGCTGCGGTATGGAACTTTACCGTGATGTTTCTGGACTTCTGGAACGCCTTCCGTCCCTTTGAGCAGGATTACAGCGCCTTCCGTCCGCAGCTTGTGGTGCTGCCCGCCAGCGATGGGGTGGTGCAGCCCTACGCGGACAGCCCGCTGGACGAAGAGCCGGTGGCAGAAACGGTCTATCTGGATATTCTGGCACAATCACAGCAGTACGTTTATTTTTATACGCCCTATCTCGCTATCGGCGAGGAGATGCTGGACGCGCTGCGCAACGCCGCCAAGCGCGGGGTGGATGTGCGGCTGGTGCTGCCGGGCATCCCGGACAAAAAGCTGGTGTTCCGGCTGAGCCGCTCGTACTATCTGCCCCTGCTGCGGGCGGGGGTGCGCATCTACGAGTACACCCCGGGCTTCCTCCACGCCAAGTGCTGCGTCAGCGATGACCGTGCGGCGGTGGTGGGCAGCATCAATATGGACTACCGCAGTATGTTTTTGCACTTCGAGTGCGGGGTGCTGCTGCTGCAAAACAGTCAGGTGTTGGCCTTGCGGGACGATGTGCGCCGCACCCTGCCCCAGTGCCGGGAGGTGCAGTGCGCGGACTGTCGCACCGGGCTGGCCGGTACGGTGCTGGACAGCGTGCTGCGGCTGCTCAGTCCTTTAATGTAAGTGCCGCTCATAAAATCCCGCGCGGCGGGGCACACTAGCTCCAAAGCCTGCGTCTGCAATGCAGGCACGGAAAGGGAGCGTATGTGACGATATGAAACAGGCATCGCGTTGGTTTTTGTGCTGCACGCTGGCGGCAGCACTGGCATTGACCGGCTGCGGCGGGGGAAGCTCCGGCAGCAGTTCCGGTTCTATGAGCGGCAGTACCTCAGCGGGCAGCAGCGCGGCGTGGCGCACCGGGCTGGGCGTTCTGACCGAGGCGACCGGCGCAGACCGTGCGGGCAACATCCACACCGTAGCGGCTGCCGTGCTGCTGGATGCAGACGGCAAGCTGGCCGGGGTAACACTGGACGAGCTGGAGCTTTCGGTCAGTGCGGACAGCACCGGCAAGGTGACCACCCCCACCGACACCCGCACCAAGCGCCAGAAGGGCAAGGACTACCCGCTGGCAGAGGTGTCCGGCCTGAAAAAAGGCTGGGCAGAGCAGGCCGATGCTTTTTGCAGCTGGCTTGAGGGCAAGACCCCGGACGAGGTGAAAAAGCTGAAAACGGATGCGGATGGCAAGCCCACAGATGCAGACCTTCTCTCTGGCTGCACCATCGCGGTGGACCGCTACCGGGATGCCGTTGTCCGTGCCTGCGAGAATGCGCAGGTGCTGGGCGCTGCCCAGGGCGATACAGTCAAGCTGGGCGTAGAGGTGGCCGAAATGCCGCAGGGGCTCGCGGGCACCGACGACAAGGACGCACAGGTGCAGGCTAAAATCACGCTGGCGGTGGTGACCATGGACGAGAACGCCCGGGTGACCAGCGCCATCGGGGACATGACCGAGCCGGAGCTGACCGTCAGCGCGGACGGCACGGTATCTGCCCCGCGTGAGCCGGTCTACACCAAAAACGAACTGGGTGACCGCTACGGAATGCGCAGCGCAAGCGCCTTGGGCAAGGAGTGGTACGAGCACAGCGCAGGCTGGTGCAGCTACCTGAAGGGCAAAAATGCCGTGGAGATCGGCAAACTCTCCGCAGACGGCACAGACGCCGACCTGAAGGCGCTGTGCACCATCTCAGTCACCGACCTGCAAAAGGCAGCGCTGAAGGCGATGGCGGAGCAGTAATCATAAAAACAGGATGTCCCTCTGCACAAAAAGTGCGGGGGGATTTTTTATGGGTGCGCCCTTAAACAGGAATTTCCTGCATTTTCCCACAAAAAGCGGGCTTACGGGCGGGACAAAGCAGTGCATTGTGCAAAAAATGAAGGTTTCCTCTTGCCAAACGGCGGCAAACGCGCTATTCTATAGCTACAGTTTATCACTTTAGCATGATAAAATGATAAATCGAGAGGGAAGCGGGACGCAGAACGTCCCCTATGGGAGGAAAAAGATATGAAACTCAAGCGTATTGCAAGTGCATTTCTGGCCGGTGCTCTGGCACTGAGCCTTGCAGCCTGCGGCGGCAGTGCATCCACCTCTGCGGCGGCTTCTGTTTCCGGCAGTGCAGCCGGTTCGGCTTCTGCCGCAGCGGGCAGCGATCTGGACTACATCAAGGGTAAGGGCAAAATGGTCATCGGCTACACTGTGTACGAGCCCATGAACTACACCGATGCCGACGGCAACTTTACCGGTTTTGATACTGAGCTTGCCACTGCTGTGTGCGCAAAGCTGGGCGTAGAGCCGGAGTTCGTGGAGATCAACTGGGACACCAAGGTGGTGGAGCTGGACGCCAAGAGCATCGACTGCATCTGGAACGGCATGACCCTGACCGAGGATATCATGGCCAACACCGCCACCACCAAGGCCTACGCCAAGAATGCGCAGGTCGTGGTGGTAAAGGATGGCACTGCCTACACCTCCACCGCCGACCTTGCCGGAAAGACCGTGGTGGCCGAGGCCGGTTCTGCCGGTGAAGCCGCCATTCAGGGCGATGAAAACCTTGCCAAGGCCGATTATGTTTCCAAGAGCGTGCAGACCGACTGCCTGATGGAAGTGGCTGCCGGTACGGCAGATGCCGCTGTGCTGGATCTGACCCTTGCCAACGCCATGATCGGGGAGGGCACCGACTACGCAAGCCTGAAAATCGTGGACGAGCTGAACGCCGAGGAGTACGGCGTGGCTTTCCGCAAGGGCAGTGATGCCGCCGCCGCAGTGGACGCCGCCTTTGATGAGCTGAAGGCTGACGGTACCATGCAGGCGCTGGCAGAGAAGTACGAGCTGGCACTGGCCGACTGAGCCGGGCGTAAAACAAAACGATAGATGGGTGTGTTTTTGTGTCTGTGATCCTTGGGCGCCTTTCCGGCGCGTTCCTGCTCAACTGTGAGCTGTTTGCCCTTACGCTGCTGTTTGCGCTGCCGCTGGGGCTGGTGGTGGCCTTTGGCTCCATGAGCCGGTGCAGGCTGCTTTCCGGTGCGGTAAAGACCTTTGTCTGGGTCATCCGCGGTACGCCGCTGATGCTGCAGATCATCGTCATTTATCTGGGCCCCGGTCTGCTGGGCATGAATAACCCGTGGCCCTCCGGCTCCGGCGGGCGCATGGTGGCGGCGGTGGTGGCCTTTGCCATCAACTACGCCTGCTATTTTTCCGAGATCTACCGCGGCGGCATCGAGGCCGTGCCTAAGGGGCAGACCGAGGCCGGGCAGGTGCTGGGCATGACCCGCACGCAGATCTTTTTCAAGGTCACTCTGCTGCAGGTGGTCAAGCGCATCCTGCCGCCCATGGGCAACGAGATCATCACCCTTGTCAAGGACACCTCACTGGCGAACACCATCGCCAACAAGGAGATCATCATGATGGCCAAGGAGTACAGCGCAAAGGGCTTGATCTGGCCGCTGTTCTCCACGGCGCTGTTCTTCCTTGTGTTCGTAGGTGCGCTCACCCTGTTGTTCAACTGGGCTGAAAAGAAACTGGATTATTTCCGCTGCTGAGGAGGTTTTTAAGAATATGGCATTACTGGAAGCCTCCGGCATTGGCAAAAATTTCGGAGATACAAAGGTCTTAAAGGATATTTCTCTTACCTTGGAGCAGGGCGAGGCGCTGGCCATCATCGGCTCATCCGGCTCCGGCAAGACCACCCTGCTGCGCTGCCTGAACTTTCTGGAGCGGCCGGACACCGGCTGCATCCGGGTGAACGGCGAGACCATGTGGGACGCCGCCGACCCCGCCACCCAGCGGGAGAGCGAGATCCGCAAAAAGCGGCTGCACTTCGGGCTGGTGTTCCAGAACTTCAACCTTTTCCCGCAGTATACCGCCTTGCAGAACGTGATGCTGGCAGGGGAGCTGCTGGCAAAGGAGCGCCCGGACTACCGCGCCAACAAAAAGGCGGTGCACGCGCAGCTGGAACAGCAGGCGCGGGAACTGCTGGCGCAGATGGGGCTTTCGGAGCGGGCAGACCACTACCCGCACCAGCTTTCCGGCGGGCAGCAGCAGCGGGTGGCCATTGCCCGTGCGCTGGCGCTGCACCCGGACATCCTCTGCTTTGACGAGCCCACCAGTGCCCTTGACCCGGAGCTGACCGGCGAGGTGCTGCGGGTGCTGCGGGAGCTGGCCGACCGCAAGACCACCATGATCATCGTGACCCACGAGATGCACTTTGCTCGGGATGTGGCCGACCGCATCCTGTTCATGGACGGCGGCGTGGTGGTGGAGGAAGGCCCTGCAAAGCAGCTGATCGACCATCCCAGAGAACAGCGCACCAAACAGTTTCTGGCACACTACGCGGAGTGAGCAAAATCACCAATTCTTTGGGCAAAAAAGTGGAAATGTTGATGCAAACCAAGTCTTGTAAAATCGGCGCTGCTCCGCTATAATACCACTCATGAATCCTTACAACGTCCTGCCGCTTTTCCGGCAGGGCGTTTTTCACGGCAAAAATGCGAACATCCATCTTTTTTGTGTGGGCAGGAGGTATATTTCCATGACCAAAGACATGACGCAGGGCAGCCCGCTGAAGCTGATCCTTGCCTTTGCTGTGCCGCTGATGCTGGGCAGCCTGTTCCAGCAGTTCTACAATCTGGCCGATACCATCATCGTGGGCCGGTTCGTGGGCGTGGAAGCACTGGCGGCGGTAGGCAGCGTGGGCGGCCTGAACTATCTGGTGCTGGGCTTTGTCAACGGCATTGCCTGCGGCTTTTCCATCCCCATCTCATGGACCTTCGGTGCCCACGACCACCACGAGATGCGCCGCTACACCGCCAATACCGTGTGGCTGTCCATCGCTTTTGCCACGGTGCTCACCATCGTTACGGTGGCTATGACCCGGCTGGTGCTGGTGTGGACGAACACCCCGGCCGATATCATCGACCTTGCGGATATCTATATCCGCACCATTTTTGCAGGCATCCCCTTCACTCTGCTTTATAATGTGACCAGCGCCCTGATGCGTGCACTGGGCGACAGCAAGCGCCCGCTGTATTTTCTGTTGGTGGCCAGTGTGCTGAATATCGGGCTGGACCTTGTCTGCATCATTGTGTTCAACATGGGCGTGTTCGGCGCCGCCTTTGCCACCGTGTTCAGTCAGGCTGTGGCGGGCATCGGCAGCCTTATTTACATCATGCGCCACTACCCGGAACTGCGCTGGAATAAGGAAGAAGGGCGCATCAGCGCTCCGCACTGCGCAAAGCTTTGCGCCATGGGCCTCCCCATGGGCCTGCAGTGCAGCATTACCGCCATTGGCAGCGTGGTGCTGCAGGGCGCGGTGAACGGTCTGGGCAGCGATATCGTGGCCGCGCAGACCGCCGGCGGCAAGGCTGCGCAGTTCCTCAGCGTGCCGCTGGAGAGCATCGGCACCGCCATGACGACCTACACCAGCCAGAATATGGGCGCGAAGGATCTGGACCGCGTGAACCGCGGCGTGAACACCGCGCTGGGCATCGGCTGCGTGTACAGCGTGGCCTCCTTCCTCATCCTGCGTGTGCTGGACAAGCCCCTGATCGGCCTGTTTTTGGACGCAGGCGAGACCGCCATTATGGCCAATGCGCAGGAATTCATCTTCTGGAACAGTGTGTTCTACATCCCGCTGGCAGTGCTTATCATCTACCGCTACACCATTCAGGGTCTGGGGCACTCCGGCCTTGCCATGTTTGCCGGTGTGGCTGAAATGATCGCCCGCGCCATGGTGGGCTTCTGGTTCGTGCCGCTGTGGGGCTACTTTGCCGCCTGCATCGCAAACCCGGTGGCATGGTTCTTTGCCTGCTTCTTCCTGATCCCGGCCTATTTTGTGGTGTACCGCAGACTGCAAAAGGAAAAACAGCAGGAAACTGCCGCAAAGGCGCAGTAAGGGTTCATAAAAAGTGCTTTTTCTTTTCGTCTTTTCATGCTATAATAACAATTAAATACGGCTTTTGCCGTAATAGGGCAGGGCAGGGGGGAACTCTGCACTGCCGGGGCAATGCCCGCAATTGCGGCGGGCGGGAAAATACAAAAAGAGAGGCGAATCGAGATGTTGGATATGATCAAATGCAGCACCGGCGGTGCGTACTATGCGCGCGGAGAGTGGGTGCCCGCAGACGGCAATGCACCCGCTGCACTGGCAGCAAAGGGCTTTGATGCCGCTGCCGTCGCCACGGCTAAGACCGGTACTATGGCCTACAATATTATGCAGGCACACAACACCAGCGGCGATGCCGAGAACCTGAAAATCAAGTTTGATGCCATGGCAAGCCATGACATCACCTTTGTGGGCATTATCCAGACCGCCCGTGCTTCCGGGCTGGAAAAGTTCCCCATCCCTTATGTGCTCACCAACTGCCACAACAGCCTGTGCGCTGTGGGCGGCACCATCAACGAGGACGACCACCGCTTTGGCCTGTCCGCTGCCAAAAAGTACGGCGGCATCTTTGTGCCCCCGCACATGGCAGTCATCCACCAGTATATGCGCGAGCGCTTTGCGGGCTGCGGCAAAATGATCCTTGGCTCGGACTCCCACACCCGCTACGGCGCACTGGGCACCATGGCCATCGGCGAGGGCGGCGGCGAACTGGCAAAGCAGCTGCTGGGCCGCACCTACGATGTTGCCCGCCCGGGCGTGGTGGCCATCTACCTGACCGGCAGTCTGCCGGCGGGCTGCGGCCCCCACGATGTAGCCATTGCCCTTGTGGGCAAGCTGTTCAAGAGCGGCTACGTCAAGAACAAGGTCATGGAGTTCGTGGGCCCCGGCATTGCCTCCCTGCGGCAGGATACCCGCAACGCCATTGATGCCATGACCACCGAGACCACCTGCCTGTCCTCCATCTGGGAGACCGACGAAGTCACCCAGCGTTTTCTGGCCGTGCATGGCCGTGCAGCGGACTACAAAAAGCTGGCACCGGCAGACCTTGCCTACTACGACGGCGTGGTGGAGGTGGATCTTTCTGCCATCCGTCCCATGATCGCCCTGCCCATGCACCCCTCCAACGCCTTTACCATTGAGGAGCTGAACGCAAACCTGGAGGACATCCTCCACGCCTGCGAGCAAGATGTACAGAAGCTGATCGGCCGCAAGGATGTGCAGCTGGACCTGTGCAGCAAGATCGAGAACGGCAAGCTGCGTGTGGATCAGGGCGTTATTGCAGGCTGTGCAGGCGGTCTGTACGACAGCATCTACGAGGCTGCTTCCATCCTCAAGGGTCATACCGGCGGCTGCGGCGACTACGCCCTGAGCGTTTACCCCGGCAGCCAGCCCATCATGATGGAACTGGTGCGCACCGGCGTCATCGGCGAGTTGATGGCCAGCGGCGCTACCATCCGCACCGCCTTCTGCGGCCCCTGCTTTGGTGCAGGCGATGTGCCCGCCAACGGCGCACTATCCATCCGCCACACCACCCGCAACTTCCCCAGCCGCGAGGGCTCCAAGCCCGGCAGCGGCCAGCTGTCCGGTGTGGCACTGATGGATGCCCGCAGCATTGCAGCCACCACCGCAAACGGCGGCATCCTGACCCCTGCCACCGACATTGACTACGATCCCACCGTGCCGGAGTACCAGTACGATGCTTCCAGCTACGACACCCGCGTGTATCAGGGCTTTGGCAAGGGCGATTACGACGCCCTGCTCAAGTTCGGCCCCAATATCAAGGACTGGCCGGAGATCGCACCGCTGGGCGACAACCTGCTGCTGAAGGTGGCTTCTTATATCACCGACCCCGTTACCACCACCGATGAGCTGATCCCCTCCGGCGAGACCTCTTCTTACCGCTCTAATCCGCTGGGTCTGGCCGAGTTCACCCTCAGCCGCAAGGACCCGGAGTATGTGGGCCGCGCCAAGGCCGTGCAGGCCGAGGACGCCGCCCGCCGCGCCGGTGCAGGGGACGCCGCCCTGCTGGCAAAGGTGAACGCCGTGCCCGGCTGCGAGCAGCTGAACTGGAACGATATCCAGATCGCCTCTACCATCTTTGCCGTCAAGCCCGGCGACGGCTCTGCCCGCGAGCAGGCCGCCAGCTGCCAGCGTGTGCTGGGTGCCGGTGCCAATATCGTTACCGAGTACGCCACCAAGCGTTACCGCTCCAACCTGATCAACTGGGGCATGTTGCCCCTGCAGCTGGCAGGTGCCACTCCCTTTGGTCTGGGGGACTATGTGCTCATCCCCAATGTGCGGGAAGCACTCAAGGGCGACCTGCAGAACATCAAGGCCTACGTTCTGGGCGATACCGTCAAGGAGTTCGAGTTGTACATGGCTCCGCTCACCACCGACGAGCGCCAGATCCTGGCCGACGGCTGCCTGATCAATTTCTATAAGCACTAAGGAAGTAACCCGCTATGTCCTGTGACCTGCATATCCATTCCACCTGCTCCGACGGGGCTGTGCCCATCGAGCGGCTGGCACCCATCGCCGCCCGCACCGGACTGCACGCCATCGCTCTTTCGGATCACGACACTCTGCTCAGCGCACAGTACGCCTATGCCCACACCGGGCAGGACGGGGTAGAGCTGATTCCCGCCGTAGAGCTGACCGGCTACGACTTTGAGCGGCAGCACCGGGTGCACCTGCTGTGCTACTACCCGGACGTTGACTGCCCGGCACTGCGGGAGCACTGCGCCATCATGAAAGAGCGCCGCAACGCCTGCGCTTTGCAGAGCGCAAAGGAGCTGGAGCAGCTGTACCCGCAGTTTACCACCGACCTTGCATGGGAGACCACCAAGGCCAGCGGAGTGCTGTTCAAAAGCGGGCTGATGCAGGCACTGGAACTGCTGGGCCTGACCGATGGCAGCATCTACGGCGAGACCTACCACAAGCTGTTCGGGTGGAACCCCCGGGGCATCGTGCTGCACTCGCCGGAGTATCTGCCGGTGCGGCAGGTGCTGGCTACCGCTAAAGCCAGCGGCGGCGCGGTGGTGTTTGCCCACCCCACGGTGTACAAAAGTATGCCCCTGCTGCGCGAACTGGCGGCAGAGGGTGCGGTGGATGGCATAGAGGTGTACCATCCCAGCAACAGCCCGGAGGACAGCGCCGAGTGCCTTGCTTTGTGCAAGCAGTACGGCCTTGTGGCGACCGCAGGTACGGACTTCCATGGCCGCAACCACAAGCACCCCCACCCCATCGGCACCTGTACCGCACCGGACGAAGCCGCAGCACAGCTGCGTGCCATCGCCGAAAAACGTAAAAGAGAGAGGACGTAAAGACTATGAGCAAGGAATTTTCCTTCCCGAATAAGGGCACCTGCTCCAAGCAGACCAACTTTGTACTGAATGATGACCACACCATTGCATCCATCGAGGTCATCGGCGGCTGCAATGGCAACCTGAAGGGTATCTGCCAGCTGCTTACTGGCATGAAGGCAGAGGACGCCATTGCCCGTCTGGACGGTACGCTGTGCGGCTTCCGCGGCACCAGCTGCCCGGACCAGATCGCCAAGAACCTGAAAAAGGCTCTGGAAGAGATGAACTAAAATCCACCGGAGAGCCGCTGCACAGAACCTTGTGCGGCGGCTCTCTTTCATATAGAAAACCACAAGCTATGCTTGTGGAAGAATAGAGCCGTAGCGTTGAAACGGTAGAAAAAGAACCTCCT
>CAKSZF010000030.1 GCA_934525405.1 uncultured Faecalibacterium sp.
TTTGCGATCATCTCATCGGGGATGCCGGTGCCGCCGTGCAGAACCAGAGGAATGTTGTTGGTGGCCTTGTGGATGCGATCCAGAGCCTCGAAGTCCAGACCCTTCCAGTTTGCGGGGTAGACGCCGTGGATGTTGCCGATGCCGGCAGCCAGGAAGTCGATGCCCAGAGCGGTGATCTTTGCGCACTCCTCGGGATCAGCGATCTCGCCAGCGCCCACAACGCCGTCCTCAACGCCGCCGATGGAGCCGACCTCGGCCTCGATGCTCATGCCGTGAGCGTGTGCCAGAGCGACCAGCTCCTTGGTCTTTTCCACGTTCTCCTCGATGGAGTAGTGGCTGCCATCGAACATGATGGAGGAGAAACCGGCCTCAACACAGGCCTTGCAGCCCTCGTAGGTGCCGTGATCCAGATGCAGAGCAACGGGAACGGTGATGCCCATGGAATCGACCATGGCGCTGACCATAGCAGCAACGGTCTTGAAGCCGGTCATGTACTTACCTGCACCCTCGGAAACACCCAGAATGACAGGGCTCTTCATTTCCTCGCAGGCGGTCAGGACTGCCTTGGTCCACTCCAGATTATTGATGTTGAACTGCGGCACACCGTAGTGGCCATCGCGTGCCTTGAGCAGCATTTCGGTTGCATTTACCAACATTATTCATTACCTCCAAAAATTATCGGGGTTCCGGCTCTGCCACACACCGCATTGTGCATGGTTTAACAAGCTCACATGGCTAGTATACCCCAAACTGCGCCTAAAATCAATCCGAACAGGCGCTTTTTCTTGCGTGGAACTGCCACAGAACAGTCGCAGCACATAAACGGCTTACGCAGCAGCGGCAGAAACATCTTACGATTAGCGACAAAAATCCATATAAACTGCAACATCTGCCTTGCGCGCGTGCGGCACGGGTTTTCAACATATTTTAACATTCGTCAAAATGATGTTGGAGAAAATTGCAAAAGCAAACAATTTCTGATTTAAAAAATTGTCATAATTCCGACTTGAATTTTACAAGTTGTAAGGCTTTTGCCAAGATATGGGGGAACCTGCTGTTGAAAACCCGGTGGAAACTGTTTAATTCCACTCGAAAAACGTGCGCTGCGGCTGGACTTTTGCACACTTTCAACCGAGTTTTCAACTTGTGGAAAAATTACGGGCTGTTTACGGAATGTATAGAGACTTTTTGTGGAAAACTTTTTGCCATGGCAAAACGGCGGAAATGCGACGGGCCGTCCGGGCAGCGGACAAAACATTTTTACAGCTGGCCTGGCCGGCGGGAAAGGCACTATCTTGCGAAAAATTTTAGGCGCCAGAGAATAAAATGCCTGCAACTTGTGGCGAAGCCGGGCGAGATATGGTATACTTTATTTTGGATTATCATAAACAAAATAAAACGCTCCGGTGCGGCGCAGCACGCCCGGAACGGAAGGAGAATAAAAGAAATGGAAGAACGTAACCAGCCGCGCCGTCCGCGCCGCGATGCAGAGCAACCGCAGCAGAAAAATGAGAGCCTGATCTACGGCAAAAACCCGGTGACCGAGCTGCTCAAGAGCGGCTCTGGTGTGGACACTGTGCTTATTGCCGAGGGGATGGCCCCGGCAGTGGCGGCATACTATACGGCACTGGCCAAAGAGGCCGGAGCAACGGTCAAGCGGGTGCACCCCAATAAACTGCGCCTGATGACCGGCACCGAGAGCCATCAGGGCGTTGCGGCCTTTGCCAGTGAGATCGAGTACGCGACCGTGGAGGATCTGTTGGCCGCAGCCAAGGCCAAGGGCGAGCCGCCTTTTCTGGTGCTGAGCGACGGCATTGAGGACCCCCACAATCTGGGCGCAGTCATGCGCAGCGCCCTGCTGTGCGGTGCCCACGGCATCGTTATCCCCAAGCGGGGCGGCGCATCCGTCACCCCCACCGTCATCAAGTCCAGCGCAGGCGCTGCCGAGCGTCTGCCGGTGGCGCGCGTGGCCAACATCGGCGAGACCATCCGCCGTTTGAAGGAGCAGGGCGTGTTCGTCTACTGCGCCGACATGGACGGTGTGTCCCTGCGCAAAAATAACCTGACCGGCCCCATTGCGCTGGTACTGGGCAGCGAGGGCAGCGGGGTATCCCAGCTGGTCAAGAAGCTGTGTGACGGTGTGGTGCGGCTGGATATGGCTGCACCTGGCACCGGCGTGGACAGCTATAACGTCTCGGTGGCGGCAGGCATCATCCTGTACGAGATCCAGTCGCAGCGCGCCGTAGAAGAATAAAACAAGCGGTAAACTCCATCCAGAACAGTGGGAGGGACAAGGATGCCGAACAATACAAATGAACGCAAGGGCAAGCAGGCGGGGGAGCTCTCGGCAGAAGAGCGGTTCCGCAACTTTTTCAGCACCAGCGTGATCGATCTGCCCGAGGAAATGACCCGCCGGGACGAGCCAGCCCCGGTGGAGGAAAAGCCCAAGGCCGGGCTGCTGGGCAAGCTGTTCGGCCACGACAAAGAAGAGACGCCCGCCCCGGCACAGTCGGTGCTGGAGATTCCCACCGGTGAGATCCTGCTGGGGGCAGATGCAAAGCCGGTACAGCCGGAGCAGGAGGACATGGCGCTGGAACTGCGTACCGCAGACCCTGTTCCGGCAATGCCGATGCAGCCCGCCAGCCTAGAGCCTGTCGGGGCCGTCCCTGCAGAGCCGGTGTCTGCACCCAGGGCGGCTGCTGCCATGAAGCCGCAGCCGGAAAAGCCTGCACCCCAGCCGGAGCCGCAGCCTGCTGCTGCCCCCCAAATGCAGCCTAAGACGAAGAACGCCCCGGAGGCGCTGCTGCCGCAGGAAGAGCTGGAGCAGCGGGAGATGCAGCAGCTGAAGGATATGCTCAACGGCATGAGCGGCAGGGCAAAGCCTGTCCCGCAGCCCGCAAAGCCCGCGCCGGAAGTGCCACAGCCTAAGGCACAGCCCGCCGCAGAGCCGGAAAAAGCCACGGCAAAGGCTGCACAAAAGACCGCCGGGGAACTGCCGCCGGTGGTCTTTTCCAGCGCTCCGGCAGACCCGGAGACACTGCCGAAAAAGCTTGAGAAAAAGTCGATCTTCCAAATGTTCGGCGCAGCAGAGGACGAAAAGCCCGCTGCCCACAAGCCAGAAAAAGAGGATACCATGAGCCTGCCGCTGCTCCCGCTGGAGCAGGACGGCGCTCCTGCTGAACCGGCTTCCGTACCGGCAGCTGCTGCCCCCGCGACCCCGGCACAGCCGGAGGCCGCACCCGCAGCAGAAACGGCTGCTCCTGCCGAGGAAACTGTGCCGGAATCCATTGCCGACAAGCTGCATCACATGGCCGCAGAGCTGACTTTGCGGTGTGTGCTGGCGGGCATTCTGGCCGTGGTGCTGCTGCACCTTGGGCTGACGGCAGAGCGTCTGCTGCCGCCGCTTTCGGTGCTGGACCCGGACGCGGCCCCGGCGGCGTTCTATGCCGCCAATCTGCTGCTGTTTGCCGCTAGCCTGTTTGTGGGCTACCCGGTGCTGCGGGACGGTCTGACCGGCTTGCGCGGCCGTCCCAGTGCGGACACCATGCCAGCGCTGGCCGCTGTGGCAGCGCTGCTGCAGGCGGTGGTGGCCATGCTGAATGCCAACGCCTACCGCAGCACCGAGGGCATCGGTCTGCTGACCGGTATGGCGGCGCTGGGGCTGTTTCTGGCGCTGGTGGGCAGCCGGGTGATGCTGGCTGCCGTGCAGGGCGGCTACGCGCTGGCAGCAGAGGGCGGCGAACTGCGGGGCGCTTACCGCACCCGCGATAAAGACCTGATCCGCGCCCTCGCCCGGGATCTGGAGCAGAAGGACCCATGGGTGCTGCTGAGCCGCCCGGTGCAGACCGCCAGCGATGACTTTGTGGAGCAGAGCCTCAGCGAGCGCGCCAGCGAGCGCCGCGCCCGGAAGGTGGCCTGTATCCTGCTGGCGGCAGCAGTGCTCAGCTGCGTAGCCTTCCTGCTGTTTGGCGGCGGGATCAACTGCGCCGTGGCTGCGGCTGCTGCCGTGCTGTGCATGGGCGCACCCCTTTCCTCGGTGCTGGTGCCCGGTCTGGCGGCGCTGCGTCTGCAAAGAGCTGCTGCCGCTGTGGGCGCTGTGGTGCCCGGCTGGGCAGCCATTGAGGAGCTGGGCGGCATCGACACCATTGAACTGGACGCCGACGACCTGTTTACCGCCGACAGCGTAACGCTGGAGGATATCCGCATCTTCAAGGGTGGCCGCATCGACCGCGCCATCCTGTATGCGGCCAGTGTGCTGAACGAGAGCTGCGATACCCTGCGCGGGCTGTTCAGCCAGATCATCGAGGACCGCACCGATATCCTGTTCCCGGTCAAGGATCTGGAGCAGCACACCGGGCTGGGCTTCTCGGCATGGTGCGACAATAACCGCATCCTCATCGGCACCCGCCGCTACATGGAGCAGGAGGGTGTGACCCTGCCGGAGCAGGATTACGAGGACGGCCACTCCAAAAACGGTGAGCTGCAAATTTTGTATCTGGCAGTGTCCGGCAACCTGCACGCCATGTTCGTGCTGCGCTATGTGGGCGGCCGCAATGTGGCACGTAGCCTTGCCTCCCTGCAAAGGGAGAACATCCGTCTGCTGGTCACTAGTAAGGACCCCAGCCTGACGGCGCGGCACATCACTGAGGCCTACCATCTGCCGGAGGGCATGGTCACCGTGCTGGACGGTGAGCAGTGTCAGGCCATTGAAGCAGCCGAGGCTGCCCCGGAAAAGCCTAAGTGTTGTCTGTACCATCACAGAGGCTTTGCCAGCCTGACCGGCGGCTTGCAGGCCGCGGATCAGGCACAGAATGCCGAGACCAGCGCTACTACGGTGCAGCTGGTGTCGGTGTGCTTCTCGGTGTTCATTGCGGTGCTGCTGACCTACGCGGGCAGCATCTGGCAGCTGTCCATCGCCACGGTGCTGATGTATCAGGCCGCATGGAGCGCCCTGAGCATCGCCGTCTGCGCCCTGAAGCAGCATAGCTGAAAGCTTTCGCATATTACAAAACGGGCTGTTGCACATAACTTTGTGCAGCAGCCCGTTTTTGTGATCTTATTTTATTTTCTTGCGCTTTTCGTAGTCGTTCAGGGCGGTCAGCGCCTCGCCGGAAAGGGGAATGAGCGCCAGCATATTGAAGATGGTCATCAGCCCGATGCCCACATCGCCCAGATCCCACACCACAGTGTAGGCCTGTGTGCCGCCGATCAGCAACATGGCCAGTGCCAGCAGCTTGTAGGCGGTCTGGCTCCACCAGTTGTCGCCGCACAGATAGGCCACGTTGCCCCGGGCATAGTACAGCACCCCCAGAAAGGTGGAGAAGCTGAACAGCGCTAAGATCACGGCGATGAACACAATGCCAAAGCTGCCCAGATGGTACTGCATGGCAGTCTGTAAAAGATCCATGCCGGTCAGCCCGGCGGTGATGTCCTGCGGCACCAGCAGCATCAGAAAGGCAGTGCAGCTGCAGATGACCACGGTATCAATCAATACGCCCAGCGCCTGCACAAGACCCATCTTTACCGGGTCGTCGCACTCAGCGGCGGCAGCGGCGCAGGGGGCAGAGCCGCTGCCCGCTTCATTGGAGAACAGCCCGCGCTTGACGCCGTTCATCAGCACCGCGCCAAAGCCGCCTGCGGCCACCTGACGCAGACCGAAGGCCTCGGCAAAGATGCGTGCCAGCACGGCGGGCAGCTGCCGGATATTCAGCACCACGATGCCCACCGTGATGACAAAGTAGCACACCGCCATGACCGGCACGATGAAGTCAAGGCTTTTTACGGTGGCATTCCTGCGCAGCACGATCAGCGCCGCCAGCAGGGTAAGCACCACGGTGGTGGTCAGCGGCGGGACGTGAAAGGCGTTTTCAAAGGCAGAACTGACCGAGTTAGAGATGACTTGGCTGATACCGCACCAGCAGATCAGACCGGACGCCGCAAACAGCGCTGCACACACAGAGCGCTTGAGCTTTTTGCCCCGTTTGCGCTCGGCCAGCACATGGAGGTAGTAGGCCGGGCCGCCGCGCCAGCCGCCGTACAGAGGGTCCGGCACGCGGTATTTCTGCGCCAGAGTGGACTCCACAAAGGAGGTGGAGGCACCCAGCAGCGCAGTGACCCACATCCAGAATACCGCGCCTGCGCCGCCCGCTGAAACAGCGGCCACCACGCCCACAAGATTGCCCATGCCCACCCGGGTGGCGGTGGAGATGACCAGTGTCTGGAAGGAGGAAAGCCCGCCCGCAGCCTGCTTTTTTTCGCACACTGCGCCGATCATATCCCGGAACAGGCGCACCGGCAGCAGCCTTGTGCGCAGGGTAAAGCCGATACCGGCTGCAAACAACAGCACTACCATAAAGGAGATGCCAATGCCGCCCGCCACCGGGAGGGTGAATAAATCGCCCCATAGCAGGCGGTAAAGTGCTTCAATCAGATCAACTATCAAGAAAACAGCCTCCTGTACTTTTGAAAAATAAAGTCGTTTGCTTCATTATAGTACAGCACAGAAGAATTGTAAAATCTAAAATATTGATAGTGTGGATTCACCAAACTGAACACAGTGCGGCAAATGCAGTTTACCTCTGCGACCCCACTTGTGAAAACGCGTTTGTCGCGCTCCGCAGAGCTTGTCGGGGCAAAGCCCCTCCATCTGCTAACGCAGACCGCTCTGCCGCTTAAAAGCCCCACTGGGGCTTCCATTGCTACGCTACGCTCCGCAAACGCGGTCGCTCCAAACGTAAAATTAAAATAATTATTCCGCTGAATATGCCCAGAGCTTAAGCGGAGGGCATTTTCAATCGTCCCGCAAAAAAAGGGACTGCCGCACGGCTTGTGCGGCAGTCCCGGAGGAAGAAGCGCCTTTCAGCGCGGGAAAAGCTTACAGGATATCGATGTATTCACCGGCCAGTGCCTTGTTCATGCTGCGCACAGCGCAGAACTTGCCGCACATGCTGCAAGTGTCGCTGTGGTCGTCCTCGGGCAGGCGGGCATCGCGGATGGCCTTGGCGGTCTCAGGGTCCAGCGCGCAGGCGAACTGTGCATCCCAGTCCAGTACGCGGCGGGCATCGCCCATCTTGTCGTCAATGTCCCGGGCATGGGGGATGCCCTTGGCAATGTCGGCGGCGTGGGCGGCGATCTTGGAGGCCACGATGCCCTGCTTTACGTCCTCCACATTGGGCAGTGCCAGATGCTCGGCGGGGGTCACATAGCACAGGAAGGCTGCACCGCTGGCGGCTGCCACTGCGCCGCCGATGGCAGCGGTGATGTGGTCGTAGCCGGGGGCGATATCGGTGACCAGAGGTCCCAGCACATAGAAGGGTGCGCCCATGCAGATGCTCTTCTGCACCTCCATGTTGGCGGCGACCTGATTCAGGGGCACATGGCCGGGGCCTTCTACCATCACCTGCACGTTGTGCGCCCATGCGCGCTTGGTCAACTCGCCCAGACGTACCAGCTCTTCGATCTGGCACACGTCGGTGGCGTCAGCCAGACAGCCGGGACGGCAGGCATCGCCCAGAGAGATAGTCACATCATGCTCGGCGCAGATCTCGCAGATCTCGTCAAAGTGCTCATAGAAGGGATTCTCGTTGCCGGTCATGCTCATCCACGCAAACACCAGAGAGCCGCCGCGGCTCACGATGTTCATCTTGCGCTTGTGCTTGCGGATCTGCTCGATGGTTTTGCGGGTGATGCCGCAGTGCAGGGTAACAAAGTCCACGCCGTCCTCTGCGTGCAGGCGTACCACATCGATGAAGTCCTGTGCGGTCAGTTCTGCCAGATCGCGCTGGTAGTGGATGACTGAATCATACACCGGTACAGTGCCGATCATCACCGGGCACTCGTGGGTCAGCTTCTGGCGGAAGGGCTGGGTGTTGCCGTGGCTGGACAGATCCATAATGGCTTCAGCGCCCATGTTCACGGCGCTCATCACCTTCTGCATCTCAATGTTGTAGTCCTTGCAGTCGCGGGAGACGCCAAGGTTCACGTTGATCTTGGTGCGCAGCATGGAGCCCACGCCCTCGGGGTTCAGGCACTTGTGGTGCTTGTTGGCGGGGATGGCTACCTTGCCCTCGGCGACCCACTGGCGGATCTCCTCGGTGGTGCGGTATTCCTTTTTGGCTACGATCTCCATCTCCGGGGTAACGATGCCCTTGCGGGCGGCATCCATCTGGGTGGTATAAGTCTGCATACGCTGTGTTCCTCCAAATGACAGTTTATCTCTGAACAGCAGGGTGCTGGTCATACAGATGTAGTGGCAGGTAGCCGTCATTCAGAAAAAACAGTACGCTCTGGATGCCGGCACCTGCGCAAAATACGCTTTTCATGTTGGTTTTCTCCATGAATTTTATAACGCGGCCCAAGGTGGTGCCCCCGGTTTGCCGCGGGATGATAACTTACTTTATGATCTGCTCCGAAAGGGCGCGCAGCTCCCGGCACTCGGCCTCGATGTCCTTTGCGGCAAAGATGGCGCTTACCAGCGCCACGCCGTCCACGCCGGTGCCCTTGAGCTGCAGGATATTCTCCTTGTGGATGCCGCCAATGGCCACCACCGGCACATCCACGGCGTTGCAGATGTCCAGCAGAGTCTGCCGGGGCATCTCGCTTACGTCCGTCTTGGTGTGAGTGGCGAACACTGCACCCACGCCAAGGTAGTCCGCGCCGTGCGCCACAGCGTCCAGCGCTTCCTGCACCGTGTGGGCAGAAACGCCGATCATTACGCCCTCGCCCACGCGCTGGCGCACCTGTGCGGCGGCCATATCGTCCTGCCCCACATGGATGCCCTCGGCGTGGCACTGCAAGGCTACCTCCACGTTATCGTTGATGAACAGCGGCACACCGTACTGCTGGCACAGAGCGTGGATCTGAATGGCTTCCTGCAGAAAATCGGCGTCGCCCAGCTGCTTTTCCCGCAGCTGTACACAGGTGGCACCGCCCTTCAGGGCACTTTCCACCTGCTGATACAGAGTCTGCTCGCCCACCCATGCGCGGTCGGTCACTGCGTACAGGAGCATGGTGTGTTTATCGCACTTCATAGTTTGCGCCTTTCTCCAGCTGTTCGGGGGTCATGTTGTAAATGGCATCAATGATGTAATTGCGGTAGGTGGCGTTGCCATCCTGCGGGGTGAGCCGCTGGTGGGCAACTTCGCCCGCCAGACCCATGGCGCACACCGCCGCAGCGGCAGCTTCCAGCGGGTGGCCGGGGTTGGCGGTGACAAAAGCCGCCGTCAGGGCAGAAAGCTGACAGCCCGTGCCGGTGATGCTGCTCATCATGGCGTTGCCGTTGCGGATGCAGTAGGCTTTTTGCGCATCGGCTACGATGTCAATGGCGCCGGTAATGGCTACCACCGCGCCGGTGCGGGCGGCAAAGGTTTTGGCAAAGGTCACGGCGCTGTCCAGATTTTCCTCAGTCACCTTGTCGGCTACGTCCGCATCCACGCCCTTGGTGGTGCCCGCACCGGAGGCAAGGGTCTTGATCTCCGAGATGTTGCCACGGATCACTGTGAACTGCACCTCCCGCAGCAGGCGGAAGGCGGTGTCGGTGCGCAGATGGGAAGCGCCGGCACCCACGGGGTCCAACACCACCGGATGCCCCAGCTGATTGGCCTTTTTGCCCGCCAGCAGCATACTGGTGACGGTGCGGCTGTTCAGCGTGCCGATGTTGATGTTCAGCCCGCCGCAGATGGCGGTGATTTCCTCCACCTCGGCGGCATCATCGGCCATGATGGGGGAAGCACCGCAGGCCAGCACCATGTTAGCGCAGTCGTTCACGGTGACGTAGTTGGTAATGTTGTGGATCAGCGGGCTGCGGCTGCGGAGGTTTTCAAAGGCGGTCTTGAGCATTCCCGGCACCTCCGCTCAGGAAAGGCTGTTCTGCATGGAGCGCAGAGCGCCGGAGCGCTGCAGGCTGAACACCACAGCACCGGCAATCACCGCACCCACGGCGGTGGAGATGAGGAAGGGCACAATATAGGCGTAGAAAGCGATGTCCGCAGCGCTCTTGCCCATCAGGAAGATGGCCACGGGCCATGCGCACAGGCCGCCCAGAATGCTGGTGCCGAACACCTCACCCACCACGGTGGCAATCAGGTTTTTGGTCTTGTGGTATGCAAGGCCGCACAGCAGTGCACCGAACATACTGCCCGGGAAAGCCATCAGGCTGCCCAGACCCAGCAGGTTGCGCAGCAGGGAAGCCACAAAGGCCACGCCTACACCCCACCAGGGCCCCAGCAGAACAGCGCACAGCACGTTGACCATGTGCTGCACCGGGGCGCATTTGCTGCCGAACATGGGAAAGCTGAACACGCTGCCCACCACGCACAGGGCACAGAACATACCGGCGAGGGCAAGCTTTTTGACAGAGAGATTCTTCATGATAAATTGGCTCCTTTTCAACCATCTGCGGCAGCGCAGGATGAATACCGGCGCTCCCGCAACAAAACAGCCCGTGCCCGCCGCAAGGCGGGAACAGGTACGGAAGGTGCGGTCGAAGCTTACTGGCTTCCTCTCACGCCGGAACACGGCTTCCCATCGCTGCATTCATCCAAGGCTCAGGGCGCTCCCCCTCAGCCGGCTGCGGAACCTCCGCAGAGGTACAAAAAAACAGGAGGGGCCCAGCGCGGCTCCTCCTGCAAAAAATCATAAAGGGTATGACTTCCTACGGCGGCATTATCCGCATCAGGTAAAAGGGTCGAAGCTTGCTATACTTCCTCTCAGCCCGCTGCACGAGCTCCCCTGTGTTTGATTGTGACTGTATTTTACACCTCTTTCCCCAAAAATGCAAGAGGGAAGATAGAAACCAAAGCCCCCGGGGGACACACCCTCGGGGGCTTTGTGCGTGATAAAAAACTTAAATCAAGATCCCATCGCAATGGTCGATCTCGTGCTGGATGATCTGTGCCGTCCAGCCGGTAAAGGTCTTGATGCGGGGTTTGCCGTCCATGGTCTGGTACTGCACCTTGATGCTCTGGTAACGCTTTGTTTTCCGCACGCCTTCCAGCGAAAGACAGCCTTCCTCGGCCTCGTACTGGCCGGACTTTTTCAGGATGACCGGGTTGAACAGCACCAGATACCCGTCCTCGGCTTCCACTGCAATGATGCGCTTGAGCACGCCGATCATGTTGGCGGCCATGCCTACACAGCCGTCGGCGTGGGCGGTCAGGGTGTCCAGCAAGTCCCGTGCAATGGGGGCGTCCTCCGGGGTGGCGGGGGCGGACTTCTGCGCCAGAAACAGTGGGTCGTGCATGATGGGCTGGATCATAGTAAAATCTCCGTTATTCTTCAGTGCAGCTTAAAAAGATGCCTGCCAGCAGCCCGGCGGCAGCCGGGAGCACCCAACCAAAGCCCAACGCCGCCAGCGGCAGGGTGTTAGCAAGGGCAGAAAGCGCGCCAAGCGGCAGCGCGGCGGCAATGCTCTGCACAGCGGTGCAACCGATGCACAGTGGATAGACCCGGCGGCGCTGTTCCAACCCGGGCACGAAGGAAAGCGTAATCAGCACAATGGCTACCGGGTACAGGGCGTTGAGCACCGGGACGGATAACCGTAGGATCTCTGCCAGCCCTAAATTGGCGATCAGCATACTGGCAGCGGCAAAAAAGGCAGCAAGGGCAGGGTAGGGGATGCGGGGCAGCAGGGTGTGGAAATACTCTCCCACACAGGCAATCAGCCCCACACAGGTGTTGAAGCAGGCCAGAATAAAGATGGCCGCAAGGAGCACCAGCCCTGCCTTGCCGAACAGCCGTTCGGCAAGTACGGTAAGCACCTCGGCACCGGTGGCAAGACCTGGTACGGCGGCACCAGTCAGCGCTCCGGCGTGCCCCAGCATAGCGTAGACCGCCAGCAGCAGCCCGCCCGCCACAAGACTGGCGCGGATGGCACTGCGCTGCACGTCCTGCTCCCGGGCAACGCCCTGCGCCCGGATGTTCAGGGCGATGACAGCACCAAAGTTCAGCGCCGCAAGGGCGTCCATGGTCTGGTAGCCGTACAATACGCCCTGTAACACGACCGCGGAACGATACGTCTCGGTGGGTGCAGCGTACTGCGCCGCCAGCGGGTGCAGCAGACAGCCGCCGAACAGGATCAAAATCAGAACCAGCAGGCAGGGGCAGAGCAGCCTGCCCAGCCAGCGGGTGAGCCTGTCCGGGCGCAGCGCCACCAGAAAGGCTGCGCTGAAGAACAGCACGGAATACCCCAGCTGCAACCCGGCGCTACTGCCCAGCAGCGGGGTGAGCATGGCAAACGAGGTGCTTGCGGTGCGCGGAATAGCCAGACACGGCCCGATGGACAGATAGATCAAAATCATGAATACCTGTGCGAATACCGGGTGCACCCGTCCGGCCAGCTTGTCCAGACCGTCTGCCCGCGCCACCGCGATGACCCCCGCAACGGGCAGTCCCACGGCACTGAGGGCAAGCCCCAGAAAGGCGGGCCAGAAGTTTACCCCGGCCTTTGCACCCAAATCGGGCGGGAAGATCAGGTTGCCCGCCCCGAAAAACATGGAAAACAACGTAAAACCGACAAGCAGCAGCTTGCGGCCCTTGAGCGCTTGTGTCAATACCGTCCCCCTCTTTCCTGCGCCGGTGCAAAGATGCATCGCAAACTGTATCCAGTTTACACTGGATACAAATTCATGTCAAGCATACAATGGTTGAATAAAAGTATATACAGCGCGAGCCGCCCCGTCGCAGGTGGTGCACAGGTCATTCCCCTTTGCGGGACGGTATGGTATACTATACCTTATAACAGGCAGGGGAAGAGGGCAGTTTATGAAGCAGAACAAACAGGTTTTTCGCCGTCTGCTGGCGGTGGCGTTCTGGCTGGCGGTCTGGCAAGCCGCAGCCATGGCCATCGGGCAGGAGGTGTTTTTGGTATCGCCGGTGCAGGCGCTGCGCACCTTGGTGCAGCTGTTGCCAAGGGCAGATTTCTGGCAGCGGGTGGGCTTCAGTTCTGGGCGCATTCTGCTGGGTTTTGTGCTGGGCGCAGTGGTCAGCGTGGTGCTGGCGGTATGCGCCGCCCGGTGGAGCGCTGCCGACGCGCTGCTGGCTCCGGTGATGCAACTGGTCAAGGCTACGCCGGTGGCAAGTTTTATCATTCTGGCGCTGGTCTGGGTGCGGGGCAGCGCCCTTTCGGTGCTTATCAGCTTTTTAATGGTGCTGCCGGTGCTGTACGGCGCGGTGCGCACCGGCATTGCCGGGGCAGACGTGCAGCTGCTGGAAATGGCGGCGGTGTTCCGTCTGCCTGCAGGCCGCCGCCTGCGGACGATCTGGCTGCCTGCGGTGCTTCCGGCCTTCCGGCAGGGGTGCAGCGTGGCGCTGGGCATCTGCTGGAAAAGCGGCGTGGCGGCCGAGGTCATCGGTCTGCCCAACGGCAGTATCGGCGATGCGCTCTACCGCGCCAAAATCACCCTTTCCACCGGGGAGTTGTTTGCGTGGACCTTTGTCATCATCCTGCTGAGCGCAGGCTTTGAAAAGCTGTTCCTATTTGCACTGGATAAGGCCGTGGGCGCAGTGCTGGGAGAGGAGGGGGCAAAATGCTGAAGATCCAACACCTGACAAAGCAGTTCGGCGCGGCACCGCTCTTCACCGACCTGTGCATGGAGGTGGATGCCCCCGTGGTGCTGTGGGCACCCAGCGGCTGGGGCAAGACCACCCTGCTGCGCATCCTGATGGGGCTGGAGCGCCCCACAACCGGCAGTGTGGAGGGTACTGGCCGGGTGGCGGCGGTCTTTCAGGAGGATCGTCTTTGCCCCCAGCTGAACGCGGTGCAGAACGTCACTTTGGTGCTGCCGGGGGTAGAAAATCAGTACAAAGAGCAAATTGCAAGCGATTTTCAACAGCTTGGAATGGAACTTACCGCCTTGCAGCTGCCTGCCCGCAGGCTTTCCGGCGGGCAAAAGCGGCGGGTGGCGCTGCTGCGGGCGCTGTGGGCTCCCAGCGACACCCTGCTATTGGACGAGCCCTTTACTGGCATGGACCCGGACACCTTGCAGCGGGCGGCGGCGCTGCTGCGGCAGCGCTGCGCGGGCAAGCCGGTACTGCTGGCTACCCACGATGAAAGTGCCATCCGTGCCCTTGGCTGGCCGGTGGTGGAGCTGGAAAAGCTGGGGAACTCTTGAATGCCCTCCGCTTTGCTCTGGGCATGATTTAAGGAAATTTTGTTTTTCAAATATGGCGTTTGTTTTAAAATCACCTAAAAAGCAAGGACGTGCAGCCCGCGGGCTGCACGTCCTTGCTTTTAGAACATTCTTTAACTGAACAGGCTTTTGGTGTTGTGAGAGTATACAGATAGTACTAAACCAACGCAGATATACAACATAAGCACCGAGCTGCCACCGGCAGAGTAGAAGGGCAGGGTGACACCGATGACCGGCAGCACCCGCAGGTTCATGCCCACGTTCACGGCAATCTGCGCCATCAGGGCACCGCCGATACCGGCGCAGATATAGCTGCCCAGCAGATCCTCACTGCGGGCACCGGTGGCAAAAGTCTTGATCACCAGCGCCAGCAGAACGCCCAGCACCACGCAGCAGCCCACAAAGCCCGCCGCGTTGCCGATCCAGCTGAGGATGAAGTCGTTGTGGGCGTTGGGCACGCTGTAATACCTGCCTCCGAATAAGCCGTTGCCGAAGATGCCGCCGGAGCCCAGCGCGATCTCGCCGCGCTGCTGCTGGTAGATGATGTTCTTCCACACCGTTTCGCTAGGCGCCCAGCCGGTGGTGTTTTCCGGGTCCAGAACCGCCAGAATGCGGTACCACTGGTATCCTTTGCCGATCTTATCACTGAAAAAGGCAAAGGCCACCGCCACGGCAGTACCTGCCGCCGCAAACGCCGCAAAGATATACTTCCAGCTCAGTCCCGCCGCAAACATCATGCAGCAGCCGATGATGCCGTAGATGATGGCTGTGCCGTCATCGCCCTGCACATGGATAATGGCAATGGGAACCAGCAGGTGCAGCAGCAGCTTTGCCAGCTCCTTTGGCTCGTTGATGCGGCTGCGCACATTATTCAGGTGCATGGCAAAGGTCAGGATAAAGCTGATCTTTGCCAGCTCTGTGGGCTGAAAGGTAAAGCCGCCCAGTTTGTACCACGAGTAGTTGTCGGTATCACCGGCGTTGTAGCCGATGGTCAGCGGGCCGATGGACACGTTGCGGATGACCAGCGTGGGCAGCACCAGACCCCACGTCAGGGCAACGTGCACCGGCCACACCTTTACAAGGCTGCGGTAGTCCACGCAGGAGAGCAGCAGCGCGATCACGATGCCAATGACGGCAGCGCCCGCCTGCACCAGTGCGCGGCGGTAGTCGCCAATGCCGATGATGGCACCGGTCACCTCGTCGGTGGCAAAGCCATTGCCCTGCTTGGCTGCCCAGGAGGACAGCGCCAGCACCGCCATAACGCTGCTGAAAATGCACAGCAGCAGATAGATCTTATCGGTGCGCTTAAAATATTGTCGAATGCTATCCAAGGAAAGCACCGCCTTTCATCAGAACAGTCTGCCGGGGTGTGCCTGCGTACAGGCGATAAAAACCCAGCATATCGCTATTATACACAAATCCCCCTGCCAATGCAATGCGCCGGGTGTGACGGAATGGTAAAACATTGCCGGGATGCTTGACAAAGCCCCGGCGGCATCCTACAATGAACCTGTGGACGCTATCTTGCGTACAACAGCCCCGGTCGTGTGCCGGGGGAGAGGAACGGAAAAGAAGAAATGGAACATACAGTTTATCGCCGCCTGCTCAGCGCGGTGTGCGCCATTGCGCTGGCCTTCACGGCAGTGTGTCCGGCAGTGGCTGCCGCGCCGGAGGAGACCACCGGCACCCCCCAGACCCTGACCGCCTCTGAGGTACAGGAGATGCAGCAGACGGATGCCGCCGTCACCTCCCTGACCGACAGTGCCGCTTACGCCGGAATGTCGGAGGAAGAGCGTCAGGACGCAGCGCTGGCGCAGCTGGACGAGCTGGCGGCGCAGGGGCTTGTGAAAAAGGACAGCATCTATGTGGATGCGGAAAACGGCATGATAAGCTTTACTTACAGCTGCGGCGCACTGGGCGGTATTCTGCTCACTGACACCGAGAGCGAGGCAGACGCCGCTCTGCCCGGACCGGAGCCGGAGGATGCGCCCGCCCTGCTCGCCGCCGAGAACGGCACGGTGGGCAATGCGGCCATCTACTACGCCTTTGATAACGGGGTGAACAGCAACCGCTACCCCTACTATTCTTATATGAAAGACTACTGGAGCGGTTTCGGGCTGGACACCCATCTGGACATGATGGTGACCGTCTCTGACCTGAAGCGGATGGCAGACTACGACCTCGCCATCCTCAGCGCCCACGGCGCATACTATACCTATGAGTACGGCTGGCTGTGGAAAAGGCAGGCCACCGCACCCATCCTCCTGCTGCTGGAAAAATCTGATTTCTGGAACGACCTGCGCTATGGGATGGATCTGCTCAGCCACCGGGTCATCAAGGTGAACGGCTGCTACGCCGTTACCGGAGGCTTTTTCAGCAATGCCTACCGGGGCGGCAAGCTGAACGGAACCATCGTGCTCTCGGAGACCTGCGAGTTCTACGGACGCAGCGGCCATGTGGACACCGCCCTTTCGGACGGGCTGCTCTCCGGCGGGGCAAAGGCTGTGGCGGGCTTTGTGAA
>CAKSZF010000031.1 GCA_934525405.1 uncultured Faecalibacterium sp.
GTTTTCCTTGTCGTTCTTCCAGTATGCGCCGGACTGCTGGGTGATCTTGAAAGCCTTCAGTGCCTTGGTGTAGGTCAAGTGGGGTCCGATGCACATATCAACGTACTCACCCTGCTGGAAGAAGCTGAACTCGGTCTCGTCGGCCAGATCAGCCATGTGCTCGATCTTGTAGTTCTCCTTGCGCTCCTCCATCAGCTTTTCAGCCTCGGCACGGGGCAGGATGAAGGGCTTGATGGGCAGGTTCTCCTTGACGATCTTGTGCATCTCTTTTTCGATGTTGGCCAGATCCTCGTCGCTCAGCTTCTGGTCGCCCAGATCGACATCGTAGTAGAAGCCGTTCTCGGTGGCAGGGCCGAAGGCAAAATCAGCCTGCGGATACAGGCGCTTGATGGCCTGTGCCATAACGTGAGCAGCGGTGTGACGGATAACGTGCAGCTCCTGATCCTGCGGGCACTCGTCCACATGACCGTCCTTGTAGATGATCTTCATAGTAGATTCTCCTTTGACAATGTGGTGTTGAACAAAAATAAAAAGCGCTTCACCCCGTAAAACTCACGGGATGAAGCGCCGATCAAATGTCTGCGTTCCACGGTTCCACCCGAATTGCGCGCTCCCCGGCGGGGAAACGCGCCCCTCGCAGTGCTGTAACGGGCACGCCCGGCAGAGGTTCGCCTCTGCACTCTGCGGTGGTAGAAGCCGGGGTCATGGCAGGCTGCTTGCAGCACCCGGAAACCCGGGGCAGCCCTCTCTGCGGCATGAAAAGCGGGGCTTCAGTTTGTCCGCATCAATGTTTTGGACAGGATGAAACTACGCTGATTGTAGCACGCCGGAACAAAAAAATCAAGGGATAGCGGCAGAAATATACTTTTTTATGCGCCCTGCTTCTCCACGCTGCGCACAGCCAGCGCCTTGGCGGGCTTCATCAGCAGCACGCAGACACCGTTAAAGATCACAGAGCCCACGATGAAGGTGATAAAGAACTGCGGCAGATGGGTGGTCAGTGCAGGGATATCGATGCAGGCCACGGTCAGGTAGGCAAAGCCCACGTTGTTCAGCACCTTGGGTGCGTAGGGGTGCAGGATGATGAGGATGAACAGCACCACGGCCAGCGGCAGGATAAAGCCGAGGAAATCGCCCAGAACAGGGGTCAGGGCACTAATGGACAGCAGCGCCGCCACGGTGAGCACCAGACCCACAAGGCCGCCCAGCTCCACGGTGACAAGGCGATCCTTCACATCGCCCTCCAGCGTGAACATCATGATATTGCTCAGGAAGATCAGCCAGCTGTACTCCATGCCGGTCAGGTGGATGACGGCGTTTGCAATCAGGATCCAGGCCAGCAGCATCAGGCGGAAGTAAAGCAGAAAGCGCTTGGTTACGGCCTCGTTCATAGGGGGTGTCCTCTCTTTCTCATCTGAATTGGCAAGTGATTCTTTTCAAATATGCTGATATTTTGGCAAGCAATGCTTGCACTTGACGGGATAAGTATACAATACTTCCCAAAAAAAGACAATAGCTTGGCAAGTAAAAGTTGCGCTTTATGGAATTTCGGTATGGTTGGAAAGCTGGGGATGCAGATGGGACGCGAACTCCCTCAGTCAAAGCCTGACGGCTTTGCCAGCTCCCTCGGAGAGGGAGCCTCTGGCGAAACCGGACACTTTACGGTTTTGCCGGAAACTTTGCCGCCATGCCAAAGGCCCCATCTTAGAGGGGGCTGGCATCGCGCAGCGATGACTGGGGGAGTTCGTTTTTTCCCCCCCTCTGCACCTTGCCACAGGCGGCGAAGCAGTGTATAATAGCCTTAGAACGCTACAACGCCGGAAACCCCGGCAGATACAGGAGGAAATGAAGATGAATAAACCGGTACTGGTCGTCATGGCAGCCGGCATGGGCAGCCGCTACGGCGGCATGAAGCAGATCGACCCGGTGGGTCCCAACGGACAGGTCATTATGGACTATTCTCTCTACGACGCCCGCCGCGCCGGCTTTGAGACCGTGATCTTTGTCATCAAGCACGAGATCGAGGACGCCTTCAAGGCTGCCATCGGCGACCGCGTGGCCAAGGCGATGAATGTAAAATACGCTTTCCAGCAGCTGGAAGAGCTGCCCGCAGGCTTTACCGTGCCGGAGGGCCGCGTGAAGCCTTGGGGCACCTGCCATGCCGTGCTGGCTGCAAAGCCCCTTATTGACGGCCCCTTTGCGGTCATCAATGCAGACGATTACTACGGCCCGGAGGCGTTTCAGGTGATGTACAATTACCTGTCCACCCACGCCGATGATGATTTCTACCGCTACTGCATGGTCAGCTATCTGCTGAAGAACACCCTGTCCGAGAACGGCAGCGTGGCACGCGGCGTGTGCATCAAAAATGAGGACGGCACCCTGCAAAGCGTGACCGAGCGCACCCGCATCGAACCCTGCGACGGCGGCGCACACTACACCGAGGACGGCGGCGAGAGTTGGGTAAGCCTGCCCGGCGACACCCCCGTGAGCATGAACCTGTGGGGCTTTGGCAAAAGCTTTCTGGACGAGGCCGAGCAGCGCTTTGCGGGTTGGCTGACCGAGAATCTGCCGGTGAACCCCCTGAAGTGCGAGTACTTCCTGCCGCTGGTCGTGACCGAGCTGATCGAGGAGCACAAGGCAAAAATTCAGGTGCTGCGCAGCACGGATAAGTGGTTCGGCGTTACCTACCGCGAGGACAAGCCGCTGGTGGTGGATGCCATTGCCCGCAAGACCGCCGAGGGTCAGTACCCCGAAAAGCTGTGGGAGTAAGTGTTTTTAAATAATGCAAAGTCGGGCAGCCTGCGGGCTGCCCGACTTTGCGGTTTCACGGGACGTGTCTTTATAAAAACCGTTCCAGCTGGATGCGGTTGTCCTCTTCAAAATCCTGCAGGCGCTGGGCAAGGCGTTTTGCGCCCGGGGCGGCGTTGGGGTAGTCCTTGCAGCTTTTCACGCAGTCCACCACCCCCATGCCGCTGCCCTGCGTGAGCATCTCGGCCAGATTGCGGGTGGACTTGTCCGTAAGGGTCTTGAGACTGATGCCCATTTTGGTGTTCAGCTTTGCCATGGTGCTCTGCCCCTGCGCGCTGCCGCCGCAGGCTTCGATGGCGGTGTGTGCCTCCTGATTGAGCTGGTGATAGATGTTGCGCTGGCGCAGCAGCTCAGCCTTGAACTGTACATCGTTGGTCATGGGTAAAATCTGCTCCAAGGTGTTCTTGCCCATCTCGGTGTTCTGCACCACCGCCTCTAATAGGTTCAGGTTGTCGTTTTTCTGGTTTTCCATACAAAAAATCCCCCTTTGGCACCTAGTATGTGCCCAAAGGGGGATTTTATACGGTTGTTTAAGGTGTATCTGAAAACAAAGAAAATGACGAATATTTCGCAAGCACAAGCGGGATTTAAGGCAAATAGCCGCAGGAATCCTTTGTGGATTTCAAGGCTGTTTAACGCAAAATCCAGCCGTGCTTGTAGAAATAGACTAAATTTTCGACTTTTCAGATACACCCTAGCAGATCTTATTGCCGCCGGAGATCTGGATGCCGCGCAGCCGTTCGTCACAGATGGCGTACAGGCGCTGCCAGCAGTTGGTGCTGCTGTCCAGCTCGTCCAGACCTGCCACTGCGACGCTCAGGGTAAAGGGCACACGCTTCATCATACCCATAGAGGTGACGCACTCGTGGGGCATTTCAGCGTAGATGTTCCGCATCTGTTCGGCCAGCTGCCCGCCGTCCAAGTCCAGACAGCCCACCACAAAGGTGGTGCCGGTCAGGCGGCAGACGATTTGACTGCCCGGGATATCGAAATACTTTTTCCACTGGTTTGCCACAAAGCAGATCAGCTGATCCATCACCGGCTGACCGTAGGTGTCCCGCAGCTGTGCGCCGTGATCCAGCGATATCAGCGCCACAGCGGCCTTACGCCCCTGCTCCGCCCAGCGGTCCAGCTCGGCGGCGATCACGGTCTCCAGATAGCGGCGGTTATACACGCCGGAAAGGAAGTCGTGGTTCAGATCCTCGCGGCACAGCTCCCGCTCGCGGGCGCTCATGCGCTCCTCCGGCAGCAGGTTGCCTGCCAGCGGGGCGGACATGGTGATCCGCCACAGCTTGCCGTCTGCCCGCACCGTGCGGTGCAGCACGCAGCTTACCCGGCCGTTGCACAGGGCGTAGCTCACCTGTAAGCCCTCGTCCTGCCAGCCGGTGTCCTGTGGCAGCTCGTCCAGCAATACCGTTTCAAACGCAGCCTGTGCACCCTCGGCAAAGGTGCGCAGATCCTGCTCTGTCCATTCTCTGTCCATCTGTAATTTCCCCATCATCAGTACGCGCCGCCGCTTCCGACGGGCGAAATTCCAATTTACCCGCAAAATCCGGGAACTTAGGGCTATTATACCATTGGAATACGGAGTTTTCCAGCAAAACGCACAAATTTTTACGGCAGTTTTTACAATTTCGTCAGATTGCTAATTCTTTCACGTTTTGCGCGTCTGCATTACAGCGGCAGTATACGGCGCACTCGGCTTTGATCTGTGCAGCAAGGGTTTTGGTGTCAAAATCGGCCTTGGCACGCCATGCCCAGTTGCCGCCCAGCTTGCCCGGGGTGTTCAGGTGCGCCTCGGCACCCAGCCCCAGCCAGTCGTACATGGGAACGATGGCCCGGTCGGCCACCGAGCCCAGCGCAGCCCGCAGCAGGGCGGTGCGCGCGGCGGCAGTCTTGACCGCTGCCACCTCCTTGGCGGTGGGCTTGCAGGGGGTCAGGTGCAGGTAGGCTGCGGCGGTGGCCTTTTCTTTTTCCGAAGCGCCGTTCTCCCACCAGTCGGTCAGGGTGGTGTTGTCGTGAGTGCCGGGGTAGACCACACCGTTTTTGACATGATTATGGGGCAGATACTCGTTATCCCCGCCGCCAAAGGCGAATTGCAGCACCTTCATGCCCGGGAAGCCACTGTCGGCCAGCAGCTTGCGCACGCTGGGGAACAGCTCGCCCAAGTCCTCGGCAATGATAGGCAGTTTGCCCAGTGCGGCTTCCAGTGCGTCGAACAGCTCCATGCCGGGGCCGTTCTCCCACTTGCCGGTCTTGGCGGTGGCACTGGTGGCCGGGATGGCCCAGTAGGTGTCGAAGCCGCGGAAGTGGTCGATGCGCAGCAGGTCGTAGATGCCCAGTGCGTGGCGCACCCGCTGAATCCACCATGCGTAGCCGGTCTTTTTGTGGTACGCCCAGTCGTACAGGGGGTTGCCCCACAGCTGACCGTCTGCGGAGAAGTAGTCCGGCGGGCAGCCCGCCACCCGGGCAAAGCGGCCGTCGGCGTCCAGCTCAAACAGCTTGCCGCCCACCCATGCGTCCACCGAGTCGGCAGAGACGTAGATGGGGATATCGCCAAGGATCTGCACACCCTTCTCGTTGGCATAGGCCTTGACGGCCTGCCACTGGACGCTGAACTTGTACTGCACAAACTTCCAGAAGCCGATCTCTTCCTCGTTTGCGGCGGCAAAAGCGGCCAGCGCGGCCTTGTCGCGGCGGCGGTAGGGGGCGTCCCACTCCACCCAGTTCTTCATCTTGTTGGCAACCTTCAGCGCCATGTACAGGGCATAGTCGTCCAGCCAGTCCTCGTTGGCAAGGGTGAAGGCGTAGTAGTCATCGGGGTAGTAGTAGGCACAGCCGTGCAGCCCGGCGCACCGGCTGCGCCATGCGGCGTAGGCCTTGCGCAGCACCGCAAAGCGGCTGACGTACAAGGTGCCATAGTCCACTTCCAGCGGGTCTTTTCCCCAGCTTTCTGCCTTGAGGTCTGCGGCGGTCAGCAGACCTTCTTTTTCCAGTGTTTCCAAGTCCACAAAATAGGGGTTGCCCGCAAAGGCAGAGCAGCTCTGGTAGGGGCTGTCGCCGTAGCCGGTGGGGCTGAGCGGCAGCAGCTGCCAGATCGTTTGCCCTGCCGCAGACAGGAAATCCACAAATTGAAATGCCGCCTTGCCAAAGCAGCCGATCCCGTAAGGGCCGGGCAGACTGGATACCGGCATCAGAATACCACTTTCACGCATGATCCGTTACCTTCCTCGCTGTCAATTTTCGGGAATATTCGTTGATTCCTATCATAACATAACTGTAAACTATTTTCCACAGGCAAAAATCGTGGTATACTGAAAAAGATGACACTCTGAACTCCCTCAGGCAAAGCCTGACGGCTTTGCCAGCTCCCTCTGGGAGGGAGCCTTTGGCATGGCGGGAAAGTTTCTTGTTGCGTCTGAAACTTTAGTGACAGGGCGTGCGCTTCCCCCATTTGCAATCGTTCTATCTACAGGAGGTACTCGCGCGATGCAGCGCACAGAAAAATACTTTGAGCAGGACGCTTTCCGCACCGAATGCAAAAGCGTCATCCTTGCCGCAGAGCCGGACGAAAAGTCCGGCGGCGGGCGCATCGCGCTGGACGGCACGGTGTTCTACCCGGAGGGCGGCGGTCAGCCCGCTGACCGGGGCACTCTGACCCTGCCGGACGGCACGGTGCTGCGGGTGCTGGACGTCCACGAGCAGGCGGGCGTTATCTGGCATACGGTGGATGCCCTGCCCGCTGCCGCAGCGCCCGGCGCAGCTGTTGCCGGCTGCATCGACTGGGACTGGCGGTTCGATAAGATGCAGCAGCACACCGGCGAGCATATCCTTTCCGGCATTTTGCACCAGCTGTTCGGGGCAGAGAACGTAGGCTTCCATGTGGGCACCGAGGCGGTGCGCATGGACACCAGTGTGCCCATCAGCCCCGAGGGGCTGCGGCAGGCAGAGCTTGCCGCCAACCGCATCGTGTGGCAGGATGTGCCGGTGCTCATCAGCTACCCCACTCGGGAGGAGCTTGCCACCCTTGTCTACCGCTCCAAAAAGGAGATCGAGGGGCAGGTGCGCATCGTGACCATCCCGGGCGCGGACGTCTGCGCCTGCTGCGGCACCCACACCCGCACCACCGGTCAGGTGGGGCAGATCAAGATCCTTGCCAGCGAGAACTACAAGGGCGGTGTGCGGCTGAGCGTGGTGTGCGGTGCGCGTGCGCTGGCGGCAGCGCAGGCCATGCGCGCCCGACAGGCAGAGATCGGTGCGCTGCTCTCTGCCAAGGCCGACCAGACCGCTGTGGCGGTGCACCGGGTCTACGACGAGTATACCGCACTGAAGTTTACACACTTCGGCCTGTGCAGCCAGCTGTTTGATGCCCTTGCGCAGCTGACCGCGCCCGATGCGGACGCCATCCGCACCCTGCCGGGACTGGACCCGGACGGGCTGCACCGGCTGGCTGTCCGTCTGACCGAAGCCACCACCGGCCTGTGCGCCGCCCTGACCCCCACCGAAAAGGGCACCGGCTACTGCCTTGCCCGGCGGGACGGCGATGTGCGCGCCCTGACCAAAGCCCTGAACGCCGCCCTGAACGGACGCGGCGGCGGCAAGCCCGGCATCTGTCAGGGCAGCTGCGCCGCCACCCCGGAGCAGGTGGAGGCGTTTTTGCGGGAGCAAAAATAACCCTCTCAGACAAAAAGATAAACCTTCCCTTCCTGCCAAAGGCTCCCTCCCAGAGGGAGCTGTCGCCGTCAGGCGACTGAGGGAGTTTCACACAACATCAAGGAGAACAACAAACTATGAGAATGCGTTTCAAACCCTATGCCCACGACGAACTGATGGCCGCGGATTTCCATGTGCACGAGCCCCTGATCTGGGGCGGCAAGTGGCACGGCCAGTATGCCCGCCCGGAGCAGCCCTTTATTCTGGAACTGGGCTGCGGCAAGGGCGGCTTCATCTCCCAGCTGGCCTGCGCCCACCCGGAAAACAACTATCTGGGCATCGATATCACCGACAAGGTGCTCATTCTTGCCAAGCGAAAGATCGAAGCCGCCTATCAGGCAGCGGGACGCCCCATCGACAACGTGAAGATCATGAGCACCGATATCGAGCGCATCAAGGGCGTCATCACCCCGGAGGATGAAGTCAGCCGCATCTACATCAACTTCTGCAACCCGTGGAGCAAGAACGACTCCTCCCACAAGCACCGCCTTACCTACCCGCGCCAGCTCATCGCCTACCGGGAGTTTTTGAAGGACGGCGGCGAGATCTACTTCAAGACCGACGACGATGATCTGTTCCGGGACAGCGTGGAGTACTTCCCCGCCTCCGGCTACGACATCGAGTGGATCACCTACGACCTCCACGAGAACGAGCCGGAGTGGAACATCCGCACCGAGCACGAGGGTATGTTCACCGAGATGGGCATCAAGATCAAGGCACTCATTGCCCGCAAAAAGCCCGATGCCGACAGCGTGACTTGGGTAGACCCCAAGGTGCTCAAGCGGATGGCACGGGAGGCTGCCGCCGCCGAAGCCGCCGCACAGGAAGGCAAAGCCAATGTCTGACCCCTGTGAACTGTGCCTGAATAATATTCAGGACGAATACGGCAGCTATTACTGTGCACAGGGCGCTGCGATGGACGAGGACGAGATGGCACGCTATCTTGCCCACAATACCGCTGCCTGTCCCTTTTTTGAGCCGGGGGATGAGTACAAGATCGTATCCAAACAGAACTGAAGAACGGAGATGCTCATGGTTAATTTTCTCACTGAGACCATGGTATGCGGCTTTTCGCTGTACCACATTCTGGCCTATTTCCTGATCTATTCCTGCATAGGCTGGTGTCTGGAGGTCATCTACGCCGCCGCCACCACCGGTCAGCTGGTGAACCGGGGCTTTCTCAACGGCCCGGTCTGCCCCATCTACGGCTTTGGCATGGTCATTGTGCTGTTTGCTCTTACGCCCTTGCAGCACAGCATCCTGCTGCTGTATCTCGGCGGCGTCATCCTGCCCAGTACGCTGGAACTGGTGGGCGGCTGGGCGCTGTATAAGCTCTACCACACCCGCTGGTGGGATTACAGCGATCTGCCCTTTAACATCGGGGGCTATATCTGTCTGGAATTCTGCCTGCTGTGGGGCGTGGGCACGCTGGTGGTCATGCGCATCGTGCACCCGGTGGTGGCCGACCTTGTAAAGCTCATTCCGCCCTTTGTGGGGGTCATCCTCATGTGCTTTTTGTACGCCGTGTACGCAGTAGACGTGGTGGCTACCGCCATTGCCGCCTCTGCGCTGGCAGATACGCTGGACACCATGGAGCAGCTGGGCGACAGCATCCACGCCGTCAGCGACGCCATGACCCAGCTGCTGGGCACCACCACCCTGAATGCCGACCAGAAGCTGGACGAGGGACGGCTGCAATTCAAGCTTGCCGCCGCCGAGGCGCGGGATGCCGCCGGAAAGCGCCCCTCTGTCCATGAGACCATGGCCGCCATCCGCGCCAAGGCCGCCGAGGCCAGCGAAACCGCCCGCCGCGCCAGCGAGGATGCCCGCCTGAACGCTGCCGAAGCCGCCAACGCCGCCCGTCTTGCCGCCAAGGGCACTGCCGAGCGTGCCGCCGAGCTGCTGCAATTGGAGCAGCTGGCCGCAGAGCTGCAGCAGCGCAGCGAGGAGATGCAGGCACAGCTGCTGCGCCTGCCCCGCATCGTGGGTCCTCGCCGTATGCTGCGTGCCTACCCGAAGCTCCGGCACGGGAAAAAGCTGCGTAGTCTGCCCACCATGCGGGAGATGCTGCGCCGCGCCGAACAGGAAAACAAGGACGACAACAAGAATACCAAATGACTTTGAATGCCGCACCGGCTCCCACATCAACGAGATGCTGAGGAACTTTGCGGATGAAGATGTAGAGTAAAAGTTTTTTATAAGCATAAAAGCAGCCAGACCGCCCGGTCTGGCTGCTTTTGCGTTTGACTCCCTCAGTCAAAGCCTGACGGCTTTGCCAGCTCCCCCTCCCATGGAAAAAGCATCTGTCGCGCTCCGCAGAGCGCGACAGATGCGAAATATCAAAGAACCTTTCCGCTGAAAATGGTCAAAGCACACGCGGCGACCATTCAAAACCGTCCCGCGTCTGCGCGGCTCAGTGGTAGAAAGTATCAAAGTTTACCTGACGGTAGAACCGCTGCTGCAGCTGGTCAAAGCTTTCGCAGTTCTGTGCCAGCAGCCACATACTTTTGGTCACCACCGCCTCAATGGTCATATCGTGGGCCTCTAAGAAGCGAAAGCGGTTGCGCACCCGCTTGCCCACCTCATACACGCCCACGTCGCTGCCCTCGTAGGTGACCTGCGTGGTCATGATGAGCACCTTGTGGGTGGTTTCGTAGTCGCCCAGCCCGGCGGCAAAGGCGTCCATCAGCTGCTGCGGGATGCCGCCCACGCCGAAGCTTTCCACGATGACGCAGTCGTACAGGCGGAAGATCTCCGGGATGAGCGCCGGGGACATGCCCGGGGTCAGCTTGAGCAGGAACACCCGGCTGTCCAGCGTGCGGCTGAACTCCACCGGGCCGGTGGGCCACGGCGAGGGGATGTACCGCACCAGCCGGTCGCCCTGCACCAGCGCCAGCTCCGGGAAGTTGACCGAGGCAAAGGCGTCGTAGCTGATGGTCTTGTTCTTCTTGGCGCGGGTGCCCGCGATGACGTGCCCGCCGAACACCACCATCACGCCCCGGCTGCCCGGGTCGATGGCGCAGACCACGCTGTCCCGCAGGTTTTTCTTGGCATCCGTGATCTCGTTGGAGATGGGCTGCTGCGCGCCGGTAAGGATGATGGGCTTATCCGCGTTCTGAATCAGATAAGAGAGCGCCGCCGCAGAGTACGCCAGCGTATCCGTGCCGTGGCAGATGATAAAGCCATCGTACAAGGCGTAGTTTTCCTGAATGGCGCGTGCCATCATGAGCCAGTGCTCCTGCCCGAGGTCGGTGCTGTCGATGCTGCACAGCGCCAGCGTTTCCGGGCAGCACAGTTCCTTCAGTTCCGGCAGATGGGCGAGCAGTTCCTCGCTGGTAAGCACGGGCTTTAGCCCCTGCCGGGTGCGCACGCTGGCAATGGTGCCGCCGGTGGTGATAAAAAGCAGACGTTGTTTGGACATAAAGCAAAAGCCCCCTGTGGCAGTAGATTTCAACATGACAACAGTATAGCACACGCCCCGGAGCTTGAACAGGGCCCGCCGCCCAAAAAATTTTTGCGACCCGGTCACAGAAATCTGCGCGGCTTTTGTGTATAATAAGGGAAAAGAACCATGCAAAGGAGCAATACCATGTCCAACATCGTTATCGTAGGTTCCGGCCCGGCGGGGGTGTCCGCAGCCCTGTACGCCGTGCGCGCCGGGGTGCAGACCACCGTGCTGACCAAGGGCTCCGGGGCGCTGGCACGCGCCGAAAAAATCGAAAATTATTACGGCTTTGCGCAGCCGGTCTCCGGGCCGGAGCTGGAACGCCGCAGCATCGAGAACGCCCGGCGGCTGGGGGTACAATTTGTGCAGACCGAGGCCGTGGGGCTGACATGGACCGACCGCCTGACCGTGGAAACGCTGGCGGGCGCATACCCGGCAGACGCGGTCATTCTGGCGACCGGTGCTTCCCGCGCGGTGCCCCGCATCCCGGGGCTGACCGGGCTGGAAGGCCACGGCGTAAGCTGGTGCGCCGCCTGCGACGCCTTTTTCTACCGCGGAAAGGACGTGGCGGTGCTGGGCAGCGGCGAGTACGCCCTGCATGAGGTGCAGGCGCTTTTGCCGGTGGTAAAAAGCGTCACCCTGCTGACGAACGGCGCAGCCCTGACCGCAGACTTCCCGCCCGAGGTAGCCGTCTGCACCCAGAAGGTGGAGGCCATTCTGGGCGAGCAGACCGTCACCGGCGTGCAGCTGGCGGGCGGCGCAGTGCGGGAAGTGTCCGGCGTGTTCGTGGCGCTGGGCGTAGCGGGCAGCACTGCACTTGCCCGAAAGCTGGGCGCTGCCGTAGAGGGCAGCCGCATCGTGGTGGACGACAAAATGCAGACCACCGTGCCCGGCCTGTACGCCGCCGGAGACTGCACCGGCGGGCTGTTACAGGTGGCAAAGGCCGTTTACGAGGGCGCACTGGCGGGTACGGAAGCCGCCAAGGCGCTGCGAAAGGGGTGAGCCGTATGGCTGAAACATCTCCGCACGCCCGGTGTCTGGCCTGTGCGTTTCCGTTCTGGGAGCAGCTGACCCCGGAAGAGCAGGAGCGGCTGTGCCGCTTTACCCGCCCGGTGCACTACGCCAAGGGCGCCCGGGTGCACAGCCCGCTGGAAAGCTGTGTGGGCATCCTTTTACTGCGCAGCGGGCAGCTGCGCAGCTACCTACTGTCCGAGGACGGCAGGGACGTGACGCTGTACCGCCTGTTCGGTGGGGAGGTGTGCATCCTGTCTGCCTCCTGCGTGATGGACGCGGTGAACATCGACCTCTACATCGACGCGGAGGAGGACACCGAAGCGCTGTGCATCAGTGCGGGCATCTTCCGGCAACTGATGCAGGAAAACGTCTATGTGCGTTGCTACGCCTACCAGATGACGGCAGAGCGCTTTTCCGATACTATGTGGACGATGCAGCAGATTTTGTTCATGAGTGCTGACCGGCGGCTGGCGATTTTTCTGACCGACGAGCTTGCCAAGACCGGCGGCGCGGACCTCCGCATGACCCACGACCAGATGGCAAAGTACATGGGCTCTGCCCGCGAGGTGGTGAGCCGGATGCTCAAATACTTTGCGCAGGAGGGCTGGGTGCGGCTGTACCGCGGCGGCGTGCAGGTGCTGGATAAGAAAAAACTGCAAGCGCTGGCAAGGGGAGAGTAAGCGCCGCTTCTTTTCGCGGGGACGATTTTGAATGCGCTCCGCGCTACGCTACCCATAAGCTGAGAAAATATTATTTTAGAGTTCGGAAGGGGCGGCATAGCACGACCGCTTTGCAACAGTCCCATCTCGTAAAACAAAAGGCAGGATACCACCGCCATGGTGATACCCTGCCTTTGTTCGTTCTGGTTCTCATCCTGTGATCTCCATCACAAAAAATCCCCAGACCGAATGGTCTGGGGATGTGGTGGAGCATTCTCCACAGCACTCGAACCCAACACTTCCTCACGGGTGACCGTTTTGGAATCGTCCGTGAAGTTGAAATTGAGCACGACCCGGTCGTCAAAGACGTAGACCGAGTTGACAAAGGTATCAATGATCTGCCGCTGGTGTTCCATGTCCCTCATGTCACCCTTGCGGAATTTTTCAAACCAGAACCGCATCCATTCGCGGGTCAGGACGGGCTTTTTCAGCTCTTCTTCCAGAATGCTGGTGTTCAGGGCTTCTTTCCGGGCTTCCAGCTCGTCCAGCCGCTGCTTGGTGGTCGGGGTCAGGATGCCCTGTTCAATGGCTTCCAGAAGGTTTGCCAGCCGCTTCTCTGTATCCCGCAACTGGTCTTTCAGGACAGGCAGCCGGGTGTTCTCCTGCTGCTGGGCTTCCATGATCAAATCTATCAGCCGTTCGATGATTTCATCGCTAAAAATCACTTTAATAGCGGTCTCCACCACGAACCGTTCCAGCGGCTCTTTGCGGATGGCTTTCAGGTCGCAGTGCGCCTTGCCGTGGCGTTTGGCGTTGCCGCACTTGTAGTAATAGTAGGTGTTTCCCATGTGGCTGGTGCCGCTTTCGCCACCCATCAGGGTGCCGCACTTGCCACAGAACAGCTTGGTGGTCAGCAGATAGCTCACATCCTCTTTTGCAGGCCGACCGTGGGCGATCTTGTTCTGCTCGAAACGCTGCTGCACCCGGTCGAACAAGTCTTTGTCAACAATGGCCGGAATGCCGCCCGGCGTCACGATGTCCTTGTAGCGGTATTCGCCGATGTAGCGGCGGTTGCGGAAGATCTGGAAGAAGCTGTTCTTCACGAACGGCTTCCCGGTGCGGGTACGCAGGCCGCGCTCGTTCAGGGAGGCGGCAATCTTCTCAGCCGGTTCGCCGTCGGCATACCGGGTGAAGATCTCCTGCACGATGGGAGCCGTCTCCGGGTCGATATGGTACAGCCTGTCCTCCTTGCCAATGGTGAAGCCCAGCGGAACGATACCGCCGTTGTACTTGCACTGGAGGGCATTTTCGCGCTCACCGCGCGCTACTTTCAGGGCAAGTTCGGCGGAATAGTATTCCGCCATGCCGATAAGCATACTCTCCACCATAATGCCTTCAGGCCCCTGCGAAATGGGTTCCATGGCAGACACCAGATGGACACCGTTCTTTTCCAGCTGGTACTTGTAGTTCACGGCATCGAACCGATTCCGGGCAAAGCGGTCGAGCTTCCAGACCAGAACTACATCGAAGATTTTCTTTGCGCTGTCTTTGATCATCCGCTGAAAGTCCGGGCGGTCATCCGTTTTGGCAGAGTAGGCACGGTCAATGTAGGTGCCGACCACGGTGATACCGTTCTTCTCGGCGTAGTCCTTGCAGTCGCGCAGCTGCCCTTCAATGGACGCTTCGCGCTGGCTGTCGGAAGAATAGCGGGCGTAGATTACGGCGGTCATGGTTGCACCTCCTTGGCAGTATGTTCGGGTTGCCTTTATAGTATCGAGTTAAGCGCAGCTTGTCAGCAATCTGCGAGCAGATTGAAATGTGAAAATTACGAAACGCAGCGAAAAAGGGGAGAGAAAAAGGGGAGAGCAAGAATCGTCCCGTGGCCACAAATTTTCAATTCTTGAAAATGTTGTGCCCTTCCGGGACTGCACTTCTGCAACGCTCCCGCGTTTTGAAGTGTTCTTGTTGGGGCGTGCCTGCCCCAGACCCTGCTGGAAACGAGTACAGCAAACTGGAGGTTATCGTTTGTTTTTCATATTGCTAAAAGTAAGAACAACGCAAACAGCTATAACTACTGCTGCGACGATTAAAAGCATATCGTTATGAAAATACAGACTCAATAACAACAAAACCAAATCTATGATTTGCAAAATTGGTAATAATTTTCTCATCTACTTTTCCTCCTCAAATTCTTATTTGTTGAACTAAGCCGAGTATACCATACTCTCCAATGAAAGAACACCCCCGATATAGTGAAATTTTGCCATTTTCCTGCGTACGTGCGTACACGCTCCGCAGGGATTCTAAGGGGCTTGACCCCTTAGCACACAGACTTTGGCACAAAGTCTAGTGTGTTACACCTTGCCAGAGGTGTACAGGCTCTCCCCGGTACGCACGTATGCAGCGATTGCCCCCAGTGAGCCATATAGGGGGGCGACCAAGTTTGCACAAGGCGAACTTGATCCCGCAAAACAAAAGGCAGGATACCACCGTCATAGTGATACCCTGCCTTTGCTCGTTTACTGTTCCGAGTAGTCCTTTCTCAGAACCTCCTGCAAACAAAAAACGTACCCGAACCCTTTCTCATAGAGAATTGGGTTCGAGTACGAACTGTATGGTGGACGGTACAGGACTCGAACCTGTGACCTCCTGCACGTCAAGCAGATGCTCTACCAGCTGAGCTAACCGTCCATATTCTGTTTTGCCGAAATCAGCTAGATTATAATACCATACCCTGTGCCAAAATGCAAGCCCTTTTTTCGAAAATTGTAAAACTTTTTTGAAAAAGCGCCCCTGCACCCGGCTTCTGCACGGTACAGCGCGGGTTTTGGGACGGCGGACGACAGCTTTCTTATTGCCCCCAACCAGACGTTGTGCTATAATAGAAAATTATAATAGGAGTAGTGTCGGAAAGGGAACGCAGCATGAGAGTTTTGGGCATCGACCCCGGTTACGCCATCGTGGGCTGGGGCGTGGTGGAGTATGCGGGCAACCGCTTTGCGCCGGTGGATTTCGGCGCGGTGTGCACGGACGCGGGCGTGCCGTTTGAGCGGCGGCTGGACGAGGTGTATACCGGCATCAAGGAGGTCATCGAACGCACAAAGCCCGAGGTGCTGGCCATCGAAAAGCTGTTCTACCAGCACAACCAGACCACCGTCATCGGCGTAGCCGAGGCGCGCGGGGTCATTCTGCTGGCGGCGGCGCAGGCGGGGCTGCCCATCTACGAGTACACCCCCATGCAGGTCAAGCAGGCGGTCACCGGCTACGGCAAGGCCGTGAAAAAGCAGGTGCAGGAGATGACCCGGGTGCTGCTGCATCTGCCCGCCGTGCCAAAGCCGGACGACACCGCCGATGCGCTGGCCATGGCCATTACCTTCTGCCACACCAACGGCAACCAGCTCAACCGCTACACCCGCCGGGTGGCGGGACCGATTTAACCGATAAAAAGCTCCCCCTGAGAGGAAAGACTTCCCCCGCGCCGGGGGAAGATGTCGCGCAGCGACAAAAGGGGGAATCTGGCAATGCCATAAGGCATTGACTGAGAGGGTTTTATTCAAATGATCTACTGTCTGACTGGAAAAATCGTGAAAAAAAGCCTGAACGCCGTGGTGCTCAGCTGCGGCGGCGTGGGCTA
>CAKSZF010000032.1 GCA_934525405.1 uncultured Faecalibacterium sp.
AAGCGCCTTTCCGATATTGAAGAGGTAGAGCCGGAGCCTTCTCTGGGCAACGGCGGCTTGGGGCGTCTGGCTGCCTGTTTCCTCGACTCTCTGGCAACGCTGAACCTGCCCGGTGACGGCGTAGGTCTGCGGTACCACTTCGGCCTGTTCCATCAGTCCTTTGAGGACGGTGTGCAGAACGAAAAGCCCGACCCGTGGCTGACTGCCCACAGCTGGGCAGAAAAGACCGACACCACCTACCCGGTGGAACTGGCGGGCAAGGAGTACACAGCCCGGCTGTACAAGCTGGCGGTCACTGGCTACGAGGGACGCACCAACACCCTGAACCTGTTCGATTTGGACACCATCGACGAGAGCATCGTCCATGATGGCATCGCCTTCGACAAGACCGCCATCGACAAGAACCTGACCCTCTTCCTCTACCCGGACGATTCCGACGAGGCGGGTCGCCGTCTGCGGGTGTACCAGCAGTACCTGATGGTTTCTGCCGGTGCACAGCTCATTCTGGCCGAGTGCGCCGCCCGGGGCTGCAACTTCCATGATCTGGCGGACTACGCCGCTATCCAGATCAACGACACCCACCCCAGCATGGTCATCCCGGAGCTCATCCGTCTGCTGGGCGAGCGCGGCATCGAATTTGAAGAGGCTGTGGAGATCGTCACCAAGACCTGCGCCTACACCAACCACACCATTCTGGCCGAGGCGCTGGAAAAGTGGCCGCGCACCTATCTGGATGCCGTGGTGCCCCAGCTGATGCCCATCATTGAAAAGCTGGATGCGCTGGCACGCACCCGCACCGAGGACGAGAGCCTTGCCATCATCGACAAGGACGACCGGGTGCACATGGCACACATGGACATCCACTTCACCCACTCCACCAACGGCGTGGCAGCACTGCACACCGAGATCCTGAAAAATTCCGAGCTGCACGGCTTCTATGAGCTGTACCCGGAAAAGTTCAACAACAAGACCAACGGCATTACATTCCGCCGCTGGCTGCTGGAGTGCGACCCGCGCCTGACTGCCACGCTGGAAAAGCACATCGGCGCCGGCTTCCGCAAGGATGCCGCCGAGCTGGAAAAACTGCTGGCCTTTGCCGATGACGAGACGGTGCTGAACGAGCTGACCGCCGTGAAAAAGGCCAACAAGGAAGCGCTGGCAGACTGGCTGCTGCGCACCCAGAAGGTGCGCGTGAACACCAATGCCGTGTTCGATATCCAGTCCAAGCGCCTGCACGAGTATAAGCGCCAGCAGCTCAACCTGTTGTACCTCATCCATCAGTACTACGAGATCAAGGCAGGACACCTGCCCGCCGCTCCGCTGGTGAGCATCTTTGGCGCGAAAGCCGCGCCCGCCTACACCATTGCAAAAGATATCATCCATGCGCTGCTGACCCTCTCCAAGGTCATTGCCGCAGACCCGGAGGTGTCCAAGTGGCTGCAGGTGGTGTTCGTGGAAAACTACAACGTCACCGCCGCCGAAAAGCTGATCCCGGCCTGCGACCTGTCCGAGCAGATCAGCCTTGCCTCCAAGGAAGCCTCCGGCACCGGCAACATGAAGTTCATGCTGAACGGCGCGCTGACGCTGGGCACCATGGACGGTGCCAATGTGGAGATCAGCCAGCAGGTGGGCGAGGAGAACATCTATATCTTCGGCCAGACCTCCGATCAGGTCATCCACCGCTACGCCGTGGGCGATTACGACCCCGCCCAGTGGGTGGAGGGCGATGCCAATATCCGCCGCGCCATCAGCTTCCTCACCGGGCCGGAGATGCTGGCCGCCGGCCATGCCGAAAACCTGACCCGCCTGCATGATGAGCTGATCCACAAGGACTGGTTCCAGACCCTGCCGGACTTCAACGCCTACGTTGTGCGCAAGGGACAGGCACTCAGCGATTACGCCTGCGACCCCACGGGCTGGCGGCGCAAGTGCCTTGTGAACATTGCCAAGGCTGGCATGTTCTCCTCTGACCGCACCATTGCCGAGTACGACCGCGATATCTGGCATCTGGGCAAATAATCGTTTTTGAACCTGCGTTTCTCCTTTATTTTCTCATAGGCTGCTGCACAAAGCTGTGCGGCAGCTTTTTTGTTTCCGTGCCAACAAGAAACGCCGCTGCACAGCCGTGCAGCGGCGTTTGATTCAGTTGATGAAAACCGGAGCGGAAGCGGGATCAGTCCTCGCTCTCCTCTTCTTCCTCGTCATCCTCATCCGTATTACGCGGCTTATAGAAGATGCCGCTCAGGAAGATGCTGACAAAGTACAGCAGCACCATGGGGCCAGCCACCATGCACTGGGACACGATGTCCGGCGGGGTGACCACAGCGGCGATGAAGAAGATGACCACGATGGCTACGCCGCGCACCTGCTTGAGGAGCTGCGGGTTGATGATGCCCATCTTGGAAAGGATGATGGTGATCAGCGGCATCTCGAACACGCAGCCAAAGATGATGAACATGGTCAGGCAGAGGTTGACGTAGCTCTCGATACTGGTGGTGGTCTGGATGTACTCTGCACCTTCGATGCCGGTGCTGAGGAACCGCAGCATGAACGGCATCATGAGCTTATAGGCAAACAGCACGCCCACGCAGAACAAGATCAGACCCAGCAGCATGACCAGCTTGAAAAAGGTGCTCTCGCTCTTTTTCAGGCCCGGCTTTGCAAAGGCGTAGATGTTGTAAAAGGCCACAGGCACCGTTACCACCACACCGGCCAGAATGGACACCCGGAAATACTGCATCAGTTTTTCCTGCGGGGCAATGGACACGAACTGGTAATAGTCGCGGCCCATGGCGGTAAGCAGATCGATCAGACGGTCTGCATACGCCAGCGAGACCACCACGCCCACCACAAACACCACCGCGCAGATGATGAGCCGGTTCCGCAGTTCTTTCAGATGGCCGGTCAGCGTCATGCTGCCGTCCTCTGCCATGACTTCGGCTTTCTTTTTGCGCTTTTTGTTTGTAGCCACAATTACTCCTCGTCTTCGTCCTTCTTATCAGCCTTCTTTACAGTCTCCTCGGACTGCTCGGCGTCCTCGTCCTCCATGCCCTTCTTGAAGCCATTGATGGTCTTACCGAACATCTTGCCCAGCTTCGGCAGGTTCTTGGGTCCAAAGATCAGCAGAACGACAACCAGAATGATCAGCAGCTCATTAGTACCAATACGCATAATAAATATCTCCTTTTTCTTGCCGCGCCGCGTGGCGGGCGTATTACAGAATGTATCTGGCAACCGCGGGCGCGGGTGCATCCATCAATAAGTAGGGGCGCTTACACCTTTGCTTCCTCAGCGGGTGCAGCTTCGGCAGCTTCTTCGGCTGCGGCAGAGGCTTCCTGCACAGGCTCAGCCACCGGCTCAGCGGCGGGCTGTGCGGCCTCGGCAGCGGCCTGCTCCGGCTTTTCAGCGGGAGCCTCCACAGTTTCAGCCGGGGCTTCGGCGGGCTGCTCGGGCAGCTCCTCCACGGCATCCTCAGTCAGGTCGGTGACCTCTTCGGCCTCAGCCTGCTTCTTGGCAGCTTCCTCTTTGCTGGTCTTGCCGATGCCGGTAAAGCTCTTGGTCACGTCCCGCATGCTGCTGTCGATATCCTTTTTGATATCGGTCAGGGGGGCAACAGCCTCCTTCAGCGGAGCCTGAATTTCATTCAGCGGCTCCACCACGTTCTTCTGGATCTCCTCAGAAGCAGCGCCGGTGTATTTTTTCAGCTCGCGGAGCATCTTGCCGATCTTCTTTGCGTAGACAGGCAGCTGGTCCGGGCCGATGAACACAAACGCCACGATGACGATGACGATAAGTTCCCAAAAACCAATTTTCATAAGTAACGTTTCCTTTCCTGTACCAAGGGCATTTCCAAGACCGCCGCACACCACAGCGGTCTGCGTTTTTTTGCCCTTTTTGGCGGGGGTTCGGCGCACTGCGCGCCTTTGTTGCCCTATGTATACCGAAAAGTGGTGTACTGAATGTTAATATATTATTAACATTCTATGAACGAACACCTATTCAGCCTGTTTTATTTAACAAAGTGCATTTTCGTAATTTGTTATTACAGTTTGGATAGGATACAACAGTACTCTCAGGTCTCCACGCCCTCGAACTGGCTGTTGTAGAGCTTGGCGTAGAAGCCGCCCTGTGCCATCAGCTGGTCGTGGCTGCCCTGCTCCACGATGTGGCCGTCCTTCATCACAAGGATAACGTCTGCCTCCCGGATGGTGGAAAGGCGGTGTGCCACGATAAAGCTGGTGCGCCCCTGCATCATGCGGGCAAAGGCCTTCTGGATGCGCACCTCGGTGCGGGTATCAATGGAGGATGTGGCTTCGTCCAGGATCAGCATGGGCGGCAGGCAGAGCATCACGCGGGCGATGCAGAGCAGCTGCTTTTGGCCCTGACTGATGTTGCCGCCGTCCTCTGCAATGACGGTATCGTAGCCCTCGGGCAGGCGGCGGATAAAGCTGTGGGCGTGGGCAGCCTTGGCGGCGGCGATCACCTCGTCCATGGTGGCGTCCGGCTTGCCGTAGGCAATGTTCTCCCGCACTGTACCGGCACGCAGCCAGGTGTCCTGCAATACCATGCCGTAGCTGCCGCGCAGGGAGGCGCGGGTCACGTCCCGGATATCCGTGCCGGAAACTTTGATGCTGCCGCTGTTCACATCATAGAACCGCATAAGCAGGTTGATGAGGGTGGTCTTTCCACAGCCGGTGGGGCCTACGATGGCGATGCGCTGACCGGGCTGCACGTCCAGCGAGAGCCCCTCGATAAGTGGGCGGTCGGGCAGGTAACGGAAGGAAACGTCCTGCAGCTGCACATGGCCGTCCGGCTGCAATGCGGTGGCGTTTTCGGCCTCCGGCACCTGATCTTCGGCGTCCAGCAGTTCAAACACCCGGGCGGCGCAGGCCAGTGCATTTTGCAGTTCGGTGACCACGCCCGAGATCTCGTTGAAGGGTTTGGTGTACTGGTTGGCATAGCTCAGAAAAACGCTGAGCTGACCGATGGTGATGCCGCCGCGCACGGCGTACAGCGCACCCACAAGACCCACGCCCGCGTACACGATGTTATTCACAAAGCGGGTGGCGGGGTTGGTCAGGCTGGAGAAGAAGATGGCCTTCAGGCTCACGTCCTGTAATTGTCCGTTCACTTCGTCAAAGGCGGCAAGGCTCTCGGCTTCGTGGCCAAAGGCCTGCACCACCTTCTGGCCTTCGATCATCTCGTTGACCAGCGCGGTCTGCTTGCCGCGCACGGTGCTCTGGCTCTGGAAGTAGCCGTAGCTGCGCTTTGCCAGAAAGCCCGCCACCACAAGGCTCAGCGGGGTAATGCACACCACCACCAGCGTGATGGGCACGTTCTCCCGCAGCATGAACAGCAGGGTGCCAAAAATGGTCAGGATACCGGAGAACAGCTGGGTGAAGCCCATCAGCAGACCGTCCGCAAAGGTGTCCACATCCGCCACCATACGGCTGACGATATCGCCAGAGGGGTGGCTGTCCAGATAGGACAGCGGCAGGGTCTGGATCTTGCGCAGCGCCTCGTTGCGCAGATCACGGCTGACCGAGAAGGTGATGCGGTTGTTGCACACGCTCAGAAGCCACTGTGCAAGGGCGGCTACGGCAGCCACCACCAGAATGCTTACGGCAATGCGCAGCACCCCGGCAAGGTCTACATTGCCTTTGCCCAGCATCTTATCAATGGCATCGCCGCACAGGATGGGGATATACAGCTGGGCGGCTACGCTGACCGCTGCCACCAGCAGGCTGCACACCACAAAGGCGCTGTACGGACGTATTTTGTGCAGTACCCGGTTCAGGGTGGCCTTGCGCTGCTGCGGGGTCAGCTTGTTTTTTGCTTTTGCACTCATGCTTCTGCCTCCCCTTTCTTGAACTGGCTCTCGTAGATCTCCTCGTACACCGGGCAGCTGCTGCGCAGGGCGCTGTGGGTGCCGATGCCCACCAGATGGCCGTCATCCAGCACCAAGATTTGGTCGGCGTGCTGCAAGCTGGCGGCACGCTGGCTGACGATGAACACGGTCAGTGCCCCGGGCAGCGCCGCCAGTGCCTTGCGCAGGGCGGCGTCAGTGGCGTAGTCCAGTGCGCTGGCGCTGTCGTCAAGGATCAAAATGTCCGGCTTGCCCACCAGCGCACGGGCGATGGTGAGCCGCTGTTTCTGTCCGCCGGATAGGTTGCGTCCGCCCTGCTCCACCGGCTCGTCCAGCCCAAGGGGCTTTGCACACACAAAGTCTGCGGCCTGTGCCGTTTCCAGCGCCGCCCACAGGTCGGCATCGGTGGCATCCTTGTTGCCCCACAAAAGGTTGGAGCGGATGGTGCCGCCGAAGAGCTGTGCCTTCTGCATGACCACCGCCACCCTGCCGCGCAAAGCGTCCCGGGGGTAGCTGGCCACCGGGCGGCCAAAGATCTCCACGCTGCCCTCGGTGGCATCGTAAAAGCGCGGGATGAGGTTTACTAAGCTGGATTTGCCGCTGCCGGTGCCGCCGATGACGCCGATGGTCTGGCCCTTTTTGGCGGTAAAGCTGATGTCGGTCAGGCTGGGTGCACCCGCCCCGGCGTAGGTCAGGCCTACATGGTCAAAGCGCACGGCATCGCCGGTCTTGTCCTCAGCCACTTCGCCCAGAAGCTTTGCCGGGAAGGTCATGCCGGGCTTTGTATCCAGCACCGCCTGCACACGGCCCGCGCAGGCCAGCGCCTTGCTGATCTGCACGATGAGGTTGGCAAGCTTTACCAGCTCCACAAGGATCTGGTTCATGTAGTTCACCAGCGCAATGACATCACCGGAGGCCATGCCGCCCACGTTGATCTCGATGCTGCCTACATACAGCAGCGCCACGATGGCAAGGTTGATGAGCACATAGGTCAGCGGGTTCATCAGCGCCGAAAGGTGGCCGACATGCAGCTGCATCCCGGTCAGCAGGGCGTTGGCGTCCTCAAAGCGGTCGATCTCGCTCTGCTCCTTATCAAAGGCGCGCACCACACGCACGCCGGTCAGGTTTTCGCGGGTCAGGCCAAGCACCCGGTCCAGCCGGGTCTGCACGGTCTTATACAGCGGGCGGGTGATCACCATCACGCCGAACACCACCACGCTGAGCAGCGGGATGGTGACTACAAAGATCATTGCCGCCCGGGCGTTGACCGTAAAGGCCATGACCATGGCGCCCAGCACCACAAAGGGGCTGCGCAGGAACAGGCGCAAAAACAGGTTGAGCCCGCTTTGCACCTGATTAACATCGCTGGTCATGCGGGTAATGAGGGTGCTGGTGCCCAGCGTATCCATCTCTGAAAAACTCAGGCTCTGGATATGGGCAAACAGGGCGTGCCGCAGCGCGGTGGAGTAGCCCACCGCCGCCTTGGCGGAAAAATACTGCGCGGTCAGGCTGCAGGTAAGGCCGATGAAAGCCAGCAGCAGCAAAAGGCCGCACCGCACCAGAATATAATGCAGGTCATGTGCTGCAATGCCCACATTGACGATATCCGCCATGACCAGCGGCACGAACAGGTCAAAGGTGGCTTCCAGCATCTTAAAGAGCGGTGCAAGCACGCTTTCGCGCTTGTAGCCCTTCAGGTAGCCAAGCATCCGGTTCAAAAAAATTCCTCCTTTGGGGTCAAAATACACCTTATTATAACGCGATGTATGCTGAAAATCCAGTGCCGCAGCTGTGTTTTGCATTGTACAAGCTGCCAAATCCTGTTATACTAAGGCTGATATTGATAGGGAAGTATGGTGAACACAATGGCAAGACGAACAGACGGCGGGGTACGCTTCCGCCCGGTGGGCAGCCGCCGCAGCCGCACCGCACCGGTGTACAGCCCGCGCGGCACCGGCTGCCCGGCCATCGAGCAGGCGGTGCAGGGGCTGTATAAAGGTCAGAACGAGGAGAGCTTCTGGTCCTTGATGAACGCGTTGAATTATGCGCTGGAACTGGAGACCCATGTGCTGGTGCCGCTGCAAACGGCGCTTTCGGCGCAGGGTGCGCCCGCCCCGTGGATGGAGCACCCCATCCCGGCAGAAAAGGCCGACGGCCTTGCCTTGTGGACGCTGCGCAACGATAAGGGGCGCTGCTGGCTGCCGCTGTTCACCTCGGTGGCGGCGGCCGGTGCGGACCGCAGCACCGCAAGCCGCCCCATGGCTGACCGCACCTTGGAACAAGCCATGCAACTGGCGCTGGACACCCCGGGCATCGACGGCGTGGTGCTGGACCCGTGGAGCAATTCGGCCTCACTGGACGGTGCGCTGCTCAACGGCCTGCTGCATGCAGGCCACACCCCGGAGGGCCCCGGCGCAGAGGAAGCCGAAGCCGGTGAGGAAGCTGCCCGCGCCGGACACTGGGCGGCAGCGGCAGAGTGTTACCAGAAAGCTGCCGAGCAGGGCAGTTCTGCCGGGCTATCGCTGCTGGGCGAGTGCCTGTATCAGGGGCGCGGCGTGCCAAAAAGCGCTGCGCAGGCGCGCAAGCTGTGGAAAGCCGCTGCCGAAAGCGGCGAGCCCATCGCCCTTTTGAACCTTGGCGACGACTGCGCCGCCCGGGGCGACAACGGCAAGGCGCTGTTATGGTACCGCCGGGCGCGGCAGAGCGCGGCGGCAGTGCCAGATATCGAGTATACGCCCCGGGTCTGCCTGCGGCTGGCGCAGTACGAGACCCGCTACACCTCCCGCAAAAAGGCACTGGCGCTGGCGGCAGAGGCAAAGCAGGCTTTTACCATTTTGCAGCGGGAGCACGAACCGGATGCCGACCGCTGGTTACGGGAAGCAGAACAGCTGCTCTACGAGCTGACCCACGAGCCGCCCACGGCTCCGGCGGCCTATAACATAGAATCTTTACAATTGGACTAAAAAAAGGTCACAGCCGTCCGGTAAGATAGACTGGAGAAAAAACAGCCCGCAGACACGGCGGACAAGAAACAGAGGAAACAGTATGAGCAAAGTGATCGGCATTGATCTGGGTACGACCAATTCCTGTGTAGCAGTGGTGGAGGGCGGCAAGCCCGTGGTCATCACCAATGCAGAGGGCGAGCGCACCACCCCCAGCGTGGTGGCCTTTACCAAGGACGGCGAGCGTCTGGTGGGCGGTGCGGCCAAGCGCCAGATCGCCACAAACTCCGGGCGCACGATCTCCAGCATCAAGCGGTACATGGGCTCGGACTACCGGGCGCACATTGACGGCAAAGACCTTGCCCCGCAGGAGATCAGCGCCATGATTCTTGCCAAGATCCGCCGGGACGCCGAGAGCTATCTGGGCGAGCCGGTGACCGAGGCCGTTATCACCGTGCCCGCCTATTTTGACGACAGCCAGCGCAAGGCCACGCAGGATGCAGGCCGCATTGCGGGGCTGAACGTGCTGCGCATCATCAACGAGCCCACCGCCGCCGCTGTGGCCTACGGTCTGGACAACGAAGCCGCCCAGAAGATCCTGGTCTACGACCTTGGCGGCGGTACCTTTGACGTGTCCATCATTGAGATCGAGGACGGCACCTTCACGGTGCTGGCCACCGGCGGTGACACCCATCTGGGCGGCGATGACTTTGACCAGCGCATCGTGGAGTACGCAGTGGCAGAGTTCAAAAAGTCTGACCGCATCGACCTGACCCGCGACCCCGCCGCCATGGGACGGCTGAAGGAGGAAGCGGAAAAGGCCAAGAAGGAGCTTTCCAGTGCGCCCTCTGCCCAGCTGAACCTGCCCTTTATCACGGTGGGCAAGGACGGGCCGCATCACTTGGATATCGCTTTGTCCCGCCCGCAGTTCGAGATGATGACCGGCGACCTGCTGTCCCGCACCGTGACCCCGGTGCAGAATGCCTTGCGGGATGCGGGTATCTCTGCCAGCCAGCTGGGCAAGGTGCTGCTGGTGGGCGGCAGCACCCGGATGCCCGCCGTGGAGCGGCAGGTGCGGGAGCTGCTGGGCAAGGAACCCAGCCACAGTTTGAACCCGGACGAGTGCGTTGCCATGGGCGCAGCGGTGCAGGGCGCACTGCTGCAGGGCGGCGGTAAGCTGGCGGGTGCCACCGGTGCGGCAGCGCAGGGGCTGGTGCTGATGGACGTGACCCCGCTGACTTTGTCCATCGAGACGCTGGGCGGGGTCGCCACCCCGCTGATCACCCGCAACAGCATGATCCCCACCCGCAAGAGCCAGATCTTTACCACCGCCCGTCCCATGCAGACCAGCGTGGAGATCAACGTTTTGCAGGGTGAGCGCCATTTTGCGCGGGACAATAAGTCCCTTGGCAAGTTCAAGCTGAACGGCATCCGGGCAAGCTTTTCCTCCAAGCCCCAGATCGAAGTCACCTTTGACATCGACGTGAACGGCGTGGTGAAGGTATCTGCAAAAGACCTTGCCACCGGGCGGGAGCAGAACATCACGATCACCGGCAGCACCAACCTTTCCGAAAACGAGATCCAGCGTGCCATGGCAGACGCTGCCGCCTACGAGGCCGAGGACAGCCGCCGCAAGGAGCGTCTGAACCTGCACAATCAGGCCGAGGTGCTGGCGTACAAGGTGGACGAGGCGCTTTCCAAGTGCAAAAAGGAGCTGGACAAGGACGAAAAGTCCCGTGTGAAGGCCGACCTTGCCAATCTGCGCCGCTGCCTGCGCAAGGATAAACCCGAAAAGATGAACGAGACCGAGGAAGCCGCCCTGCGGCAGGCTAAGAGCCAGCTGGAAACCTCGGCCAACCACCTGATGCTGCTGTACTCTGCCGAGCAGACCCCCGGCGATGGGACGGACAGCACGCTGTAATATTTATAAAATAAGGTTTGTGGGCTGCTGCACCCGCCCGGCGCAGCAGCCCTTTTTGCAAAACAGAAAGGAACGGCTATGAAGGAACTGCAATATCCGGTGCGCCCCGGGCGCTACCGCCACTTTAAAGGCAACGAATATCAGGTGCTGGGCGTGGCACGCCACAGCGAGACCGAGGAGGAAATGGTGGTATACCGCGCCCTGTACGGCGAGGGTGGGCTGTGGGTGCGCCCCGCCGCCATGTGGCTGGAAACCGTGACCCGGGACGGCGTTACAAAGCCCCGCTTTACCTATATCGGGGAGTGATGCGCCCGGCTTGAATCCCGTTATTGACCCTAGGATTATTTTGCGGTAAAATGTGGGTATGATGCCAAACAATAAAGGAGGTTTTCATATGAAGGCCAAACGATGGATCTCGCTTTTGCTTGCGGTAAGCATGATGCTTGGTGTGTTGGCAATGCCCGCCTCGGCGGCAGCCCGGCAGCCGGAAAGCACGGCTGTTGTCAGCGAGAAGCTGTCCGATGCGGCAGAGCTGACTGCGGTGGAGGATGAAAACGATATTGTCAACATCCGTATCAAGGCTACCGGCAACCTTGTCTATGGTTCCGATTATAAGCTGGAGGTGCAGACCAATCCCGAAAACACCCAGTACATCGCTGTGGTGCTGGGCACCAGCGGCGAAGCCTACGGCTATGTGACCCTGATGATCTCGGATAAGCTGCGCACGCTGCTCAAGCTGATCCCCCTGCCCAAAAAGATGTCCCAGACCCCGGACCAGACCGAGGAATTCAACGTGTACAGCTACCTCAAGCAGCTGATCGACGGCAATGATGTCAGCGTGCTGCTGCGGGTGGCAGACGAGGTAGTGTCGGTGATGGACACCGTCAGCTTCTTTGTCCCGGCCAGCTACCTGACCACCATGAAGAACGTTTCCAATGGCATGAAGCTGGCGCTGAGCCTGATCCGCAAGTATCTGCCCGAGGGTGCGCTGAGCCGCATCTATCTGGACGAGCAGCCCAAGGACAGCGGCCGGTACTTTGCCGGTGCTATCGCGCTGGAAAGCAGCGATATCAACGCCGCCGGGTTTGCTATGTTCAAGATCAATCCCAAGTCGGAAAACGTCAGCGTGAACTGGGCAGCCGATGTCCCGGCCAGCATGACCGTCTCTGAAGTGCAGAACGCCGATCTGACCGCCAAAATCATCTCGGATGGACAGGTGGCTGAAAACGGCAGGGTAGGCTACACCTACAAGAAAAATGTGTTCCTGTGCTTCACCAGCAAAATAAACGGCGTGCCCACCGAGCCCGGCACCTATACCCAGACCGCCTACGCCGAGGGCAACTACTCCTGCGGCAGCATCAGCCGCACCATTACGGTGACTGCTGATCCCCAGCCCGCCGCCGAACAGCTGGCAGAGCAGCCTGCCGAACAGGCAGCAGAGCAGCCCACAGCATAAACGTTATTTTCTATAGCGCATAAACCAAAAGCTCCCGCAGCCGCCGCTGTGGGAGCTTTTTTTCGGACAAAAGAACGAATCCACTCAGTCACGCCTTACGGCGTGCCGACTCCCCCCGAGGGGGCTTTTTATGGTTCTATCGCTGCATAAGTGCAAAGAATATCACAGGAGCAAGCGGGCTGTTTGTTTTCAGTAAAATGGGCTGCTTTACTCTTGCAAATCGCCGTATAATACGCTATTATAAAAATAAAATAACCCCTTGCGGTAAAAAAGAGGGTAAGAAGGAGCAGCTCATCTATGGAAGAGAAAAAAAGCGGCATCAAAAAGTTCTTTGAAGAATTCAAGGCGTTTGCCATGCGCGGCAATGTGCTGGACATGGCAGTGGGCGTAGTCATCGGCGGTGCCTTCACCGCCATCGTCACCGCGCTGGTGGAGGACATCATCAACCCGCTGATCGGCCTGTTCTTCAAGGCGGATTTTTCCGATGTGGTCATCGGGCTGGGCGGCTCCAGCATCAAGATCGGCGAGTTCGTCAACTCCGTCATCAACTTCCTCATCGTGGCCTTTGTGCTGTTCGTTGTGATCAAGTTTGTCAACTCCCTGCATAAAAAGCCCGAGGCACCCGCCGCACCGGAGGAGCCCACCACCAAGGTGTGCCCCTACTGCCAGAGTGAGATCTCCATCAAGGCTGTGCGCTGCCCCCACTGCACCTCCAAGCTGGAGGGCTTTCCCGAAATGAAGGCCTGAAGCATTCAGCATTGACAATTGGCGCAGATGCGCTATAATAGAAATAGAAAAGGCGCTGGTCGGCAAACGGCTACCCGTTACCGGCGATCGCTTGTTCCTAAGAGTAAAGAAAGCAAGTGACCGTTCGCTTGGGGAAGCAGAAGGCGGTTACTTGCTTTTCTTGTTGTCATCGTTCGATTTGTCATGAGAGATCTTCCACGCGATGTCAAATGTAGTGTTTACTACATCAACAATCAACGCTGCCACTGTCGCCAACAAAGTCAGCAACAGCATCACTTCCGACAAGGTCATGCAACTCCCCCCTTCCTCGTAATGCTACAAGTAAGGGGATGACTTCAAAATAAGCCTGCCCCTCGGCATTCCGTTCATTCCATGGGTCTCCGTGGAACAAACTCCTGTCGGTAAGAGCAGCCGCCTGCGTTTTCGACACAGCACCTTTTCACCGCTTTGCAGCGGCAGACCCATTGTAACACATTTTTCTTCGCATTACAACAAAACCCTCCCTGCCGGGCGCAGTCTTTGCACTTGCGGCAGGGAGGGTTTTGCACATTTTGCGGCTTGGTTGTGGAAAAGTGGAGTGGAAAGGGAAGCGGAAAATCAGGAACGCTTACTGAACCTTGGTCAGCTCAGCCAGTTTGTGGTAGATCTCGTGGGTGGAGGTGGCGGTGGAAGCGGAATCCGGGCAAAGCAGGTAAAATCTGCCTGTAACGCCCGCCGAAGGGCTACTTTTTGCACCGAACCGCCCCGCAAGGGTTGCAAGCAGGGGGCTTTTCATTGTACAATAGAGAGACCAAGCGGAGATACACTTCTATAACGAGAGGATCTTTTAAATATGTCTGATATCAAAGTGCTGGCACTGGATCTGGATGGCACCCTGACCAACGACCAGAAACTCGTCACCCCGCGCACCCGCGCTGCGCTGGACGCCGCCATTGCCAAGGGTGTGACCGTCGTGCTGGCGTCCGGCCGGCCTACCGCCGGTATCCAGCCGCTGGCAGAAGAGCTGGGTCTGGACAAAAAAGGTGGCTGCATCCTGTCCTACAACGGCGGCAAGATCGTGGACTGCCGCACTGGCGAAACGCTGGTGGAAAAGACGCTGGACCCCGCCCTTGTGCCCGAGCTGTGCGCCTTTGCCGCCGCGCAGGATATTGCCATCCTGACCTATAACCGCGAGGGCATCGTCTGCGAGCGGGACAAGGACGAGTGGGCCAACAAGGAGTGCTTTACCACCAAGCTGCCCATGATCCATGTGGACGATCTGGCGTCCTATGTGAACTACCCCGTGTGCAAAATGCTCATCACACTGGACCCCGCCCGCCGGGACGCGGTGTGCGCCGCCGGACAGCAGCAGTTTGCGGGCCGCGCCGACCTGTACCCCTCCAGCCCCTTCTTTATTGAGGCGGTGCCGCTGGGCGTAGCCAAGGACGGCAGTCTGGCGGAGCTTCTGCGCCGCATGGGGCTGACCCGCGAGAACCTGATGGCCTGCGGCGACGGCCTGAACGACCGCTCCATGATCGCCTACGCCGGGGTGGGTGTGGCCATGCAGAACGCCGAGCAGCCGGTAAAGGACTGCGCCGACTATGTGACCACCGCCGACAACAACCACGATGGCGTAGCCGAGGCCGTGGAGAAGTTTATTTTACGAGAGGACTAACAAAGCAATGCCGCGTAACTTGGTTTTATTTGATCTGGAATGGAACATCGGCTACCAGCCGTATACCTTTAACTACCATGGGGTGCAGCAGACCCTGCGGGGCGAGATCGTGGAGATCGGCGCCGTAAAGATCGACGAGGAAGCCAACGTGCTGGACACCTTTTCTATCCATCTGCGTCCCCGCATCTTCCGCAAATTGCAGCACCATATCGCCAAGGTGACCGGCCTGACGCAGGCCGATCTGGACAAGGGCGAGCCCATCGTGCAGGGACTGCGCCGCTTTATGCAGTGGTGCGGCCCCGATGCCGAGTTTGCCGAGTGGGGTCTGGACGATGTGCCAGTGCTCAAGCAGAATTTGTTCCTGTGCAATCTGGACGAGTCCAAGCCCACCGTCTGGTACGATTTGCAGCAGGTCTTTCTGCGGGAGCATCCCCGCAAGGAGGGCGAGGGTATGACGCTGGAAAGCGTGGTCACCCGTATGGGCATCCCCATGGAGCGCCCCTTCCATGATGCACTTTCCGATACCCTGTACACCGCCGATGTCTGCCGTCTGTTGGATCTGCACGCCGGTCTTGCCGCCTACCCCACCGAGGACGAAGCCCTGCGCCAGAGCCTGTGCCAGACCCCCGGCGACTACCGGGACTTTATGGTGTTCCACGGCTATGTGGAGCAGTACGCATGGCGGGCTGATCCCAAGATCAGCCAGATGCCCTGCCCGGAGTGCGGCACCACCCTGCAGCCGGACGAGCTCTGGCTGAAAAAAGGCAGCAACAGCTGGTATACCCTGTGTCAGTGCCCTAACTGCACCGGCAGCGGCAACGCCGCCGGGCAGGGCGTGTTCCAGCGGTACAAGCTGTCCCGCCGGGACGGCCTGCACT
>CAKSZF010000033.1 GCA_934525405.1 uncultured Faecalibacterium sp.
CTGCTGATCAACAGCGGCATGGCTCCCATGAAGAAGTGGTTCCTGGCACAGGAGGAGCCGCCCCGTCATCGCGTGACCACCTGCCAGAAGTGCATCCGCACCCCGGATATCGAGCGCGTGGGCATCACTGCCCGCCATGGCACCTTCTTTGAGATGCTGGGCAACTTCTCCTTCCAGGATTACTTCAAGGACGAGGTCATTCCTTGGGCATGGGAGTTCCTGACCAGTGACGAGTGGATGGCGATCCCCAAGGATCGTCTGCACATCTCTGTGTATGAGGAGGACGACGAGGCTTACGATATCTGGACCAAGAAGGTCGGCATCGCCCCGGACCACATGGTGCGTCTGGGCAAGGAGGACAACTTCTGGGAGCATGGCTCCGGCCCGTGCGGCCCCTGCTCCGAGATCTACTTTGACCGCGGCCCCGAGTACGGCTGCGGCAAGCCGACCTGCGGCGTGGGCTGCGACTGCGACCGCTATATGGAGATCTGGAACCTCGTGTTCAGCCAGTTCGACGCCGACGGCAAGGGCCACTACGAGCGTCTGGCACGCCCCAACATTGATACCGGCATGGGCTTGGAGCGTCTGGCCTGCGTGATGCAGAACGTGGGCAACCTGTTCGAGGTGGATACCGTGCAGAGCGTGCTGCACCATGTGGAGCACATTGCAGGCAAGACCTACAAGCAGGACCCCAAGACCGATATCTCCATCCGCGTCATCACCGACCATATCCGCAGCTGCACCTTTATGGTGTCTGACGGCATCCTGCCCTCCAACGAGGGCCGCGGCTATGTGCTGCGCCGTCTGCTGCGCCGTGCTGCCCGCCATGGCCGGATGCTGGGCATCGACCACCCCTTCCTCGTGGATCTGGTGGAGACCGTCATCCAGTCCAGCGAGTCCGCTTACCCCGAACTGCGCGAGCATGACGCCTATATCAAGAAGGTCATCGGCACCGAGGAAGCAAACTTTGCCCGCACCATCGATGCCGGCATGAACATCCTGAACAACATGATCGACCGTCTGGAGAAGGCACACGAGAAGCTGCTGAGCGGCTTGGACGTGTTCAAGCTGAACGATACCTTCGGCTTCCCGCTGGATCTGACCAAGGAGATCGCCGCCGAGCAGGGTCTGGAGATCGACGAGAACGGCTTCCACGCAGAGATGAAGAAGCAGAAGGAGCGCGCCCGCGCCGAGCGCCTGAAGAAGAACATCTCCGGCTGGAGCGAGGATCTGTTCGGCGCACTGGAGGCCGAGCCCACCGTCTTTACCGGTTACGACACCCTGACCGACAAGGGCACTGTTGTGGCGCTGAGCGATGAAGAGACCCTGACCGATGCCATTGCCACCGACGAGGAGGCAAAGGACGGCGTGCTGGTGGTGCTGGATAAGACTCCCTTCTACGCAGAGATGGGCGGTCAGGCTGCCGACCACGGCGTGCTGAACGGTGCCGAGTGCAGCCTGCGCGTGCTGGACGTGAAAAAGACCCCCAAGGGCTACTACGTCCACACCTGTGTGCTGGAAAGCGGCATTGTGAAGGTGGGCGATGTGCTGACCGCACAGGTGGACAAGGGCTACCGCATGGCCATTGCCCGCAACCACACCGCTACCCACCTGCTGCAGGCTGCCCTGCGTGAGGTGCTGGGCGACCATGTGCATCAGGCTGGTTCCTATCAGGATGCCTCCATCACCCACTTCGACTTTACCCACTTCAGTGCCGTGACCGCTGAGGAGCTGGCACGGGTGCAGAAGATCGTCAATGATAAGATCTTTGACTCCATGAACGTCACCGTGCAGGAGATGCCGGTGGAGGAAGCTAAGAAGCTGGGTGCAATGGCTCTGTTTGGCGAAAAGTACGGCAAGGTGGTCCGCGTGGTGGATATCGAGGGCTGGTCTACCGAGTTCTGCGGCGGCACTCATGTCAAGAACACCGCCCAGATCGGCGGCTTCAAGATCGTCAGCGAGTCCTCTGTGGCTGCCGGCATCCGCCGTATCGAGGCTGTCACCGGCCGCAACCTGCTGATCCGTGCAAACCTGCAGGAGGCTATGCTGCATGATGTGGCAAACACCCTGAAGGCCAACAACGTGGCTGCACTGCCCGCCCGCGCCGAGGCTGTGATGGCTGAGAACAAGGCCATGAGCCGCGAGCTGGAGGAGATGAAGGCAAAGATCGCCGCCTCCAAGGTGGACAGCCTGTTCGACAATGCTGAGGAAGCAGACGGCGTGAAGATCGCCTCCGCATACTTTACCGGTACCACCGGCGATACCCTGCGCGGTATGTGCGACAGCATCCGCGACAAGGCCGTGAACCCTGTGGTGGCTGTTCTGGTGGGCAAGGCTGAGGATAAGATCACCATGGCTGTTACCGTGAATAAGCTGGCACAGGAAAAGGGCCTCAAGGCCGGTGTGCTGGTCAAGGAGTTGTCCGCTATCGCCGGCGGCAAGGGCGGCGGCAAGCCGGACTTTGCAATGGCCGGTCTGAAGGACGAGACCAAGATCGACGAGGCACTGGCTGCTGTGAGCGCTATTGTCAAGAAGGCTCTGGGCTAAAAAAGATCCATGTCCCCCGCCCGGTGCCGGATGCGCGCCGGGCGGCGGGCTTTTGTAGAAGCAGGAAGGAGTGTTCCCCCATGGAAGATTGTCTGTTTTGCATGATCGCAGAGGGCAAGATCCCCTCTAAAAAGCTGTACGAGGATGACCAGGTAGTGGCATTCTACGACATCAACCCGCAGGCAAAGGTGCATTTCCTTGTGGTTCCCCGCAAGCACATCTCCTCTGCCGCTGCGCTGACCGAGGAGGATGGTGCCCTGCTGGGCCACATCTTTGCCGTCATCGCAAAGCTGGCCAAGGAGCAGGGGCTGGAAAACGGCTACCGCATCATCTCCAACGTGGGCGAGGACGCAGGCCAGACCGTGAAGCATCTGCATTTCCATGTTCTGGGCGGCGAAAAACTGCCTGTCTGATTCCAATACGAAAGGGAGATTTTGATTATGGCTGAAACTTATACCCTGCATGTTGCAGGTCTGACCCGTGAGTTGACCATCTGCAAGGTGAACGACCACATGGACATTGCCGCCTTCATCATGCTGGGTGATGCCGAGCTGACCGTGGCCGCTGCTGCGGAGCTGCTGAAGAAGTGCCCGGATTTTGATATCCTGCTCACCGCCGAGGCCAAGGGTATTCCGCTGGCACACGAGATGAGCCGTCAGAGTGGCAAGCCCTACATCTGCGCCCGCAAGGGTGTCAAGCTGTATATGCCGGACCCCGTGGTGGTGGAGGACCAGTCCATTACCACTGCCGGTAAGCAGAAGCTGGTCATCGACCGCAAGGAGCTGGAAAAGATGAACGGCAAGCGTGTGCTGGTGGTGGACGATGTCATCTCCACCGGCGGCTCTCTGAAGGCACTGGACGCGCTGGCAGAAAAGACCCAGTGCACCATCGTGGGTCAGGCCGCTGTTCTGGCCGAGGGCGACGCTTCTGAGCGCAAGGATATCATCTTCCTTGAGCCGCTGCCCCTGTTCTTCCACTAAGCTGGGATGCGCCGCCCGCTCTGCGCGTTCTGCGCCGGAATGATGGGCCTTAGTTTCCTGTGGACTTTTTTGCCGCAAACGGAGCTTTTTATGCCGTTTGCGGCATTTTTTGTTGCCTTTTTGCTGCTGCTCTGCATCCCGGATGGCAGCCGTAAGCTGGCGGTCTGTCTGCTGCTGGGCGCACTGGTGGGGCTTTGCGCGGTGCATACCACGAGCGCCCGGCTGGAGCGTGCCCGGGCAAATTACGCCGGGCGCACCGTGCTGCTGACCGCCGAGGTGGAGCGCGCGGACAGCAGCTATTTTTCGGACACAGTGGACGCGACCCTGTGGGTAGAAAGCGTGAACGGCAGCCCGGCGGGCTTCCGCATAGCCTGTGCAGAACTGTCTGCCTGCGCGGCAGGGCAGCGGGTTCAGGGCTGGTTCACGCTGTCGGCACCGGATGAAGCGGAACGGACGGCGCAGTACGCAGACGGCATCGCCTTGCAGGCAGAGCCCTTGGCCGAAAAGCCGCAGCTTACCGTGCTGGGCGAGAGCGGTAGCTTCCGAGCCCGCACCCACCGCTTGCAGCAAAAACTGAGCGAGTGCCTGCGCCGTGCCATGCACCGGGACACCGGCGGCGTGCTGGCAGCTATGACGGTGGGAGACCGCAGCGGGCTTTCGGCAAAGATGCGCAGCGCCTACTGGGGTGCGGGGCTTTCCCATGTGCTGGTGGTCAGCGGAATGCATGTTTCCATTCTGTGCGGGGATATCCTGAGCGTTTTGCTGCCCTACCGCTGGGAGCAGAGCTACCGCAGCCGCAGACGGCGCACAGTCTGGAAAAGCCTGCTGGCGCTGGTGCTGATGGGCGTGACCGGCTTTACGCCCTCGGTGCGCCGCGCTGCCGTGGCGGTGTGGGTCAGCGCCTTGGGCGTGTGGGTGTGGGGACCATCGGACGCCCTCACTTCGCTGGCGGCGGCAGGTATCCTGATGACTGCTGCCAACAGCTATGCGGTGTGGGATATCGGCTTTGAACTTTCCTTTGCGGCAGTGGTGGGCACGGTGGCGGGTGGTGCCTGCATCCGCCGGATGCGGGACGCCCACGACAGACGGTTTTGGGTCAAAGCGGGGGAAAATCTGCAAAAGCCGGTCAGACGCCCGTGGTTCAACAGGCTGCCAGAGCGGCTTCAGGGGCTTGCAGAGAGCGCCTGTATTGCCGCCTGTGCCTCGGTGGCTACCTTCCCAGTGCTGGTGCTGCGGGGCTTGAGTGTCAGCGCGTGGGCAGTGGTTTCCAGCATCGCGGTGCTGTGGATGGTGCAGCCGCTGCTTTTGCTGGGACTGGCAGTGGCTTTTGCGGGGCTGGTGCCGTGGCTGGCACCACTGCACGGGGTGCTTTCCCGGGCGGCAGACCTGCTCACCGGGCTATTGAACGGCTGGGCAATCTGGCTCAGCACAAAGCCCGGGGCGTCCATCTACTTTGATACTGCCTACGCGGCGCTGGTCTGTCTGCTGCTGTGCGGGCTTGGGGTGCTGGCCTTCCACTGGCGGGTGCGTCTGCGGGTGGCTCTGCCGGGCATCCTGCTGGCGGCAGCGGTGGGCATCGGGTTGGGGAACGCCCTCAGCCGGGACGTGGTGCACATTGACCTTGTGGGCAGCGCACAAGCACCTGCGGTGGTGGTTGCCCAGAACGACCGAGCGGTGGTGCTGTTCCGGGGCGGCAGCGCCGCCCAGCGTGCGGTGGAAAACCAGCTGGCGCGGCGGGGCGTGCGCACCGTGGAACTGGTGATAGATCTGCGTATGAACGCAAAAACCGTCTGCACCTTGCCCGCGCAGCAGGGGATAAGGGCAGAGCGTCTGCCGGTCAATACCAGCCGTAAGCTGCGCTGCACCCCGGCGGCGGTGGAGTTGCTGCGCACCCGGGAAGGATGCCTTGTGCGGTTGAGCATCGGCAACCGACAGTTTGTGACCTTGAGCGGCAAGGCAGAACTGGCACAGCCGCTGCAAACGGAGTGGTTGATTGCCACGCCGAAAAAGCCGGAGACGGTGCAGTACCAAAAACTGCTGGCGCTGCGCAGTTACAGCTGGATGCCGCCGGAAACGCAGTACACAGCCTCCCTCAGTCTGCGCCGCACCGGCGGCGAAAGGCTAGGGTAATGCTTTGCAATCCGAGCTGAGTGTGGTACAATACAAGGAGCATTTTATAACAGGAAAGGGGCATTTGCATGGCCACGGAAGCAAAACTCCGGCAGCTGGCCGACAAGGGCTGCCCGGTCTACTATTTTTATTCCAGCGAGCGGTATCTGGTGCGGCAGGCAGTGGCGGCGGCGGTGCGGGTGCTGTCGGCAGACAGCGACGAGGACGCCACCGTTCTGGACGGTGCCGCCCCGGAGCTGGAACAGCTCATCATGGCGGCGGGCACCATTTCGTTTTTCGGTACCCGGCGTGTGGTGGTGCTGCCGGAGCTCGACCCCGCCGCCTACGGCAGCAAGGACTTGGACGAGCTGTGCAGTACCCTTTCCAGCTTGGAAAACGCCGTGGCGGTGCTGGGCAGCGTGTTTCCGCTGGAGCGCAGCAAGCTCAAGCTTGGTAAGCAGGCGCAAAAGCTGCAGGCTCAGTGCAAGGCCATTGGCTACACGGAAGAACTGGCAAAGCCCCGCCCCTTTGAACTGAAAAATCTGATGATGGAGCGCGCAAAGGCGCAGGGTGCAACCCTGCCGGACGGCGCAGCCACCGCATTGCTGGAGCGCTGCGGCGAGGACCCCTTTCTGCTGGAAAACGAGGTGGATAAGCTCTGTGCCCTGTCTGGCTACCAGACCGTGAGCGCCTCCATGGTGGCGGAGATGGGCACGGTGAGCCTTGAAGCGGATGTGTTCGAGATGATCCGCATGATTACCGCCAAAAACGCCACCGGAGCCTGCAAAAAGTTACAGACCCTGCTGCGGCTGCAGCAGGAGCCCATTGCCATTACAGCGGCGATGATCGGCAGCTATGTGGATCTGTACCGGGTCAAATTGGGGGCGGCAAAACGGAAAAATTACAGTGCAGTGCACAAGGATTTTGGCTATAAGGGCAGTGACTACCGGCTGAAGCGCTCGGCAGAGACTGCCGCCCACTACACCCTGCCCCAGCTGGAGGCCTGCTTGCAGGTGCTGCTGGAGCTGGACCAGAGCCTGAAAAGCCAGCCTGTGGCGGCGCAGACACTGCTGGAAACAGCACTGTGCCGTCTGGCGCTGGCGGGGAGCGGAAGATGATGCAAAGCAAGATGATCCATACCGATCGGGTGCTGATCGTGGAGGGCAAGTACGATGCCGTCCGTCTGGCGCACCTGACCGATGCCATGATCCTACTGACGGATGGTTTTGGCATTTATAAAGACAAACAGCGCCAGCAGCTGTTCCGGGCGCTGGCGCAGAAAAACGGTTTGATCTTGCTCACGGATTCGGACGCGGCAGGCTTCCGCATCCGCAATTACATCACCAACATGGTGGGTGCGCAGAATGTGGTGCAGGCTTATGTGCCCGCCATCCACGGCAAGGAAAAGCGCAAGGCGCAGCCCGGCAAGGAGGGCTTGCTGGGGGTAGAGGGCGTGGACGACGCCCTTGTGCGGCAGGCTCTGCTGGACGCCTTGGGCGCGGAAGCCGGTGCCGCGCCGGTGCGCCCGGCAGGGCGGCAGATCACCTACACCGACCTGTACGAGTGGGGGCTTTCCGGCAAGCCCGGCAGCGCCGAGCGCAAGGCTAGACTCTTGAATGCGCTGGGGCTGCCGCCGCGCCTTTCCAAAAAGGAACTGGTGGAGGCCTTTAACCGGCTATACACTTTTGAACAACTGGACGAGTTGCAGTTGAAAATTTTGCAGGAGTGAAAACCTAGCCGTTTTTGCCCCACGTCTGCCGCAGCAGTTCCAGCGCGTGGGTCTCCAGCCGGGAAACGTAGCTGCGGCTGATGCCCAGCAGCCCGGCGGTCTCCAGCTGGGTCAGGGGCGGCTGCCCGGCCAGCCCGTACCGCAGCAGTAAGATCTGCCGCTCCCGGGCGGGCAGAGTGTCCAGCAGCTGCCGCAGCCGCCGGACATCCTCCTGCCGCTCACAGCTGTCCTCCATGCAAAAGCCGTCCTGTATCACATCCGCTAAGGTCAGCGCCGAGTCCCCGTCTGCCTCCAAGGATTCTTGCAGAGAGACGGTCTGCCCGCTCTTGCGCTCCCGCCGGAACTGCATGCGGATCTCGTTTTCAATGCAGCGGCTTGCATAAGTGGAAAACCGCGCCTTGCGTGTGGCATCAAAGGTATCTACCGCTTTCATCAGCCCGATGGTGCCGATGGAAACAAGATCCTCTTGGTCGCCCGGCAGGGCGTAATATTTTTTTACGATGTGCGCCACCAGCCGCAGATTGTGGCGGATCAGCTTTTCCCGGGCGGCGGCATCCCCGGCGCGCAGGGCGCTGAAAGCGGCGGCTTCTTCCCGGGCTGTGAGCGGACGCGGAAAGCAGCCGCTTTCCAGATGGAGCGCCAGAAACAGAAATTTTGTGGCGAAAAATTGCAGTAAGGTCAGCAGCACACGATATCCCTCCCGGTACATAGTTGTTAGATGGTATGAGCCGGGGCGTGGATAGATGCCGGAGGGGGCGGAAGGGGAGCGCCTGCAAGGCACAGGCAGAAACTATCGTGAAATTTAAGCCGATCTGTGATTGATGCCGAGACTGCCCGGACGAAAAATGTTCGGGCATTTCTCATATATTCTAAAGCTGCGGTAGAAGTGTACACAAGTTTTATGGTATAATTTGAATACGAAAACTGAGCGATAAATCGGAATTTGCGGAGGAACATCTGACCAATATGAATATATATGATTTTTGGAAAGCAGTGCTCGATCAAAATGAGAACGAAATCAGAAAGTATTTTCAGAACGATGCCTATATAAACTGGCATTGCACCAATGAGCGATTTAATGTTGATGAATTTATTATTGCTAATTGTGAATATCCTGGTGATTGGGAGGGTAGCGTTGAAAGAGTCGAAATGCTGAATGACCTAATCGTTACGGTTGTAAATGTATATCCCAAAGGCAGAAACGCTTCCTTTCATGTCACGTCTTTCATAAAAACCAAAGAGGATAAAATTGTTTCAATGGATGAGTATTGGGCAGACGACGGGAATGCTCCACAGTGGAGATTAGACAAACATATCGGAAAAGCAATTAGATAAATTCCAGTTTGGCGAACTGATAAAATCTCTTTAGGGACTAAAGGGCGCACTTCTATACCCTCCTATCGAGAGTATGTGCGTCCTGCGGCGCTTCATTCCCGGTCAGCAGAAGAAAACTGCCCGACCGAGAATGCTTCGTCACTTTGTTCCGTCAAGGTGGCTACACTCCCTTGCGACGCTAAAGCGGCTATCCCTTGTGGACTTGCCGTCCGCAAACGATTTTAACAAACCGTTCGCCGCCAGCAAGTTTGAAAAAGGACAGTTATGCACTGGAAAACATATCTGCAACTTGAAGTTGACAAAGTGCATTTCCCGAAAGATAGATAATGACACCTTGCTTTGGTAGAATTATGCTATCAAAACCAAAGGAGGTATCACCTATGAATTTAGGCGAAAAAATCTACAAACTCAGAAAAGAAAAAGGTCTGTCTCAAGAAGCTCTTGCAGAGTTTGTGGGAACAACCCGACAAGCAATCAGCAAGTGGGAGAATAATCAAGGATATCCAGAAACAGAAAAACTGCTGTTGCTTTCAAATGTCTTTGAGGTATCCATTGACTTTCTGCTGAAAGATGAAAAAACGGAAAGTAGCGCAGATGAAAAAGGCTATTATGTAAGCAGAGAAATGGCTGTTGGCTATATCGCCAACGAGAAAAAGACTTGCAAATATTTTGGTGCTGGATTCGCCTTGTTTGCTTTAGCTGGAATACCCTACACCGTGTTTCAGACAACGACTGCATGGAAAGTGCTGGGTATGTCCATTTGCATACTTGCAGGAATTATTGCTCTTGTGGTTTCAATGTTCATTTCAAAAGATGAATACACAATTTTGAAAAAAGAGAGTTTGCTTTTTGATTATGAATTTCTAAAGGTACTAACTGACGAATATCGTTCCATGAAGAAAAAGAACATGGTTGTTGCTATCCCTTGCACAGTTCTGTTCATCATAGGTCTTTTGACACTCGCTATTACCGTTCGAGGAATAATTCTATGGACACACTATCATTCGCTTGTCTTTTTAGGATTGTCAGTCGGATTATTCGGCTTTGTATATTCTGCTGGAACTATGGAGGCGTATGAGATTTTAGTCCATAACGAGAAATATTCAAATAGCTTCTGGTTTAAGGTTAAGCGAAAAGCAAAATTAAAAATCGACAAATGGTAACACACAATAACTAAATATCAAAAAACTGGCCGTTGACTGGTCGCAATCTGCGAAAAGCTGGCGGTCTTTTTTTATACCCATTTTTCAAAAAAGGCGGTCAAACAGAATGGAAAAAACGAAAACCCTTGAACAGCTTCGGGCTGAAAAGGAACGAGCTGTGACGTAGCGTTTACCCGGACTGGTGCAAAGCACAAGTACAGAATTGCCCAAACAGCAATTCTGGTGCTGTCGAAAGCGCAGTTCTGGAGCAGCTTGAGGATTATTTTTGTCAGGCATTGGAGATAGACCTTCTGCTCCGGCTCGGCCCGGACGAGGAGGATACCATCCATCAAATCGTGAATCTTCTGGTGGATACCTGTTCTTCGAAACGCAGAATGCTGCGGGTGGCAGGGGATGACAAGCCTGCGGAGGTCGTGCGCAGCCGATTCATGAAGCTGAATGCAGACCATATCCGCTTTGTGCTGAAATGTCTTGCGGAAAGTACCGCACCGGTACGGAATATGAAGCAGTATCTGCTGGCTGCACTCTACAATGCACCCACGACCATGCAGCTTTATTACCAGAACCAAACCAATCATGATTTATCGAACAGGGGGTGATGAAAATGTCGAAAAAAGCAACCACGATTGCCATCGTCAATCAGAAAGGCGGAACCGGCAAAACCACGACCTGCGAAAATCTGGGCGTGGGGCTTGCACGGGAAGGCAAAAAGGTGCTGCTGGTGGATGCCGACCCGCAGGGGTCGCTTACCATAGTCGCTTCGCTCCTATGGCCAGTTGTGCGCACTGCACTCTTTTTTAAAACTTCAACCTCTCCTGCAAAAAGCGGCACAATAGCTCCGCACAGGCGTTGTGTTGTTTTTGGGGACGGAGGAATCCGGCACAAATAGGCGGCAGACCGTCTAATACCACATCCCGGACGTTGGACATCTGGTTGTGGGAGGCTTCCTCAAAACGGTTCAGAGATACACAATTCTGCTCCTGCGTGCGGTAGAGTACCTGATAAAATTGCTCGACTAGCTCCAGCTGTGGGTGTGCACTGCTCTCCCGCAGTGCCTGCCACAGCGGTGCGAGGGAATCCGGGGCAAAGCCGGGAACCAGCAGGGTCTGCCCGTCCAGCTCTGCCGGTGTAATATGCGTCCGCTCCCAGAAAGGGCTGCTGCGGCAGACCATGACGGCGGTGGTATGCTGGGAGAGGGCAGTGCGTGCAAGCCCCGCAGCACAGCCGCCCAGGTCCATCACCAGCCCGGCATCCAGTGCGCCGTTTTGCAGCTGCACCGGCACTTCATCGTTGGACAGGGAAGCAAGCTCCAAGGGGATGCCGGGGTACTGCTGCCGGAATGCTTCCAGCACCTCCCCCAGATTGGGCAGATAGTCCGGAACCAGTGCCACGCTGATGCCCAGCCGCAGCGGTGCAGACTGAATGTCCTGATAAGCCTGCTGGCACAGGGCATCGAACTGCTGCACCACCGGCGTAGCCTGTGCCCGGAACCGCTCACCCTTTTCAGTAAGAGCCAGATGATTGCGGTTGTTGACAAACAGTTTGCCGCAAAGCTCTTCTTCCAGTGCGGCAATGCTCAGCCGCAAGGCCTGCCGGGACAGATACATCCGCCCGGCGGTGTGGGTGTAATTCAAATCTTCGCACAGTGCCAGAAAATAGCGCAGCTGCTGGATGGTCATGATGTGCTCCTTTTTGCAAAACGCAAGTTTTACTTGATACTTATAAGGATATTATATCTTCTTTTTCTTTGTTTGTAAATGTGATACTTTTAACAAGAACGGCAATAGATTTTTGTCGATGCGAAGGATATAGCAAGAAAAGGAAGGAATTATTATGGAAAAGATCTCCCGTAAAGGATTTCTGAAGATCGCAGCAGCAGCTGCCATGAGCGGTGTCACCGCTGCCGGTCTGGCTGCCTGCAATGCAGCCAGCAGCGCCTCCGGCGTTTCCAGTGCAACCGGTATCTACACCCCCGGCACCTACACCGCTACTGCCAAGGGCATGAGCGAGATCACCGCCACTGTCACCTTTGATGCCAATACCATCACCAAGGTGGAGCTGGACCTCTCCGGCGAGACCGAGAGCATCGGCGTTGCAGCCAAGGACAAGCTCATTGAGCAGATCATGAATGCCCAGACCAGCCAGATCGACGGCGTGACCGGTGCAACCGTCACCAGCAAGGCCGTGCAGAACGCTGTGGCAGACTGCATCCAGCAGGCCAGCGGCGGTGCCATCAACCCTGCACAGCAGTCCACCGAGGAAACCTCCTCTACCGCCGACTGGCTGGGTGAGGCACCGGAGATCGCCGAGAGCGATATCAAGCAGACCGTGGACTGCGAGGTTCTGGTGGTGGGTGCCGGTTCGTCCGGTAGCTTTGCCGCCGCCGCTGCCGCCGAGGCTGGTGCCAAGACCATCCTCATCGAGAAGTTTGGTCACGATATGGCCAGCGGCATCCGGGATACGCTGGCAGCCTGCGGCTCCAAGCAGCAGCAGGAGGACGGCGACGACGTGAGCAAGAAGGACGCCGTGCGCTACCTGTGCAACTGGAGTCAGGGCTACACCCGCCGCAGTCTGGCACAGGTCTGGGCCGATAAGAGCGGCGAGACCATGGACTGGTTCACGGATGTTCTGGCCGAAAGCGGTATCGACTTCCGCCACGAGATCGACGAAAAGCACGAGGGCGACAATTACGAGGTTCTGGATGTCGGCCACAGCACCCAGTATGGCGAGGAATACGGCGAGCAGCTGACCATGGATGCCGTGCTGAAGCACGCTGAGGCAGACGGTCTGGAAGTTCAGTATGAGATCACCATGGTCAAGCTGGAAAAGGACGGCGACCGCGTCACCGGCCTGATTGCCAAGAATGCCAACGATGAATATGTGCGCTACAACGCATCCAAGGGCGTGATCCTCGCCTGCGGCGGCTACAGCGGAAACGACGTCATGATGAACGCCCTGCAGCCCCAGAGCGTGGAGCAGACCTGCGTCAACTACTCCAAGCCCGGCGCAAAGGGCGACGGCATCAAGGCGTGCCTGTGGGCTGGTGCCATCATGGACACCACCCACACCTCCATGATCTTCGACCGTGGTGCCATCAAGCCGGACCAGACCGGCGAGTACGGCAAGGCCAGCGACGGTGCCCTCTTCTGGATGGGCAGCCAGCCGTTCTTGAAGGTGAACCTGAAGGGTGAACGCTTTATGAACGAGTATATGCCCTACGATCTGGTGCTGCACGCTGCCGCCAGCCAGCCCTACCACACCTACTGCACCATCTGGGACAGCAAGTATGCCGAGGACTGCGAGAAGTTTGCCACCCACGGCTGCAGCCGTCTGTACCCCCATGTCAACGGAACCAACCCGGTGTTCCCCATGGACTATGTGCAGGCAATGAACGCCGACCTGCAGGATCAGGGCTACATCGTGGAGGCCAACACCATCGAGGAGCTGGCCGACAAGCTGGGTCTGCCGAAGGAGACCTTTACCGCTACGGTGGACCATTACAATGAGCTGGCCGCCAAGGGCGAGGATGAGGACTACGGCAAGGAGAGCTACCGCCTCTCCACCCTGAGCGAGGCACCCTTCTACGGCGTCCGTCAGGCCGGCGGCTACCTGATCTGCACCATGGACGGCATCCAGATCGACGACAATATGCACGCCATTGATCAGGACTTCAAGGCCATTCCCGGTCTGTATGTCATTGGTGACATGAGCGGCAACTACTTCTCCGGCAGCTATCCCAGCCTGATGGCAGGTGCCGCCGCAGGCCGCAGTGCCACCTTCGGCCGCCTTGCCGGTCAGAACGCTGCCGCAGGCATCTGATTACAACGTTTTCCTTCTCTTCTAATTATATCTGCACCTGAAAAAGCCGCTCCGGGTCTAGCCGGGGCGGCTTTTCTGATGGCAAAAAAGAAGAAAGTCGTATGCAGGGCTACCTGCTGGGCGACGAAGTCGTAAAGAGCGGCGAACCCAACAACACCCGTGTCAACGAGGTCATGGAAGGCCGCGAGAAGCGCATCTTTGATGCTATGGTGGATTATCGTGCCGGTAAGGACGTAGACCTGACCAAGTTCTTCGGCGGTGTGCACGGCGAGTTCATCGTGGACGTTGCCATGAGCCTTGCTTTTGACCTGCGCAAGCGTTATCTGGTCATGGTGGAGAACAACGGTGCTGTGGAGAACCTGCCCTTCGATGCCATGGCGGAAGTTCTCGCTTACATCACCGACCGTGGTCCGGAGCCCGTGCGTGTGGGTGAGATTCCCACCTTCTACAAGGGTCTGATCGAGCAGCAGGAGGATGTGGAGAAACTGATCGTGGATGCCGCGCTGTGGAGCACTCCTACGAGAAGGCACTGATGACCTTTACAGTTGAAAAGTTTGCCACGGATAAGATAGAGAAGGAGGGCGGCAGTCATGTACGAAAAACTTTTTTCAAAGAGGCTTGCTGAACTACGGATACAAAAAGGTGTCTCTGCAAGGGATATGAGCCTTTCCCTCGGACAGAATCCCGGATACATTCGTATGACCGAGAGTGGATCAGCATTTCCTGCCATGTCGAACTTCTTCTATATTTGTGGATATCTCAACGTAACTCCGCAAGAATTTTTTGATTTCAAGGAAGACCATGCTGATGGAATCAATGCACTTGTAGACCAACTCGATAAGCTTGATGAAGAACAGATTCAAGCTCTCGCAGCCTTTATAAAGACTATCGTCAAGTAGTTAGGAATAACAGCAAAAATGCCCACCAGCTTCAAGCCGGTGGGCATTCTCTTACTTGTACCGTATTACAGGCAGTTGCTTTATCTTGCAGCCAACCTTTTTGTGATCAAGTGCAAAAACCATATCTGGAGTGCGTTCAAAAAATCCTATATCACGCCGCCAGCTTGTGCCGCATTTGCAGTGGAACAGACCAATGAACTGCTGCTTCATTTTACGTCCGCAG
>CAKSZF010000034.1 GCA_934525405.1 uncultured Faecalibacterium sp.
AGTGCCGTGTTGTGGGTAATAACAATGACGGTGCGTCCGGTCTTGCGGCAGGTATCCTGCAAAAGGCCCAGCACCTGCTTGCCGGTGCGGTAGTCCAGCGCACCGGTGGGCTCGTCACAGAGCAGCAGCTTGGGGTTTTTGGCCAGTGCACGGGCAATGGACACCCGCTGCTGCTCGCCGCCGGAAAGCTGCGCCGGAAAGTTGTTCAGCCGCTCGCCCAGCCCCACGCTGCGCAAGGTCTCGGCGGGGTCCAGCGGGTCACGGCAGATCTCGCTGGCCAGTTCCACATTTTCCAGCGCGGTCAGGTTCTGCACCAAGTTGTAGAACTGGAACACAAAGCCCACATCATACCGGCGGTAGGTGGTCAGCTCCCGGGCAGAAAAGCGGCTCACGTTGCGGCCGTCCAGCCAGACGTTGCCCTCGTCGCAGTTGTCCATGCCGCCCAGAATGTTCAGCAATGTGGTCTTGCCCGCGCCGGAGGGCCCCACGATGATGCAGAACTCGCCCTTGTCCACATAGAAATTCAAGTGGTCTGCGGCAGCGATCTTCACACTGCCGGTCTGGTAATATTTACAGACATCTTCAAACTCCACAAAATGCTCCATGGCGTTTTTCCTTTCTGTCAGAATGCAAAGTATTTCAACTTAAATATAGCATAAACCCACTGGGATTTGCAAAGCCCCCGGCACGAATTTTCAAAAACTTAACAGACAACGCCATAAAATGCAAAAAGCCCCCGCACGCAGGGTGCAGGGGCTTTGGAAAGTTATCTTACTTGCGGTTTGCCAGCAGGTTCTCGATCTTCTTCAGGGGGTCGATGATGCTGGAAACGGACATATCGTGGTTCAGTGCCACCACAAAGTAGGCAGCGTACTTGGAAACATCCACGTCCACATACCAGTCGCGGGTCAGCAGCTCGGGCATACGGTAGGTCAGGTTGGTGCCCACAACGTAGGTCAGGATGCCGTCTGCCACAGCCTTGTCGAACTTCTCCAGACCGCTGGTGAACAGGGGGAAGGTGGCGTTGGCGATGATGTTGGCAGCGCCGCGCTCCTTCAGGTTGCTGGCAACCTCCAGCATGCTCTCGCCGGAAGCAATGATATCGTCTGCGATAAAGACGGTCTTGCCCTCCACGCTCTCGCCCAGATACTCATGGGCAACGATGGGGTTGCGGCCGTTCACCACGCGGGTGTAGTCGCGGCGCTTGTAGAACATGCCCAGATTGCAGCCCAGCACGCTGGAGAAGTACATATTGCGGTTCATAGCGCCCTCGTCCGGGCTGACCACGGTGAACTTCTCCTTGTCGAAGGACAGGGTGGGGTCCTTCTTCAGCAGGCTCTTGAGCACCTGATAGGTGGGCATGGCGTTATCAAAGCTCATCAGGGGCACTGCGTTCTGCACGCGGGGGTCGTGTGCGTCAAAGGTGATGATGTTGCGCACGCCCATGGTCTGCAGCTCCTGCAGGGCCACAGCGCAGTCCAGGCTCTCGCGCACCACGCGGCGGTGCTGACGGCCGCCGTACAGGCTGGGCATGATGACGGACACGCGGTGTGCCTTACCGGCCACAGCCTGGATCAGACGCTTCAGGTTCGCAAAGTGGTCGTCCGGGGACATGTGGTTCTCGTGGTTGAACAGCTTGTAGGTGACGCTGTAATTGCCCGGATCCACCACGATAAAGATATCGTCGCCGCGGACAGACTCCTTGACCAGACCCTTGGCGTCGCCGCTCTGGAAGCGGGGGCAGTCGCAGGAAATAATGAAGGTGTCTTTTTCAATTCCGGCAGCCTTTGCCCAACGGACAAGGTGCTTGTCGATCAGGCCGGTCAGCTCCTCGGCACCGGGGCAGGCGATCAGCCGCATATCCGCCACACTGGGCTGCTCAAAGAAGGACTTCGGGGAAATTTCAATAGACATAGTCACATAACTCCTTATTGCTGTTTACCATCCGTACCATGCACACAAGTGCGCATATCTGGTTTTATTTTATCACATTTTGTCGATTGTTCCATATCAATTTGTTTCATGTATCGATTTTCTGCGCCTTGCACAGCTGTTTTTCCTTTTCCTTCAAGAGAATGTGAGTTTCTTACAAAAACCCGACCAAATCTTTACCGTTTCGCAAAGTTTATCTGATTTTTGAGGAAAAGTAGGACTTTTTCAAGTCCCCTTCTCTTTCCCCTGTGATGCAAAAGAGCCGCTGCACGGTCAGGTGCAGCGGCTCTTCTCTTCACTTACCTTCTATCAGGGTAAAACGCTTTTTACAGGGCAGCCACGGCAGCCTTCAGGGCATCCACGCGGTCGGTGTTCTCCCACTTCACGCCCAGATCCTCGCGGCCCATGTGGCCGTAGGCAGCCAGCTGGCGGTAGATGGGCTTGCGCAGGTCGAGATCACGGATGATGGCGGCGGGGGTCAGGTCAAACACCTTCTCCACAGCCTGCTCGATCTTTTCGTCTGCCACAGTGCCGGTGCCGAAGGTATCCACCATGATGGACACAGGCTTTGCCACGCCGATGGCGTAGGCCACCTGCACCTCGCACTGCTTTGCCAGACCCGCAGCCACGATGTTCTTTGCCACCCAGCGGGTAGCGTAGGCTGCGCTGCGGTCCACCTTGCTGGGGTCCTTGCCAGAGAAGGCGCCGCCGCCGTGGCGTGCATAGCCGCCGTAGGTGTCCACGATGATCTTACGACCGGTCAGGCCGGTATCGCCCTGCGGGCCGCCCACAACAAAGCGGCCGGTGGGGTTGATGTAGTACTTGGTGTTCTCGTCCAGCAGCTCAGCGGGGATGGTGGCCTTGATGACCTTTTCCATCACGTCTGCCCGCAGCTGCTCCATGCTCACGCTCTCGCTGTGCTGGCTGGAGATGACCACGGCGTCCACGCGCACAGGCTTGTTGTTCTCGTCGTACTCCACGGTCACCTGGCTTTTGCCGTCCGGGCGCAGGTAATCCATCTCGCCGCTCTTGCGCACCTCAGTCAGGCGCTTTGCCAGCTTGTGGGCAAGGCTGATGGGCATGGGCATCAGTTCAGGGGTTTCATCGCAGGCATAACCGAACATCATGCCCTGATCGCCTGCACCGCCCACCTGATCGTTGGTGCCCAGTGCAATGTCGGGGCTCTGGCCGTCAATGTTGGAGATGACGGCGCAGGTGTCGGCGTCAAAGCCGAACTTTGCGCGGGTGTAGCCGATATCTGCCACCACCTCGCGGACGACCTTCTGGAAGTCCACATAGCAGCTGGTGGTGATCTCGCCCATAATGTGCACAAGGCCGGTGGATGCGCAGGTCTCGCAGGCCACGCGGGCGTTGGGGTCGTGGGTCAGGATCTCGTCCAGGATCGCGTCCGAGATCTGGTCGCAGATCTTGTCGGGATGTCCCTCGGTGACAGACTCCGAAGTAAACAGGTGTCTAGCCATTTTTTTCCTCCTAAATTTTGCAGTTGCGTGTATTTACCATTCCATCAAGTTTGTTCTGAAAAATAAAAGCGCCCAGAGCCGAAAGCTCTGAGCGTTGCACTCTTATCTTCCGGTTTCCCGCAGGATTTGGCACCTTACGCTCTCGCGCAGGTTGTCGGGCTTCACAGGGCCTGTCCCCTCAGCCGCTCTTGATAAGTCGGTATTCAATTGGTACGCTCCATATTCTATCATTACAGCGTCAGATTGTCAAGATAAGTCGCACTTATTTTAGACATTCCTTTTAAATTGATGGAGCATTTCCCTGCTCCGGTGCGGCATGGCCGTCCCGGGCGGCGTGGAAAGCGCGCTTTTCCGCATACATCCGCTGATCCAGCTCCACCAGAAACTTTTCCACGCTGCCGCCCTCGTACTTTGCCACACCGGTGGAGAAGGACAGCTGAAAGCTGCCCGCCGGGGCGGTTTCGTTATAGTGCTGCACCCGCTGCACGGCAATTTATGCAGCAGCCCTTGAGAGAGCATCCTTTGCAGTTCAGCCAAGTCCAGAGCTTTTCCGAAATACTTTTTTGCAGAAAACTTAATAGCCCTTTGCCTGCTCGCCGTTCAAAATCTTGACAGCGCGGGAGGTGCCCAGACGGTCAGCGCCCAGTGCAAGGAAAGTCTCCATATCCTCCACGGTGGAAATGCCGCCGGCAGCCTTGACCTTGCAGCGGCCATGCACGCCCTTGACCATCAGCTCCACATCGTGGAAGTTGGCACCTGCGGTAGAGAAGCCGGTGCTGGTCTTGATGTAGTCGGCACCGGCCTCGCAGACGATGTCGCACATCTTTTCCTTCTCTTCCTCGGTCAGCAGACAGGTCTCAATGATGACCTTCAGAATCTTATCGCCCACAGCCTGCTTCACGGCACGGATGTCCTCGCGGACAGCATCGTACTCCTTGTTCTTCAGGCGGCCGATGTTGATGACCATATCCACCTCGGCTGCACCGTTCTCGATGGCAGTCTTGGCTTCAAAGGCCTTGCTGGCGGTATCCATGGCACCCAGAGGGAAGCCCACCACGCAGCACACAGGGATGCGGCCTGCCATATACTCCACAGCCTGCTTGACGTAGCAGGTGTTGATACAGACGGATGCGGTGTGGTTTGCAATGGCTTCGTCACACAGCTGCTGGATCTGGGGCCAGGTGGCCTCCGGTTTCAGCAGGGTATGATCGACATGGGACAGGATCTCTTCGCGGTTCATGCTCGTTCCTCCGTTATTTTACTTGCTGGCACGGTGCACCTTTGCCATGCCCACAGCGCTGAGTGCGATCGCAGTCACCGATGCCGTTGCACCAATGATGCCCAGCACCAGACCAGAGACCAGGAATGCGAACCCTTTCAGACCACGTTTCATAATACCGTACCTCCTAAATTATATTGGATATTTTCTCCGCCTGCGGCGGAGAAAATATCTCACTTGCGATTCTTAAAGATGATCAGCTTACTGAACACATAGTTCAGCACCACGACCACCACGTTGGAAAAGACCTTGACGCATAAGCCCCACAAAGTCTGTGCGCTGTAACCGCTGACGAAGATCGCCGTCGGGCCATCGGCACCACCGATGATGGCGATGGCAGCAGAACGATCAGCGCCTCCTGCGTAGGTGTTGATCGTGCTTACAGCTGTGGCCGGATCGATCCAGCCCGCCACAGCCCCCAGCACGCCCTGCATCAGGCCTTCCATCAGCGCCGCGCCCTGCGCTGCCAGCAGATTGCCGCCCACGATCATGATGGCGGCATCCAGCACCATGGTGCCCAGACGGCAGCTGACAAAGGTGCCGAACTCTTTCGCCATGGCTTTGCCGGTGGTCTTGCTGCGGAACACGAACGCCCGGTTGGTGCAGTAGGCAAACAGAATGCACAAAGCGTTATCCAGCACATTGCCCCAGCTGTTGGCGGCGGTGTAGCCGAACAGGTTATTGAACAGGGCGTACAGCAGGATATTCAGCAGGGTGGTCAGCACGCCAAAGATCAGGTAACTGAGCACTTCCCAGTGCTTTTTAAGGAATTTTATCATGGCTTTATTAACAAAAACAGCCCCGCCGCCGTTTTCCCGGCAACGGGGCTGCAGATCGCATTGTGTCAGAAGCTATGCTTTTGCACGAAGGGCTGATTACTCAGCGTCGTCGTTCAGCAGAGCCTTCATGGACAGGCTGATGCGCTTCTTGTCGAAGTCAACATCCAGCAGCTTCACATCGACCATATCGCCGACCTTCAGTGCGTCGGAGACCTTCTCAACGCGGTCATTGCTGATCTCGCTGATGTGGACCAGACCGTCAACACCCGGCAGGATGCGGACGAATGCACCAAACTTGGTCAGAGAAACGACCGGAGCGTGGAAGGTGCTGCCGATGGGGTAGTTGTTCTTCAGCTGCTCCCAGGGGTTGTCCTCGGACTTCTTGTAGCCCAGAGAGACCTTGTGGTTCTCGGTGTCGATGTCCTTGACATACACTTCGATGGTGTCACCAACGGAGACGACCTCGGAGGGGTGCTTGATGCGGTTCCAGCTCAGCTCGCTGATGTGGCACAGGCCGTCAACACCACCGATGTCAACGAATGCACCGTAAGAGGTCAGGCTCTTGACAACGCCGGTGTAGGTCTTGCCCACCTCAACGTTTGCCCAGAACTCCTCACGCTTTGCCTTGTTCTGCTCAGCGGTCACCTTGTTGATGCTGCCCACGATCTTGCGGCCGGAGCACTCGGTGACGACCAGCTGAACGTGCTGGCCAACCAGAGCAGTGTAGTCCTCGTCGCGGCGCATAGTGGCCTGAGAACGGGGAACGAACACCTTGACGCCCTTGACGTTGACGACAACGCCGCCCTTATTGAACTCGGTAACATCGCCCTCGACGACTTCACCGGATTCTGCTGCCTTGGCGATCTCTTCCATGCCCTTGCGAGATGCGAGCTTCTTGCGGGAGAGCTGGATGACGCCATCCTGATCCATAACCTTCTCGACGATGAGGTCCAGCTCATCGCCAACCTTCACCAGGTCTTCGACCTTGGCGGAGGAATCATCGGTCAGCTCGCTCAGCTTGACAAAGCCGGTCTGCTTCGCACCGATATCCACCTGGATCTCGTTGGCAGAGATGCTGGTCACGATTCCTTTCACAATACTGCCTGCATGAACACGCTTTTCCTCGGATGCGTTCAGCATCTCCTCAAAGCTCATGCTGTCATTGATTTCTGCGCTCATACTGTTAAGTACCTCCTCAATAATAGACGATGGCGTTGAAGCCCCGGCTGTCACGCCCGCCACTTTAACATCTGCAAACCATTCCGGCCGAAGTTCGCTCGCTGTTTCGACCGTTACGGCACGCGTGTGTTTTGCGGCGACCTGTACCAGCTTTTGGGTATTGGAAGAATGATGACCGCCAATGACAACAATGATGTCGCATTTTTGGCTGAGGTCTTCCGCTTCCTGTTGCCTCGCCCACGTCGCATTACATATTGTATCAAAAATTCGGGCGTTTGTATAGGCTTTTTTGAGAAACTCCGAACTTTCTTTCCATTTTGTCACCTGAAATGTGGTCTGTGCAACTGCAAAAAGGGGTTTTTGGGGGTCAGAAGGGCCTTTCCACGCCTCTAACTCGGCTAAATCGGCAAAAACGAACACCTCACCCCGGGTGTGTCCCACAATGCCCTGCACCTCCGGGTGGGTCTTATCGCCCGCCACCAGCAGCACCGCACCCTCTTTTTCGGCCTGTGCGGCAATGCGCTGGATCTTCTGCACAAAGGGGCAGGTGGCGTCATGGTACGGGATGCCGCGCGTCGCCAGCTCATCGTAAACGCTGCGGGGCACCCCGTGGCTGCGGATGACCACCTCGCACCCGGCAGGCACATCCTGCACGGTGTCCACCACCTGTGCACCCTTGCGCCGCATATCCTCCACCGCCTGCGGGTTGTGGATCAGCGGGCCCAGCGTTGCCACTTTATGCCCCTCGGCCAGCAGACCGTAGGTCAGTTCCACGGCACGGTTCACGCCAAAGCAGAACCCCGCCGTTTTTGCCAAACGGATCTCCATCTCTTACGCCCCCATCTTTTCCCATGCTTCCAGCAGTGCCTGCTTGTTGGCACGGAGCTTTTTGGTGTCCCGGCGGCCCTCCATGGCAAACTGTGCTGCGGGCATCGGCTCACCGTAGATCACCCGCACCTTGCAGAACAGGTGCATCCTTCCGTCCGGGGTATCATAGAAGATGCGGCAGGGCACAACGTCCACCCCCGCCTCGGCGGCAATGACGAACAGGCCGCTCTTGGGGGGCAAGAGCTTGCCCTCCTTTTCGCGGGTGCCCTCCGGGAAGATGAGCAGGGTCTTGCCCTGCTTGCAGGCTTCCACCGTCTGGGAAATGACCGCCATCTCGTCCTTGGTGCCGCGGACGCACACGCCGCCGCAGCAGCGGAAAAACCAGGTCAGAAAGGCGTTGATCTCGAACAGTTCCTTTTTGGCGAACACCACCATCCGCCTGCCCCACCGGGTGACGACGATGAACACCGGGTCGATGGCAGACACATGGGTGGGCGCAAGGATATAGCCCTTCGTTTGCACCTTTTTCAGGTTTTCACGCCCCTCCACCCGGATGCAGAAACCGATGTGCCACACAAGCCACGCAAGGGGCACCAGAATATAATATAGTACCATTTTCTATTCCTGTCCTGTTTGTTTTATCAGCCGATCTTTTTGGCAATGATCTGCTTCATGGCGTCAAGGCTCTGCTCAAAATCCAGCGCCGAGGTATCCAGCAGCACGGCGTCCTCCGCCTGCTTCAGCGGGGCGGCGGCGCGGTGAGTGTCCTGATAGTCCCGCTGCTTCACATCTGCCAGCACCTCCTCGTAGGGGGTGTCGATGCCCTTGGCCTGATACTCCTTCCAGCGGCGGGTGGCGCGTGCCTCCGGGCTGGCGGTCAGGAAGATTTTCACCGTAGCGTCCGGCAGCACCACCGTGCCGATATCCCGACCGTCCATCAGTACATCCTGCTTTTTAGCCATGCTGCGCTGCAAGTCCAGCAGAAATGCCCGCACGGCGGGGTTTGCACCCACGGCAGAGGCAGCCATGCCCGCGGCTTCGGTGCGGATGGCGGCGCTCACATCCTCGTCCTTCAAGTAAATGTGCTGCTCGCCCGCAATGGACGCCAGCCGCAGCTCGATCTCGGGCAGCAGAGCATCCACCGCCGCGTTGTCCTTGGGGTCCTTGCCCGCGCGCAGGGCGTACAGGCCGATGGCGCGGTACATTGCACCGGTGTCTACATAGATATAGCCCAGCTCTGCCGCCAGACGGCGTGCCAGAGTGGATTTGCCTGCACCCGCAGGCCCATCAATTGCAACAGATACCATGATATGTTCTCCTTATTATATATAATAGTACACGGGAATGGACTGCACTGCTTTTTTACAGATTATTGGCAAAGCTCTGCGCGGTGCAGAAAGCAATTTGCAGATTGTAGCCGCCGGTGTAGGCGTCCACGTCCAGCACCTCGCCCGCAAAGTACAGCCCCAGCGCCTTTTTGCTCTGCATGGTCTTGGGGTCCACCTCCCGCACCGATACGCCGCCGCTGGTGATGACTGCGTGGGCAAGGTCGCCCCGGGCGTCAATGGATACCTGCCAGTGCTTGACCAGCTGCACCAGCTCCCGCTTCTGCTCCCGGGTGATCTGGTTTGCCTTGGTGGCGGGGTCGATGCCCCAGCGCGCCACCATGACCGGCTGCATACTGGAGGGCAGCAGCTTGACCAGCGCACCCTGCGCCGCGTGATTTGCCAGCAGGGCAAAGTCCCGGGTGATGCGGTCGTACAGCTGCTCCTCGCTCAGGGCGGGCTTCAGGTCGATCTCCGCGATGTACCTGTGCTTTTTCATATCCCCCAGATGGCTGGACGCGCTCAGGGTCAGCGGCCCGCTGATGCCAAAGTGGGTAAACAGCATCTCGCCCTGCTCGTCAAAGATGGCCTTGCCGTCCTCCAGCAGGGTCAGGGTGACGTTTTTCAGCGCCAGACCCATCATCTTTTTGCAGTCCGGGTCCCGGCTGACAAGGCTGACCAGACTGGGCACCGGCTCCACAAGGGTGTGTCCCGCCTGCTGCGCCAGCTTGTAGCCATCGCCGGTAGAACCGGTGGTGGGGTAGCTCACGCCGCCGGTAGCCACCAGTACAGCGTCTGCCCGGTATTCCCTGCCGGAGGTGCCCCGCACGCCCACGCAGCGCAGCGCCGGGCCAGCCTTTTTCTTTTTGGGGTGGCGCGGGTTTTCCGGTGCCGCCGGGGCGGGCTCTGCCTCCGGCACGATGTCCTCCAGCAGCAGCTTTTTTGCGCCGTCGTAGACGATGTCGGCGTCCTGCGCATAGCGCAGCAATGCCTGCCGGATCTCCTCGGCCTTATCCGATACCGGGAACACCCGGCGGCCGCGCTCCACCTTCAGCTCCACGCCCAAAGCTTCGAACAGCTCCATGGTCTTTGCCGGGGGGAACGCTCCCAGCGAGGAGTACAAAAAGCGCGGGTTCGTGCGCACATGGCGCAAAAACTCCTCTGCCGGGCAGTCGTTGGTCACATTGCAGCGTCCCTTGCCGGTGACAAGGATCTTCTGCCCGGGCTTCTCGGTATGCTCCAGCACCGTCACCTGATGTCCCTGCCGCACGGCGGCACCCGCCGCCATCAGTCCGGCTGCCCCGGCTCCCACGATCAAAACCCTTGCCATCTGTCATCCTCCCAAAATCGCCTTTTAACTCTATTGTATCATACCAGAAACCCCGCGCAAAAGCAATGCAGCGCCGCAGGAAATGAATGGATTTTCGGTTCCACCCCCTCTTGACAAAGCCGCCGGGCTGCTGTATTCTTTTTACAGACCGTTAGTTTGTAAAAAAGGAGCATCCGCCATGCCGCGCAACAAATACCCGGAACAGACCGTTGAAAAGATCCTGGACGCCGCCGCCCTGCTCTTCATCCAGAAGGGCTACCAGAATACCACCCTGCAGGACATCATTGATGCCACAAAGCTTTCCAAAGGGGCGGTGTACCATCACTTCCACTCCAAGGAGGAGATCGCGCAGCGCGTCGGTGACCGTTTGGGCGACCAGATGTGGGAGCCGCTGCGCCATATCCGGGACGACCCGGCCCTGACCGGGCTGCAGAAGCTGCAGGCGGTGTTTGCAGTTTCCTTTGCCGGGCAGCGGCAGCAGCAGATCGCGCAGACTTTGCCGCACCTGTGCAGCAACCCGCAGTTCCTTGCCATGGAGCTGACCAACATTGAAGCGCATCTGGCTCCGGAGTGCATTGCACCCATGATCCGGCAGGGCATGGCGGACGGCTCCATCCACACCGCCGATGCCAATGCGCTGGCCGAAGCGCTGTTCGTGCTGGCAGACATCTGGCTTTCTCCCCAGACGCGCCTCACCACACCGACCGAGCAGCGGGCGCGGAACGTCGTGTTTCAGCAAATGACCCATGCACTTGGGCTGGATCTTTTGACGGATGCACAGGCCGAACAGCTGGTGCAGCTGTGCACACCGGTCAAAGACTGAATTTCCCGGGCGGAACGCTCCGCCTTTTTTTGTATGTAAATACAGACCAAAAGTCTGTAAATAAAAAAGCAGGAGGTTTCCATGAACACTTTTATCCTTATCGTCCTCGGACAGATCGTCTCCCTGTTCGGCAATGCCGCCCTGCGGTTTGCGCTGCCGCTGTATCTGCTGCGGCAGACTGGTTCTGCCGCGCTGTACGGCGGCATCACCGCTCTGGCCATGCTGCCCGCCCTTGCTGGAATGCTGACCGGCGGCGCGCTGGCAGACCGCTGCCGTAAAGCCCGCCTGATGGCACTGCTGGATCTGGTGACCACCGGTATTTCGGCGGCAGCCGCTGCTGGGTTGCCGCATCTGCCGCTGCTCCCGCTGGTCCTGACCGTGCTGGGCAGTCTGTACGCCATTCAGGGGATTTACCAGCCCGTGGTACGCGCCTGCCTGCCTCTGCTGCTGAACGACACCCAGCTGCTGCGCGGCAACGCAGTCATCCAGCTGGTGGATACCGTGGACGAGCTTCTCGGTCCCCTGCTGGGTGCTGTTCTGCTGGAGCACCTCGGCATCCGGGGTCTGCTGGTGCTCTGCGGCTGCTGCTTTGCACTTTCTGCCGGGATGGAGCTCTGTCTGCGCATCCCACAGGATGTCCCATCGGACACAAGGCTCTCGGTCCGTTCTCTGTGGGCCGACCTGCGGGAAAGTGCGCAGTTCCTCACCGGGCAGGCTGCGGTGCTGCGGTTAGCTGCCGCCATGGCGGCTGTAAACCTGCTGGAAGTCCCCGCCCTCACCGTAGGTGTTCCGGTGCTGGTGGTACAGACCCTGCAGAAAAGTGATGCCTCCCTTGGTCTTGTGCAGGCGGTGCTGAGCGCAGGCGGCATTCTGGGCGGCGTGCTGGCCGGAACCGTCTTTGTCCGTCATCCCATCCGCAGCGGCACACCTCTTTTGCTGGCGCTCAGCGGCGTGTGCGCCGCGCTGGGTCTTGCCCTCCGGGTGTCAGTGCTGCAGTTCGGCAGCATTCTGGTGCTGGGGGCCGTGTTTATGGCCGTGGCAGCGCTGTTCAATGTATGGTTCTTTGCGCAGCTGCAAGTGTTGGTGCCGCAGGCACAGCTGGGCAAGACGACAGCCTGCCTCTCTGTGCTGGCCTGCCTGACCCAGCCCATCGGGCAGGCAGCCTATGGCAGTGCCTTCCAGCACTGGGCTGCGCACCCGGCAGATGTACTGCTGGCAGCCGGGGTGCTTTCGGCGCTGGTTCTCTGGCTGCTGCAAACGCGCCGTACCGCCTGACGCAGCAAAAAAGGAGCCGCTATTGCAGCCCCTTTTATGGTTTGCTTATTCCGGCAGCTTTGCCGGGTCGAGGTAGCTTTCGCCCTGCTTTACCTCCACATGGATATGGCTCTCCTCGGCGCATTCGCAGCCGACAGTGCCCACCGTGCCCAGCTTCTGCCCGGCGGCTACGGTATCCCCGGCTTTTACAGCAGGGTCAGCCACACCGCACAGCCGCCAACTGCGACCAGCGGCATCTTCCAGCACCACCACGGTGCCCCAGTTGCCCTCTGCCCCGGCAGAGACTACCTTGCCCGCTACGGGTGCCGCTACCGCAGCGCCCTGCGTGCAGGCATAGTCCACGCCGTTGTGGGTGCGCCAGTCCCCAAGGGTCTTGTTATACACCAGCTCATCGCCGCTGAAGGCGTTGAGCACGCGCCCCGGCATAGAGGGCGCGGCGGCAGGCTGTGCCGAACTGCTGGCAGGCGAGGATGCGCCTTGCAGTGCCGAGGGTTCGCGCAGCGAACCAGAGCCAGACTGCGCACCAGAGGACGCCCCAGAGGGCGTCTGCTGCGGCACATCTGCCTTGCTGTTTGCAACGTCGGTCACGGGCTGCTGCCATGTGGTGTCCTCCTGTGCGTCCCAGTCCGGTTCTGTTTCCGGGGTGGTCTGTTGGGTGGTGCCGGGGGCGTCCAGTCCATCCAGACTTTTTTGCAGTTCTGCCCGCAGGGCGCGCACCGCCCACACCCCCGCCGCAGCCGCAGCCAGCAGGCTTGCGGTCAGCAGCAGAGCAAAGCCCTTGCCGTGCAGAAATTTTTTGATCTGCTCCATGCTTGTTACTCCCATCTGTTCGTTTTGTGTACAGGGTCTTTTTCTGGGCTTAGTGTGGGACAGCGGCGGGCGGTTTATGCAAGGGGACAAAAAAGACACGCAAAAAGGCTGAGCAGCTACTTTTTTGCAGCTACTCAGCCTTGCTGTATCCCGTTTTTGGTTACTTCCGTGCGATCATTTCGGTATAAGCCAGCACCAGCGGGCCTACGCCCTTGGCGTCGTTGCAGACCACCGGCTCGCTGAAGTAGTAGGCCAGAGAGCCGTCACGGTGATCCTTGCCGCCCAGACCTGCCACAAGGCAGATGCCGTCCAGCTGCAAACTGCCATCCGGGTTCTTGGACAGATACCGGTCGCAGGTGCCGTAGAAAGCCTTCTCTGCCCATGCAGCCATGCGTTTGGGCAGGTAGCCCAGACGCACGCCCTTGAGCACTGCGTAGGCAAACAGGGCGGTGCCGCTGGTCTCCAGATAGTTGCCCTCGGCCTCCGGGTGGTCGATGACCTGCCAGAACATCCCGGTCTGCTCGTCCTGGAACTTGTGCATATCCTCTACGGTCTGCTTGAGCATGGCCATGATGCCGCGATACTCGTTGTACAGCTGCTCGTCCATGTGCTCCAGCACGTCCACCATTGCCACAAGGAACCAGCCCATGGCGCGCAGCCAGAAGTTGGGGCTGCAACCGGTCTCAGGGTCTGCCCAGTACATCTGGCGGCTCTCGTCGTAGCCGTGGTAGTACAGGCCGGTCTTTTCATCCCGCATGTGCTTTTTGATGTTCATGAACTGCTTGTAGCTGTCGATGCAGCCCTGCATCTTGTTGAAGCGGGTCTCGTACTCCATGTAGAAGGGCTGCGCCATATAGGTGCCGTCCAGCCACACCTGCCACGGATAGATGTC